>NC_015385.1:1772241-2092111 GCF_000195275.1 Treponema succinifaciens DSM 2489 | reverse complement strand
CGCTGCGTCGCAAAAACCAGCTTTTCGCCGCCAGCCACAGTACGGAAAATTACCGCCGCAGAAACGTGGATTTGCTTGAGCGGTGTAGTTTGGGTTTTACAATCGTTTTTTGTTATATTTGCGTTGTTCATTTTTTCAGTCCTTTTTTTGTAAAGTCAATTATCGCTGTTTTTTCCCATTTTGTCGGTGCGTGTTATAAAGTCGTTGAAAAGCTCGTCAGGAACACGGCTATGAAGCGCGAATTTCATTGTGATTGGCTTGTTGCCTTCCGCGCTGCCCGGAAAAGTTGAAACCTGACCAAGATAAATGAACGGCTGGGTTATGTTTTCTACTTTTTCAAATTTGCGTACAAAAAGATGAAGTCGGATTTTTCTTTCGATGTTGCGGATTAAGTTCTGTCCGACTTCAGAATTTTGCGTTGTGCTGTTTGGCGACTGCCACTGAAAATGGTCCGGCGTTATGAATCTGTCAGCATAATTTATTGAATCTTTTATGTCCGCATCCTTGTGCAGGTTCACAAATAGAAAATAATCTGGCTTTGCGGAAGTTATAAGTCCTTGTCCGCGGAACGAAGAATGGATTTTTGTATAGTCGCATAAAAGAGCCGCGTCGCGCATCGTGTATTTTTGGTAAAGCTTTAAAAACGGCAAAGTTCCGTTTTCAGAATAATCATCTGAGCCGAATTCGTTTTGGTAACGCAAAAGATTGTATTGAATCAAGTCTTCTACCCAAAGCTTCTTTTGTGCGGAAAATCTTGAATTTTCAAGGGAATCGACCGTGTTTTTATTGAATGAAACTGAAGTTCCGTCAAAATTAAAAATCGCCTTTTCGTACCGTGTTTTTTCGCTTGTGTCAAAATATGTTCCGCTAAGCGTCTGGCAGGCATGAACGATAGAAGTTTTATTCACAAAAGAAAGGTATTTTCTTGCCTTTTCTGCAATTTCATCAACAGAAGCAAAGTAATTTTCTGAATTAAAAATTGTTTCTGCGGATTATATTCCTATCAGTTTTCATTTCTGGAATTGTAAACCATTTATATTTTTGCCGATTGAGCTTAAAAGCTCTTTTTCCTTTTGAATATTTCCTTTATTGACTGTATTTTCTCTTCTTTGTATTATAATCCCAGCCTTGCGAGATTTGAGAGGCTCGCCTTCACAGGAGAATTTATATGAAAAAACTCTTTACTGTAATCGCGCTTTTGACTCTTTCAACACTTTTATTTGCACAAAAAGCGGGTGACAAAATTTCATTTACTGCCACAGACTTTAAGGGAAATCCCGTAACAAGCGAAATTTTTGCAAAGAATAAGCTTACGATGGTAAACATCTGGGGTACTTTTTGCGGTCCCTGCATCCGGGAAATGCCTGATCTTGCCCGCATAAACGAAGAGAATAAGGCAAAGGGAATTGAAGTTATAGGAATTGTAATAGATATTCTTGATAACAAGGGCCAGGTCAGTGAACGGGTAAAGACAACAGGCGAGAAAATCATCAAAAATACCGGCGCAGACTATACCCATGTTATTCCGAATATCGAGATGTTCTCCGGTATTCTGCGAGGTGTGCAGGCTGTTCCGACAACGATTTTTGTAGATTCAAACGGAAATCAGGTTGGAAATGCGTATCTTGGTTCACGCAGCCAGAAAGACTGGCAGAAGATTATCGATGGAATTCTGGAAAAATGAAATTGGATGAAAAAGTCCGTAAAATCATAGCAATAATCTCCCTCTGTCTTGGAATTGGCCTTGTGATAGCAGGGGTTTTCCGGGGAGAGGCAGAAACTGTTTTCAATAAAGCCAGCAGAATCTGCCTGGAATGTATCGGAATAGGATAGAAGAGGAATTTTTCTATGGCAGGCAGTTCAAGACTGAAAAAACATTCCCGCATTCGTCTAATATTTCAGGCATGTTTTGCAGCCATTTCAAACGGCTACATCAAGGGTTTTTCCCATGGAAAAATTTTTGAGGGCGGCTCGAAAGCTGTCTGCCTTCCGGGGATGAACTGCTATTCCTGTCCGGGAGCGCTGGGAGCCTGTCCGATTGGCTCTCTGCAGGCCACGCTCAATGCCCGCGAATACCGCATCTCAATGTATGTTGTGGGCTTACTTGTGATATTCGGAATTATTCTTGGACGATTTGTCTGCGGTTTTTTATGCCCATTTGGTCTTGTTCAGGATTTGCTTTTTAAGATTCCATTCGTCAAAAAAATCCGTCGTCTTCCGGGCGAAAAAGGTCTGCGCTGGCTGCGCTTTGTATTTCTGGGAATTTTTGTAATCCTGCTTCCTATGTTCGTTATTGATATTACAGGTTTGGGCGAGCCCTGGTTCTGTAAGTGGATTTGCCCGGTGGGAACACTTGAGGGAGGCGTTCCGCTTGTGCTGTTAGATAAAGGAATGCGGGAGGCCGCGGGCTTTATCTTCCGCTGGAAAGTTTTAATCCTATTAATTACGCTGTTTTCTTCTATTATAATATGCCGTCCATTCTGCCGCTATGTTTGTCCGCTCGGCGCAGTTTACGGAATCTTCAACAAGATTTCATTTTATCGCTTTAAAATTGACACTGAAAAATGCACAGAGTGTGCCTCCTGCCAGAAAATCTGTAAATTAGACATTCCCGTATGGCGGAATCCCAACAGCATGGACTGTATACGCTGCGGCGACTGCAAGACAGTCTGTCCCAATAAAGCAATCAAATTCACAGTATCGAATGTAGAAAAATAGAAAAAGGCAACAAATCAAAATTGACTGCAATGCTTTCTATGACGCTGGATAATGTGGTATGCGCGCTCTTTCCCATTATCCTTCGGACTGATGGATAATTTTGCTTTATATTCCAGGGCGGCTTTCTAAACCACCGGAAAAGATTTTATTTCTCCTGTTTCCCCCGCAAGTTTCAAAAACTTTTTGTCGGACTGGATTGCGTGCGTTATGAATTTTCCGTTGTAGAAAAGGGCGTAGGTTGTAACCGGGGAAGGGGCGTTCCGGGCGGATGACTTATCTGTTATGTGGATTACTTTAAGGGGAATGTTGTTTTCTTTCGCCGCTTCCTGAACTTTTGGGACCCAGTAATATGTGAACGGACACTGGTCTGTGTAGTAAAGAACAAAGCCGTTTTCGTCAGTTTTTGGGTGTTTTGCACATTCTTTGAATCTCGGAGGTTCGGCATTCTTGTCGAACGGCAGGTACATAAGTGTAATTCCCGGCTCGGAAGTATCTGCGACAGCAAATCCCTTGTGTTCAAGATATTTTGAATCCGACAGAAACTCTTTTTTTCTTCCTTCCGACGAAAGTATGCAGATTCCTTTTTTTTCTGTTTCCTTTGCGTCCCGAATGCATTCCGAAATCAAATCGTCAGAATAACCGTGTCCTTTCATAGCGCCGGCAATCCACAGGCAGTTGATGTAAATGTAACCGCCAGCCTCAATCGGAATCCATGCATTTTCAGCCGGAATATATTCAATAAAACACTTGCCGCGCTCCTTGCTCCGGTAAAAAACAAGCCCGTCTTCAAAGCGGTTTTTCATCCATTCCTTTTTAGCAAGGCTCTGTTTTCCAGACATGGCGCAGCAGATGTGCTCCAAGTCAATGTTTTCTTTTGTAATTTTTATATATTCCATAAAGCTCCGTCCAGAAAGAAAAATTATTTTTCCCAGCTTAGCCGCATCAAGATAAAAGTTTTCATGTCTTCGTAAAAGTCCATTTTTGGCGGAACAATGCCGATTTGATCAAGGGCGGCTTTGACTAGCGGATTCTTATAGCAGCAGACCGCATTTGAAGATGCAAAAAAAAGCACATCCAACTGAATTTTATAGGATTTTTCAGCGGAAATATTAAGCATTTGCGAGAGCCTGTCGCGGAATAAATATGCAAAGTTATAATATTTTTTTTTGAATGAGGCGAGTCGTTCGACTGTTACATTTGTTTCAATAATCGGATTTAAATACGAAACGTATCGCATATAATCCTGGTGCGCGTTTACAAGCCCTGCCCAGACTTCTGCAATTACTTCAAGGCTGAAATTATTTTTTTGCGGAAAAGCAGAAAGAAGCGAATTGAAGTATGCGGTCATTTTGTCGGAGGCAATTTCAAGGATGATTTCTTCTTTTGTTGTTACATACTTATATAAATTTGCGCGGGACCAGCCTAGTTTTTCTGCAATCGTAGAAAGAGTGATTTCTGTATAAGGAAAATTTTCAAAGAGTTCTTCGGTTGCTTTTTTTATCTGGTTCAGACGCTCTTCTTTCTGGTCGTAGCTTCGCGCGCGGATATAATCTGCCATGCAAATATAATAGAATAAAACAATTTTTATTTCAAGAATAAGTGATGAAACGTTGTTTATTTTAATTTTTAGTGTTGACAAGTAACTAAAATGTTTGTAAATTCTGTTTAAGTAACGGAATGTTTCTTAAAAATAAATAAAATGTACTATTATGTGCGCTAGGGATAGTAGCACCTGCGAAGCAGTCCGGTAGCGAAGCGGACGGATGAGCAGTTTGCGAAGTGCGGATAGCCCGACCGTTGCGGCAGTTGAGCTTGAGAAACGAACGCAGCGGTAGCGCCCAAAAAATGGAGAAAATATGTACTTGGAAAAAATCAATTCACCGGCTGACTTGAAAAAACTTTCTTTGCCGGAGATGACGGCTCTTGCGGAAGAGATGCGCGAGGCTTTGTTCAACCGGCTTACGAAAATCGGCGGACATTTTGGACCGAACTTTGGAATGGTTGAGGCGACAATCGCGCTTCACTACGTTTTTAATTCGCCTGTGGACAAGTTTGTTTTTGACGTTTCGCACCAGAGCTATGCGCACAAGCTTTTGACCGGGCGAAAAGCCGGATATTTGGACGATGCGCATTTTGCGGAGGATTCTGGCTACACGAATCCTGACGAAAGCAAGCACGATTTTTTCAATGTGGGACACACTTCAACTTCTATTGCGCTGGCGGCAGGTCTTGCGAAAGGGCGCGATGTCCTTGGCGGAAAGGAAAATATTATCGCAGTGATTGGTGACGGCTCGCTTTCTGGCGGAGAGGCTTTGGAGGCGTTGAGCGTTGCAGGTTCTGAGCTGAATTCAAATTTCATCATTGTTGTGAACGACAACGAGATTGCGATTGCGGAAAATCACGGCGGAATCTACAAGAATCTGAAAGAATTGCGCAAGACAAACGGAAAATCTTCAAACAATATGTTCCGCGCGTTCGGGCTTGACTATATTTATGAGGAAAACGGAAACGACATCGGCGCAATGATTGCGCTTTTTGAAAAGGTGAAGGACATTGACCATCCGGTTGTGCTTCATATCCACACTTTGAAGGGAAAAGGCTATGCCCCTGCTGAGAAAAACAAGGAGGCCTGGCACTGGACTCTTCCGTTTGACCGCGCGACCGGAAAAACGACTGTGAATTTTGGAGACGGAGAAAGCTACGGCGCGATTACTCCGAACTGGATTATGGAGCGTGCCGCAAAGGACAGGAAATTTGTTGTCGTGACTCCTGCAATGCCGGCCTCGGTCGGACTTGTGCCTGAGCTTCGTGTAAAGCTCGGCCCGCAGTATCTTGACGTTGGAATCGCGGAGGAGGCGGCAGTTGCGGTCTGCGCAGGAATCGCGAAAAACGGCGGAAATCCGCTTCTGGTTACAAATATGACTTTCCTGCAGCGCGCTTACGACCAGATTTCGCAGGATGTCTGCATAAACAATCTGCCGGTTACAATGCTGATGAACTACACTTCGTTTGACGGACTTACCGACGTTACGCATTTGGGAATTTTCGGGCTTGCGGTATTCACGAATATTCCGAATCTTGTGGTTCTTGCTCCGACCTGCGCAGAAGAATATCTGAATATGCTGAACTGGTCGATTGAACAGAAATCCCACCCGGTTCTGATTCTGATTCCAGGGAATGAAGTTTTCCACCGCTCGTCTTGCGCAGAAGAAAAAACTTTTGACGCGCTTGACACTTACAAAGTTGAAAAGAAAGGCGAGAAAGTCGCGGTTGTCGCGCTCGGCGACTTTTACCAGAAAGGCGAGGCTGTTGCGGCGGCTATAAAAAGCGCTCTTGGCTTTGAGCCGACTTTGATAAATCCGCGTTTTGCAAGCGGCGTTGACAAAAAACTTCTTGAAGAGCTTAAGAAAGACCATGTGCTTGTGATTACGCTTGAGGACGGAATCACAAGCGGCGGCTTCGGCGAAAAAATCGCCTCGTTCTACGGAATTTCAAATATGAAAGTGAAAAATTACGGCCTGGAAAAGAAATTCTACGACCGCTACAATCCGGCCGGGCTTTTGAAGGAGCTTGGAATGACAACCGAGCAGATTCTGGCGGACGTGAAAGAGATTCTTGGGAAATAAAAAACTGGGAAACAGAAATTTGGAGGCGCGGCTTGTGAAAAAACTTTTGCTTTCATTTTTTATCATTGCGGCTTTGGCGGCGAGTTCCTGTGCTTTTGCGGAAAATGCCGTAAATGGAGAAAATATGAAAATCAGTGTTTCGGACGGAAAAAATAAAATCGTTTATGAACTGAACGCAAGCGGGCAGAGCAAATCGCTTTACAGTCAGCTTCCGATAAAAGTTCAGATTGAAAACTACAGCACAAACGAAAAAATCTTTTATCCGAAAGAAAAAATTCCGCTGAAAAACGGAATTGAAGGCTCAGGCGATTCGGGAACGCTGGCATATTTTTCGCCGTGGGGAAATATCGTTCTTTTTTACGGAAAATTCAGCGGGTATCCTGGACTTTTTATTCTTGGAAAAGCGGTCAGCGGCGCGGAGAATATAAAAAATCTTTCAGGCATTGTTAGCGTGGAAGCGGAAAAATAAATGCGGAAAATCATCCGGCAAACAGCTGGGAAAGAGATACAGCCAACAGGAGCGGAACCTAACACATTGAGGGGGGGGGGAAACGCCCGAAAAATTTGGAGGAAATATGAAAAAACTTTTAATTTCACTTTTGGCAGGAGGAATTCTTATGTTTGGAGCAAATGCGCAGAGTTCACAGGGAACACAAAACGCAAAAAAGACGGTTGTCTGCTATTTCAGCGCGACAGGGACTACGCAGCGGCTCGCAAAAACAGCGGCTTCGGCTTTGGGCGCGGACTTGCACGAAATTGTTCCGGCGCAAAAATATTCTAGCGCGGACTTGAACTGGCGAGACAATAATTCTCGCTGCGTAAAAGAAAACAACGACAATAAAAGCCGTCCTGCAATCGCAAACTCGATCGACCTGAGTGGCTACGGCAACGTGATTATCGCATATCCAATCTGGTGGGGATTCGCTCCAAAAATCGTCTACACATTCGTTGAACAGAACGACCTGAACGGCAAGAATCTTGTGGTGCTCTGCACAAGCGGCGGAAGCGGACTTGGACGAAGCGGCTCTGACTTGGCAAAGCACGCAAAAGGCGCAGTTCTGAAAGGTGGCCGGGAATTCAGAGGAAGCGCATCCGGTGCGGAAGTGAAAAAATATATTGACAGCATTTTGAAATAAACTGACTGTGTGTCATTTCCAGGCAAACAACATGGGAATCTCTTTTTTTAGAAAGTTTAAACAAATATTTTGAGGGGGAAAATTATGCCACAAAATGAAAATTCAGAAAATCAGAATCCGCAGAAAATTGTTCAGACGGCTGGGCGTGCGGCTCTTGGCGAGTTTGCGCCGGACTTTGCGCGCTTCAATGACGATATTCTTTTTGGCGAAAACTGGAACAATCATGACATCGACCTCAAAACCCGATGTATTATCACGGTGGTTGCCCTTATGGCGCAGGGAATTACGGACAGCTCACTTAAATATCACCTTGAAAACGCAAAGAAAAACGGCGTCACCAAAAACGAGATTTCCGCGGTTGTTACCCACGTTGCGTTTTATGCCGGCTGGCCGAAAGCCTGGGCGGTCTTCAATCTGGCAAAGCAGGTCTGGACGGAGTAGGTTTTAGTTATTCAAAACTTGCATATCAAGTTATAAAAACAAAATATTGGCAATATCTGATTTTTAATGTTGTTTTGAACTGCTTCGTAGAGCTACTATATTTAAGCCAGCAGGATTGGGTCGTGCGCTTTAGCGCATACGTAAAAACGCATACTGTAGGTTTTATATCCCTAAGACAGTTCGGAGAAAAACATATCCTCTTTTTTTCCGTTTTTACCGTCTAAAAAAACAGTCTTTACAGCGCAAGAAAACGGAATCTGTCCATTAATTTTTTTGCAGGCGGCGTAAGTTCCATGCCTTTTTTCCAGATAATAAACATCGGACTTTCCAGTAAAGGGAAAAGTGGAATATAAACCAACGGACTTTCAGTTCCTGTATTGATGATTTTGCCAAAACACAAAAGCGATCCGACGCCCTCTTTTGCGAGGAGCGAAAGGTTGAATGGAATATCGCCCGTTGCGACAATATTAAGCTTTTCAACCCTCTCTCCGCACCATTTCTGAAAATCGTAATGAAGGCTCTGCCGTGAAGCAATCAACGGCTCATTTGTTTCTATCAAGTCATCTGCTGTAATCTGTTTTTTTTTCGCAAGAGGATTGTCGCGCCGTGTAATCAGCCCGAATTTGTCAGTATACGGCAGCTTTAAAAATGAATATTTGTTCACATCGAATTCGCGCACAACAACCGCAAAATCAAGCTGTCCTCGGTCAAGTTTATATTCAACCATCTCGCTATCGCCGGAATAGATGTTCACCGTAATTCCTGCGCTCTCTTCCTGAAGCTGTTTTATGATTCGCGCAAGATATTTTATTGAATCGCTTTCGGCGGCCCCGATATTTACGTTTCCTCCAGTTGGTTCTGTCATAGATTTAAGCTCGTCAACAGTTTCGTCCGCAAGCGAAACTATGTCTCTAGCTCTCTTGTAAAGAATCTGACCCTCGGCAGTAAGGTGCATTGAATAGTTTGAGCGCTTAAAGAGCTTTTTTCCAAGCTCCTCTTCCAAATCTTTTATCTGCTTGGAAAGTGTCGGCTGCGTGATATGCAGAATTTCCGCCGCCCGGCTCATATTTTCTTCCTTTGCAATCGCTAGAAAGTATTTTAACACACGAAATTCCATAATTTGACATTATATCTATTCCTAAAAGGAATATCTAGTTATAAAAACAAAATATTGGCAATATCTTCTGGAATATTTTATATTTCTATTGTCGATAAAAACTAAAAACGGATGCGCACCGTAAAAACTTTGAACAGAATGGAGATTTTAAGAAAATGAAAAAATATCTAAGGAATTTTGCTGTTCTTACGCTTGCTTTTGTAGCGGCTAGCGGAGCTTTTGCAAAAATTAAAAATCAAAAAAACGAGGTGGCAGTAAAAATGGAAAAACTTAGGCTTGACTCAAAATGGGATAAAGTATTCCCTAAATCTGACAAAGTTGACCATAAAAAGGTAACTTTCGTTAACCATTTTGGAATCACGATTGCAGCTGATATGTATACTCCAAAATCAGTTCCTGACAGCGGAAAATTTTCGGCGCTTGCTGTTTCAGGACCTTTCGGCGCAGTAAAGGAGCAGGCTTCGGGATTGTACGCCCAGACAATGGCAGAACGCGGATTTTTAACAATCGCTTTTGATCCGTCATTCACTGGAGAGTCCGGAGGAAATCCTCGTTATATGAATTCTCCTGACATTAACACAGAGGATTTTCAGGCGGCGGTTGATTTTTTAAGCGTTCAAGAAAACGTTGATTCCCAGAAAATTGGAATCATCGGAATTTGCGGCTGGGGCGGAATGGCATTGAATGCCGCTGCAATCGACACACGGATAAAGGCAACCGCAGTAATGACAATGTACGATATGAGCCGTATTACAGCAAACGGATATTTTGATGCTGCGGACAATGAACAAGCAAGAATGCAAGCACGTGATTCTTTGAATGCTCAGCGCACCGAAGACTATAAAAACGGAACTTATAAGCTTGCCGGGGGGCTTCCGAATGAGCGTCCAGAGAATCCTGAATTTTTCAGCCAGTATTGGGACTATTACAAGACAGAACGCGGCTACCACCCAAGAAGCCTTAATTCAAACGGAGGCTGGTCAGTTCAGGCAAGTTCATCGCTCTTGAACACAAAACTTTTTGCCTATGCAGATGAAATTGAAAGCGCAGTTCTCATTGTTCATGGCGAGAAAGCCCACTCGCGCTATATGGGAGAAACTGCATTCAAACTGCTAAAAGGAGACAACAAGGAGCTTATGATAATTCCTGAAGCAAGCCACTGCGACCTTTATGACGGCGGAAATGGCAACTTTATTCCATGGGAAAATGCTCATGTACGGTAAAGAAGCAAGCAACCGAAAACAATAGATAGACCGCCAGCACTACACTATTCCGAACCAAAGACCAAAAGATAAGCATTGTGGGAAAATCTAAACTTTTGGATTCTCCTACAATGCCGACTACGGCGGAATCCCTCCCACTCCTTATATCTTTCTTTCCGTATACATTGAATTTGTATTTAGTAAATGCTATAATGTCCCTATTCAAATTATAAATGTGTTGAATTAGTTACATGTACATATTTTTTGTACCGGAGGAAGTGAAATGAATCCAAAAATTTATCTCATTACAGGCTTAATGGCTTCTGGAAAATCTACAGTTTCCGATTTACTGGCAAAATCAATAGAAAAATGCGTCCATCTTCGTGGTGATGTGTTCCGAAAAATGATTATTACAGGCAGAGAAAATATGTCAGCTACCCCATCAGCGGAAGCAGTCCGCCAGCTGTACCTTCGATACAAATTGACTGCTGATGCGGCAAAGTCATACTTTGACAACGGCTTTTCTGTAGTGATCCAAGATAACTACTACGGTGATGAATTAAATCGAATGATAAATTATCTGCATAAATACCCTGTTGAGGTTGTCGTTCTTTGTCCAGATGTGGAAACAATAAAAGAAAGGGAACGATACAGGGAGAAAACAGGCTATTCCGGCTTTACGGTTGAAACCTTATACGATACATTTATGCAGACAACACCACGGATCGGCTTTTGGCTGGACAATTCCAACCAAACACCACAGCAGACAGCAGAAACCATTCTGAACGCCAGGAAGCCGGTATGATTGTTACATATAAGGGGAAGAAAAATTTCTTTTAGGTACTTTCTTTCCTAAAACTGATGTGATATAATAGCTTCATTCCAGAAAAGGAGTAAAAAATATGCGGCAAGGTATTCTTAAATAAAACTATAATCAAATAGTGGGAACAAAGGATTATGATAGTTCCTTTTGTGGGGGCTTGATTTTTTGTACCCAATTTAAGAATACTTTTGCCTTATCAATTTTGACATATCCAAAAAAACAGCAGTCACAAACAGGTGTATGCTGTTTTTGGGGATGTCCGCAAATTATCATCCCCAGTGGTAAAAGTATTTTACTGCTGGGGATTTTTGTGCCCTTTCGGGCTGTAAAAGGAGGACAATCACATGAAAATAATCAATATTGGCATTCTTGCCCACGTAGACGCTGGAAAGACGACCTTGACGGAGAGCCTGCTATATGCCAGCGGAGCCATTTCAGAACCGGGGAGCGTCGAAAAAGGGACAACGAGGACGGACACCATGTTTTTGGAGCGGCAGCGTGGGATTACCATTCAAGCGGCAGTCACTTCCTTCCAGTGGCACAGATGTAAAGTCAACATTGTGGATACGCCCGGCCACATGGATTTTTTGGCGGAGGTGTACCGCTCTTTGGCTGTTTTAGATGGGGCCATCTTGGTGATCTCCGCTAAAGATGGCGTGCAGGCCCAGACCCGTATTCTGTTCCATGCCCTGCGGAAAATGAACATTCCCACCGTTATCTTTATCAACAAGATCGACCAGGCTGGCGTTGATTTGCAGAGCGTGGTTCAGTCTGTTCGGGATAAGCTCTCCGCCGATATTATCATCAAGCAGACGGTGTCGCTGTCCCCGGAAATAGTCCTGGAGGAAAATACCGACATAGAAGCATGGGATGCGGTCATCGAAAATAACGATAAATTATTGGAAAAGTATATCGCAGGAGAACCAATCAGCCGGGAAAAACTTGTGCGGGAGGAACAGCGGCGGGTTCAAGACGCCTCCCTGTTCCCGGTCTATTATGGCAGCGCCAAAAAGGGCCTTGGCATTCAACCGTTGATGGATGCGGTGACAGGGCTGTTCCAACCGATTGGGGAACAGGGGAGCGCCGCCCTATGCGGCAGCGTTTTCAAGGTGGAGTATACAGATTGCGGCCAGCGGCGTGTCTATCTACGGCTATACAGCGGAACGCTGCGCCTGCGGGATACGGTGGCCCTGGCCGGGAGAGAAAAGCTGAAAATCACAGAGATGCGTATTCCATCCAAAGGGGAAATTGTTCGGACAGACACCGCTTATCCGGGTGAAATTGTTATCCTTCCCAGCGACAGCGTGAGGTTAAACGATGTATTAGGGGACCCAACCCGGCTCCCTCGTAAAAGGTGGCGTGAGGACCCCCTCCCCATGCTGCGGACGTCGATTGCGCCGAAAACGGCAGCGCAAAGAGAACGGCTGCTGGACGCTCTTACGCAACTTGCGGATACTGACCCGCTTTTGCGCTGCGAGGTGGATTCCATCACCCATGAGATCATTCTTTCTTTTTTGGGCCGGGTGCAGTTGGAGGTTGTTTCCGCTTTGCTGTCGGAAAAATACAAGCTTGAAACAGTGGTAAAGGAACCCACCATCATTTATATGGAGCGGCCGCTCAAAGCAGCCAGCCACACCATCCATATCGAGGTGCCGCCCAACCCGTTTTGGGCATCTATCGGACTGTCTGTTACACCACTCCCGCTTGGCTCCGGCGTACAATACGAGAGCCGGGTTTCGCTGGGATACTTGAACCAGAGTTTTCAAAACGCTGTCAGGGATGGTATCCGTTACGGGCTGGAGCAGGGCTTGTTCGGCTGGAACGTAACGGACTGTAAGATTTGCTTTGAATACGGGCTTTATTACAGTCCAGTCAGCACGCCGGCGGACTTCCGCTCATTGGCCCCGATTGTATTGGAACAGGCATTGAAGGAATCGGGGACGCAGCTGCTGGAACCTTATCTCTCCTTCACCCTCTATGCGCCCCAGGAATACCTTTCCAGGGCTTATCATGATGCACCGAAATACTGTGCCACCATCGAAACGGCCCAGGTAAAAAAGGATGAAGTTGTCTTTACTGGCGAGATTCCCGCCCGCTGTATACAGGCATACCGTACTGATCTGGCCTTTTACACCAACGGGCAGAGCGTATGCCTTACAAAACTGAAAGGGTATCAGGCCGCTGTCGGCAAGCCAGTCATCCAGCCCCGCCGTCCAAACAGCCGCCTGGACAAGGTGCGCTATATGTTTCAGAAGATAATGTAACGTCTTGCGCAATGCAAGCGTTCATTGCTGGCTATTGCGAAATATCATTGATAAAATCAGTATCAGAGAGGAGAAACTATTTTGAACCAGGAACAGACGAATATTACAACAGGAAAGCAAATACGTCATCTGCGAACACAATTGGGAATGACACAGGAAGAACTAGCCGGGGAATTGAATGTTACCCGGCAGGCACTATCGAATTGGGAGAGAGATGTTAATGAACCCGATTTAAATATGTTGAAAAAAATTTGCTTTCTTTTTGGAGTCAACATGGACGATTTTGCGAAGGAGGTAATAACAAAGATGGAAACATATGAAAAAAAGGAGAAACGACAATTTAATAAGTACGATATGGCAATTGGACTTTTTTATGGTGTTGGTATATTTCTTGGCATTGGTATTTTCTTTGTTGGCGGTTTTATGACAATGTCAGGTGCAGGGTGGGGAGCATCACTATTTGGCGGTGGCTGTTTTTCTCTTGTATTTGGCTTGATATGCCATGCAGTTATTACATTGAGAAGAAATGACAAATGATGACATATCCTGCTTTCTATACTTTTCGGTAATACCGAGTAAAAAAAGCCGCTGCTTTTGGCTTTCCAATAGCGGCGGCTTAATGCAAGCGGCGGCAAAGGGAAATATCCTTTGAATACCTTACAGAAGAAAAGTTTTGCAGCATTACAAAAATAAAAGCCTATACCATTTTGGAAAGAAAAGATACATAATAGTCAAGACGACAACAATCAGAAGTTATGGAGGGTAACAATGGAATATAGTAAGGAAGATTTAATGGAAGCAAAAAAGCAAATTTTGGGAGTGGGAGAGAACATGGGAACAGAGGAAAGTAAAAAAATCTGGGAGGAGAACGCACAATTTTGGGATAATGCAATGGGTGACGAATCTAATGAATTTCACAGAGAGGTAGTGCGTCCCAAAGTAACGGAACTTCTATCTCCTAATCCTGCGGATTATATTTTGGATATTGCGTGTGGCAATGGAAATTATTCTTCGTATCTTGCACAAAGAGGCGCTTCGGTTGTCGCTTTTGATTACAGCAAAAAAATGATAGAATTGGCTAAAAGACGGCAATCACAATATGCAAAACAAATTGAATTTTGTGTGGCGGATGCGACCAATAGAAAAAGTATATTAGAATTCTTGCTACACATATCGTTGATGTTGAAAAATTAGAAATCATAATCAAAAACTCTGAAAAACAAACTTTTTAATTTTGAAAAGGAAGGATATTAAATGAAACACTTACCTAAAAGTACACCTACGGAAATATTGAATGACCCATACGGATTTACTTACAAAGAAATGTCGGAAGTAATTGGAGAGGATAAAGCAAGAGCCTTATATACGGAATTATATAAACAGCCATTTCACAAAAAAAATCTATCAATATCAACAAAAAAAGTCTATAAAAGTAGCGATACTGAAAAGTATGTTTATGAATTGAAAGACAACAGGTATATCGAAACGGTTTTTATTAAACGGCGAGATGGTGGGACTGTTTGCGTAAGTACGCAAGTTGGTTGTTCTGTTGGCTGTATTTTTTGTGAGTCCGGACGCAATGGTTTTGTTCGTAATCTAACACCGTCTGAAATTGTGCAGCAGGTCATATTGATACGTCAAAAAGTAAATCGTATCGTTTTTATGGGAATGGGAGAACCTTTATTCAATTACGACAACTTGATTGCAGCAATCCATATTCTTCGAGATAGAAATGGACTTAACTTTCCAACCGACGGCATTACCGTATCAACAGTTGGTCCAGTTAATCAATTAAAAAAATTGCGCGAAGAACATCTAAAAATTCAGTTGACAATATCTTTACATGCAGCAACACAGGCTGCGAGAAACTGTATCATTCCTCATATGCACATGTACGCTATTGAAGATGTTGTTAAGCAAGCATTGTCCTATTCACAAAGGCATAATCGAAAAGTGGTATTTGCGTATTTACTTTTACCAGGTATAAATGACCGTTCCTCAGATATAAGGCAACTTGCAAAATGGTTTAAGGGCAAAAATGTTATGATTAACGTGCTGCAATACAACCCGACGAGTAATTCAAAAATTAGAGCACCACAAAAACAAGAAATGGTTGCGTTCAAACATCAATTAGAGCAAACAGGACTTGAAGTTACCATGAGAGTTTCTCATGGTAGAGAGATTAAAGCAGCTTGTGGACAATTAGCTAATACATATAATAAAGCCAAAAAACAACAAAAATAATTTAATTAAAAGAGCCAGACGCACAGACGCAGAGCCGATAATATGCAGTTTGAAATACTGCTGTTATCGGCTCTTTTTTGATTTTAATTTGTGCCCCCAATAACCATATTGGAGCAAAATCAGAACTGTTGCTTGTCGTTCTTTGATTTCCGCAGCAGCTTTGAAAAATCAAAGCCGCCGTTTCTTTTTATTTTCTGATGAAATGACGCGGTATCACTGTTAAAAGCGGCGGCTAAAGGAGGTAGCCGCCATGAAGCACATACCCTATCGACAAAATCCGACGGTCATTGACTTATCAAAAAAAGCCCGACCACCGTCGGGAACCTCTCCACCCTTGAATATGAACTGTCTAATCATCTAAATACTACTTACAATACCTATACGCCTGTCCGGGCTTTTCGGACAGGCGTATTTTGCTGCTCAAAAAATTTTTTGAAAAAAATCCGAAAATCTTCGGCGTTTTTTTCAAAAGGCAGTATTGCCCCGCGAAAAGGGGGAAGCACCACCAACTTTCCAACGAGAAAGGGGGTGAGAATGTGGAACCTAATCGCAGGGAGTTTATAAAACAGTGCGCTTTCCAGAAGTTTTGCAATACGGTACTGCACAATGAAGCGTGTGACGCTCACAAAGAGCTGCACAGGCATAAGGCAAAGGAGATTACCTTTTCCGACTTGACCTTAGAAGAAGCGCGGCAGCTTCATACCTTTGATGAATATTTCAAAGGGGAAACCGCCTTTGAAAGAGCCGGGAAGAAAATCACGCCGAAGCTGCTTCTTGAAGCAATCCGTACTTTGCCGGAAGAAAAGCGCAAAGCCGTACTCCTGTACTATTTCGAGGGAATGAACGACACCGAGATTGCGGAGCTGTTCGATACGTCGAGAAGCACGATACAGTACAGGCGGACAAGCTCTTTTGAGCTACTAAAAAAATATCTGGAGGAAAATGCTGATGAATGGGACGAATGGTAACGAACCCGGCTACCCGGAAAAAGCCCTTGTTCCCTATCCTGTCATTTTGGCAGCGACAAAGGGCGACCCGGACGCTATGAAGATTGTCTTGCAGCATTTCAGCGGCTACATAGCCCGCCTCTCCATGCGGAAGCTGTACGACGAGCGCGGGAACGTCTATTTTGGCGTAGACCACGACATTCGGGAACGGCTGCAAGCAAAACTGATGATGGCTGTCCTCACCTTTAAGGCAGAGGAATAAACCGCAGCGGCGGCGGGACGCTTTCTCTCTCCCCCTTTTCCGTTCCGCTGCTGACGCGGCAGCAAAGCCATTCTGAACCTTGACAAAGAAAGCGGCGCAAGATAACGGCGGCGCAGCATAGGGCAAATCGGATACGTTCCTTTTGCGCCGAGCCATACGGCGGGTGCGCCATGACGCTATCCGGGTGAGGTTATCCCCACCCGGACAGCCGAGCGACCAACACCGCGCCGGAAAGCAAGTGTAGCGGCTTGCGGGCGACGACACGCAAAATATACAATGATACTTCCTTACAGCCACAGTCCGAGCGTTAAGAGCGTCGCAGGCAATGGGTAGGGCTGCATGAGAACCATGCGGGGGTGCAATTCCCATGAGGTTATGCTAATAACCGTCCGATTAAAGCTCTCTTTCTACTTTTGAAACTATTGTACTCTATTGAAAGGGGGACATTTTAATGAATATTACTGATGTGCCTATCTGGGAGAAGTACACGCTCACCATTGAGGAAGCGTCAAAATATTTCCGTATCGGGGAAAACAAGCTGCGTAAATTAGCGGAAGAAAACCCGGCTGCCGGGTGGGTGATTATGAACGGCAACCGTATTCAAATCAAGCGAAAACAGTTTGAAAAATTCATTGACACTTTGGAAGTTATATAGTGAAATCGAGCCTTGAATGTGGTATAATAGATACAAGCATATCAAGGCTCTTTCCGTCATGGAAAGGAGCATGACGAACAATGTCGGAGAAAAGACGAGATAACAGGAACCGCATTTTACGCACAGGAGAGAGCCAGAGAAAAGACGGAAGATATGCTTACAAATATATAGATACCTTTGGGAACCCGCAATTTGTTTACGCTTGGAAGTTAGTACCTACCGACAAGACCCCGGCGGGAAAACGTGAAGATATTTCGCTTCGGGAAAAGGAAAAAGAGATACAGAAAGACCTTGACGACGGGATTGACACGTTGGGAAAGAAAATGACTGTCTGCCAACTCTACGCAAAGCAGATAAGGCACCGGGCAAATGTACGGCATGGCACAAAACAGGGGCGCAAGCAGCTTATGAGGATTTTGGAAGAAGATAGTCTTGGAGCTTGCAGCATTGAGAGCGTGAAGCTGTCCGACGCGAAAGAATGGGCTTTACGCATGAAAGATAAGGGCTATTCATTCAAGACAATCAACAATCACAAGCGTTCTCTGAAAGCTGCCTTTTACACAGCCATACAGGACGATTGCATTAGGAAAAATCCCTTTGACTTCCAGTTGAACACCGTTTTAGAAGATAACACCGAACCAAAGGTACCTCTATCCCCAACACAGGAAGCGTCTTTCCTGTCCTTTGTGCAGAGTGATAAAGTCTATCAGAAGTATTACGACGAGATTATCATACTGTTAGGAACAGGGCTTCGCATTTCTGAACTCTGCGGACTGACTGAAAGCGATATTGACTTTGAGCATAAGCTAATCAACGTAGACCACCAGCTTTTGAAAGTATCGGGAGTTGGGTATCATGTTGAAACGCCAAAGACAAAAAGCGGTATCAGACAAATTCCAATGAGTACCAAAGTCTATGAAGCGTTCAAGCGTGTGCTGAATGACAGGGGACGGGCAGACAATTTTATTGTCGGCGGTTACAGCAGATTTTTATTCCTTAACCGGAACGGGCTACCGAAAGTAGCAGTCAACTTTGAAACCATGTTCCGGGGGCTTGTGAAGAAGTACAACAAAAGCCATGAGGAAGCCTTACCGAAAGTGACAACGCCCCATACCCTACGCCATACGTTCTGTACCAATTTAGCAAACGCCGGAATGAACCCGAAAGCATTGCAGTATATCATGGGACATTCCAACATCAACATGACGCTGAACTATTACGCCCATGCTACCTCTGATAGTGCAATGGCAGAAATGGAACGGCTGATTGCTTAGTAGTAGATAGAGGTTTTACTACTTGATTTACTACTTTTGGACGCGAAAACATGAGGGGAAATGAGAATATATAAGAGCTTCTTCCGATTTGAAAAATGCCGGAAAGCCTGTAAATACAGGCTATACCGGCTTATGAGAACTTATAAAGAGATAGTCAAAAACTATATTTTGATTTATATAAAAATCGAGCCTTTACTAAAGCAGTTTCTAATATGGCAATTATGGATATTACGGATATTGAACCACTTCTTATGGCTGTTTATGAACTGTTGCAGGAAAGCGGAATTTTTGTCTTTGCAACGCAACACCCTTGTTTTGTCACGTTGACTGAAAAATATATGACACCGCACAGTTACTATGATATAGCGATTGAAGGGCAACCGAAAGAGCAGATTTATTATCATCGTTCCATACAAGATATTTTTAACCTTTGTTTTAGAGCTGGATTTGTCATTGATGGATTTTATGAAGAATGTTTCAAAACCAACAAAGAAATTCCTATGGTAATGATAGTAAGGCTTAAGAAGGTAAAACGTGATACCTTACAATAAATTCAAGTTTGTCGGGTAAATAGCAAAGCCAGCCGAGCCAGCGGGCGGTCAAGATGAACGGGCTTCGCCCACCGTTGACAGCCCCGCCCGGTTTCGCAGTTAGGCAGTCAAGGAGCGACAGCAAGGAGTGCTGCCGCCCCGCACTATTATTCAGAGAGGGGGAATTTCCATGACCGAAGATGAAGCCTACAAGGTGCATATCCAGTACACATTCAATGCCTTTTGCAAGGTAGTCATTCGTCACGCAGCCATAGATAAAATCTTGAAGCTGCGCCGGAGGTGGGAACGGGAAGTTTCCCTTGATTATCTGATGAGTGAAAAGTTTGTCCAGCTTGCCGAGCCGGAGTAGCTTGAAGAATATCTTTTTACCGCCTGCGGCCAGACCGCCGTTCTGTATCATGCGGAGCTTGCCGCCGCCCTTGCCCTTTTGCCGGAGCAGACGCAGGAAGAAATTTTTCGTTACTATTTCCTGCGCCAGCCGCAGCGAGTGATCGGCGTACATATTGGCCGGACACGCAGCACAGCGGGGCGGCATATCCGGCTTGCCTTGCAGCGGTTAAGGCGGCTCATGGAGGGAAATGACTATGAGTAAACTTCTCCCCTATGAAACAATCGTCAAAGCCCATGAGGGCGACCCGGACGCAATCGACACCATTCTTTCCCACTATGCCGGATATATCCGCTACTGTTCCAAAGTACACGGGAAAGTCAACGCCGAAGTTGAGGAACATATAAAGCAACAGCTCATTGCCGCCCTGTTCAAATTTCGCTTTGACCGATAAACAAAGAACAAACACTGGCTGTCATTAGCGGTTTCACTCCAGCCAGTTTACAATTCATCTATTCCTAAAGGAAGCAGGTCATAGTATAATAGAAAGTACAGTTTACAAGGGACTACACAGGGTAGGTATCTGACGGGAGGGGTGCCGCCAGTCAGATTTTCCATGTGATGTTCAAGCTGTCGCTTGTGGCGGCTATGGTGGTGATCATCAAATCCACCACACGCCGCTTGTCATCAAAAGATACATTCTCCCAGGTATCGAGGTAGCCGGAAATCTGGCTGACCTGTTCCGGGCTGATGGCCTCCACAGTCAACTCCGCTATCCTTGCCAGAAGTTCCTGCTTGCGCCCGTCCAGTTCCGCTATCTTCACATTCACATAGGAGAACAGGACATTGTTTGCCCCCGTCAGACTGTCCACCAGCTTTTCAATCTCGCTGTCTACATGGGCAAGTTCCACTTGCAGGGCGGTGATTTTCGGGTTTGCCTTTGCCGCTTTCTTTTTTCCTGTCAGCGTCTTGTAGCTTGCCAGCTTCTTTACCATCTGCTGATAAACAACCGCTTCCAGTTCCGAAGTGATGATTTTCCCACAGCCAGGACAGCTTTTATTGTCCAGCCGTTTCGTGCAGCGGAGATACTGTTTGCCGGAGGGATTGTAGATACTCATAAGAGCATACCCGCAATTCCCGCACTTGATTTTTCCTGCCAGCCATGTGTGGGTGGCTTTCCGGGCAGACTGGATTTTCATGTTGTTCATCAGCTTCTTGCGGCAGGTCAGCCAGGTGTCGGAGGGGACGATACCCTCATGGGGAGCCAGTACCAGCATTTGGTCTTTTAAGTCGTTTTTCTTGCTGGCCTTTACATCTCGCCCTTGATACAGATAGCAGCCGTTCATGCCCGTAAAATCGGCAACGTCATTGACAATGACTGTACCTTGACTTTTGAAAAATTCGTACACATCAAGGTCTGCCTGCACATAGACAGGATTGCGTAACATCTGCGCCAGCGTGGGGCGTATCAGCTCTTTGCCATGGAACAAAATCCCCTGTTCGGCAAAGTACCGGGTAATGTCCCCGTAGGAAGTTGTGGGCTGGGCGTACATCTCAAACATCAGCCGGATATTGGCCGCTTCCTCCGGGTTTACCACCAGCTTCTTTGTGTTGATACCGTCCATCTTGATAGGCTCCGTATGGAAGCCGTAAGGGGCTTTCCCGCCCATCTTAAAGCCCCGCTGACTGCGGGAGTAGTAAGCGTCCGTTACCCGCTTCTGTATCGTTTCCCGTTCAAGCTGGGCGAACACGATACAGATATTCAGCATGGCCCGTCCCATCGGCGTGGAGGTATCAAACTTTTCCGTAGAGGACACAAACTCCACATTGTACTGCTGGAACAGCTCCATCATGTTGGCAAAGTCCAGAATGGAACGGCTGATACGGTCGAGCTTGTAAACCACGACCTTTGCAATCAAGCCCCGCTTGATGTCCCGCACCAGTTCTTGAAACTTCGGACGGTCTGTGTTCTTGCCGCTGTACCCTTTGTCTGTGTATTCCTTGCAGTTACCGCCTTTCAACTCGTATTTGCAAAATTCAATCTGGCTTTCAATGGAAATGCTGTCCTTTTTGTCTACCGATTGTCTTGCATAGATTGCGTCTATCCGATTGTTCATATTGTCGCTCCTTTTCTTAAAAAAGAAACGGAGCTGCTGACAGTTCTATTATACCGCCAGCAGCCCCGCAAATCAATGATGGGTTTGGAAAACCTTATGTCCCGGCTTCCTCACTCTCCCGCTTGTCGGCGTACTTGCGGAACACCTCATAAAGCTGCTGTTCCAGTTCCCGGCGTTTGGCTGCTTCCTGTTCCGGCGTGAACACCGGGGAGAGATTTTCCAGTGTGATTTCCTTTCCCTGAAAAGTCACGATTTCGATTTCCTTTTTGTATCTGATATTACTTATAAGATCACCTTTCCTTTCCATGCTGCCGCTGTTGCCGTTTCAGTTCCGCTAAAATCTCCGGCGGGATACGGTCAACCAGCCGCCGCATATCGTCCAGTTCGCTTTTTAACTTCGCCCGTTCCATCGTGTCATTCATCTTGCCTTTTTCGCTGGCCTTTGCCCTGACTTCCAGCTTTTCATTTTCCGCTAACAAGTCATTGATTGTGACCTTGTATTTTTTCAGTTGCCCGGAGAAGTTCTCCATCTGCGGAAACCACTTTTTCAGCATGGAGAGGGCTTCCTCTTTCTTCTTTCCGGCGTTCAGCGGGGTAATGCCGGAGAGAACCGCTTCAATGGCCCTCGCCTGTTTGGAGAGGTTGACCGCCTGTTTGAACAGCCGGGTGGGGATATGCTTCCGGCCCGTCTTGCTGGCGCTTTCCCCACGCTCCAGGTCGGGGTACTGCTCCACCATACAGGCGTGAAAATCGTCCTGCCACTTCGTCAGATTGGCCCGGTTGCCGATAATTTCTTTGGCGCACAGGCGGTTGTCCTTTGTCAGCGGCACAAAGACCAAGTGCAGATGGGGCGTTTTTTCATCCATGTGTACCATAGCCGAAACGATGTTCTCCCGGCCCACCCGGTCAATGAGGAAGTCCGCCGCCCTCTGGAAGTAGGCCGCTATCTCCTTTGGGGACTTGCCCTTGAAAAACTCCGGGCTGGCGGTAATCAGCGTGTCCACAAACCGAGTGCTGTCCTTGCGGGTGCGGCATCTGGCCTGCTCGATGCGGCTCTGAATGAAATGGTAGTAGCGGCCATCCGGCTTGACGATGTGGAAATTGTACTTGCTCCGGCTGGTGTCAATGTCCGGGTTGCTGGCGTACTGCTCCTTTTTCCGTTCATGGTGGGCTTCCAGCGGCCCCGCCGGGTGGCCCTTGTGCTTCTCAAATCGCAAAATTGCGTGTTGTGCCATTGAACTCCTTTCCCCATTCCATTCCTTTCCGGCGGGTTTTCCCGCCGAAAATATCTCTGATAGGATTGGAATGGAATGAATGTAAATAGATGGTTTTAATCTCTGTATTTCTATATACCGTCAGATTTCCGTACTTCAAGAGGATTGATTTTCGTACTCGCCAAGTACGGTTTTCAGCCCTCCGGCGTACCATAACCGGATTTCTTGAAGTCGGTGTTTGGAACCGCTTCATAGGATTTCGGGTAAATGCGGTTGGGTTTTCCACAGCCCTGTTTCTGGATTTCCACCAGCCCCGCATACTGCAACTCCCGCAGGGTGTTGACCGCTTTCTGCCGCCCGCAGCGGAGCAAAGCGACCACCTCGCAGATGGGGTAGTACAGGTAGACCCGCCCGTACTCGTCCGCCCAGCCGTTCTTCCGGGACAACTCCGCCCGGCGCAGGACAAAGGCATACAGCACCTTCGCTTCGTTGCTCAAGGGCTGGAATGTGGGTGCTTCAAAAAGGAAATTGGGGAGCCGGGTGAAACTGAACGCCTTTTCCGGCTGGTGAATATAAATCGTGTTTGTCATAGCGTGTTTTGTGGACGGTTAGAGGCCCGTTTTCCGGGGCGAATGATAAATGATACCAGCCGCCCCGGTTGAGGGCTTGCGGAGCCTTGCAAATCAAGGCTTTTCCCGCTCTTAACTGTCCACAGCAGACCTCCTTTTCCGTTCACTTTCTGTTTTCTGCCGCCTGTGAACTCTGGCGGCGCAGTCCGGGCAGTATTTGCCCCGGTTGGACTTCGGGACGAACACACCGCCGCACTCCGCACAGCGTTTCAAGTCCCTGTCCCGGTAAATCTCCGCTTCCAGCGTCCTGTCCAGCGGCAAGACCGCCCAGCGGAACCACTTGCAGCAGACGGAGAACGAAATCATCTGCGGACAGGCGCAGGTGTCGCCATCGTCCAGCGCAAGGCAGTTTCCGTCCTCGCAGTTGCAGCACTCCCGGCGTATCAGGCCGCTGGCTCGTCTCTTCTGGGGCGGGGTTATGCGGTAGGGGGAGCCGTCCGGCCTGTGTTCCAGCGGCGGCAGGTGTTGATAGGGTCTTTTGCTCATGCGTCCCTCCGTTTTCTTTGGCGTGTTCTGTTTCCAAGGTGCTTGTCCATCGATGAACTATCCCAAGTCTACACCTTTTTGACCGCCTGTGCCGTATATCCAAGAGGTAGGAAATCAGCCTGAAAAACTCCCTATTTCCACGCTCTCGGATTTGTGATATAATCAAAAAAAGATAAAAGACAAATTCAGGTTTCTGGTCTTCTTGCACAAAATAAAGGAGGAGCTATTATGCAAATTGTTTATATTCCAAGCGAATCAATGTCTGTTCAAGGTAAAAAAGATGAAATCTATAAAAGATATGGGAAAGACTGGAATATTAGAGAACAGGGAGGAGGTAACGGAAATTGGTTGTTGACCAGAAAAAGTGATGTGCTTGTAGATGGAAAAAGTTATCGTACTTTTGTACTTGAACACTACGGTAAATCCAAGCTGACAGCGAAGCTTGTTGATAAATTTCGTGAAGATGTAGCAAATGGTAAAATAAAACTGTAAATGCCTATGCCGTTATGCTATGAGCATAGTACATAGCATAACGGCTTCTCTTTCGTTGAGCTAGCAAGGAGGGTGAATATGTCTTTATCCATACAAGAGCGATTAAAAGACCTACGTGTGGAGCGTGGCTTGACGCTGGGGCAGCTTGCGGAGCAGACCGGGCTTTCCAAGTCTGCGCTGGGCAGTTACGAAACGGAAGACTTCAAGGACATCAGCCACTATGCCCTTATCCGGCTGGCGAAGTTTTACGGTGTGACCGCTGATTATCTGCTGGGGCTGTCTGAAATGAAAAATCACCCAAACGCCGATCTTGCAGACCTGCGTTTGAGTGATGAAATGATTGACCTGCTGAAAAGCGGGAGGATAGACAATACCCTGCTGTGTGAGCTGGCGGCGCACCCGGATTTCCCCCGGCTGATGGCTGACCTTGAAATCTATGTGAACGGAACGGCACTGAAACAGGCGCAGGGTGCAAACGCCATAGTGGACACGATGAGCGCAACTGTTATAAAAAAGCATAATCCTGGCATGAGTGATACGCAGTTAAGACAGCTTATCACCGCCCATATTGATGAGGACGAGTTTTGCCGCTATGTGATACAACGGGACATAAACGGGATTGCCCTTGCTCTGCGGGAAACACACAAGGACGATTTTTTCAGCGTCCCAGAGGATAACCCGCTAAAAGAAATGCTGGAAACTGCTGGTGAAATCGTCAGCCAGGACAGCGACACGGAACAAGCGTACTTGGCGTTTATCTGCAAACGGCTCAAGCTGAATTTTAGGAAGCTGTCAGTAGAAGAACGGAAGTGGCTGAAAAAGATTGCGGAAAAATCCGACTTGCTGAAGAATCCAAAACCGCAGAGAGGACGAAGATAAAAAATGCCTGAACGGCGGTTCTGGTTTTTCAGAACCACCATCCAGGCATTTTGTTTAGTAATAGAAAAAGGTGCAGTTGATTATTGCGTATTGTCAATCTCTCTCAAACCGGGTAGTAAAAATACGGCAAGCGCAACGATGATAATGCCAATTCCGCAAATGACAAACCATTTCTCAACTCCCAGCCGCTCCGCCAGAGGCCCGGAAATGACAAGGCCAAACGGCATGGCGAGGGAAGCGGCGCTTGTCAGTAGAGAAAAAACTCTCCCCAGATATTCTGGTTTGACCGTTTCTTGAAAAATCGCATTTTGCACACCGTAAAATGGAGCGGAAATTCCCATAACAGTACAGCACACAACAAAGACAAGAAATGCGTCTGGCGGCAAAAGCCCGGAGAGCATATTGCTAACGCCCATCAGGAGAACGGAAAGACCGATGGTGTACCGCCGTTTCTTAAAACCGCCCCAAATGCTCAGAATGACTCCGCCAAGCAGCATACCAACCGCAAAAGCAATTTCAGCGGCAGAGGCATGGGCCGGTGTTCCTTTGAAGTATGACATACAGATGAGAGGAAAAAGCGTACTGATTGGCATATAAAAGAACATATAAATTACACCAATCCAGAGCAGAGCAAAGAGGCCCCTGTTTTGCTTTAATACCACATACCCCTCTTTCATATCCTGTAAAAACTGTTGTCTTTTCGTTTCTGGACATAGTTCAGGCGTTGGTATGGACGAAATCGCAACAGTCACACAGGCAAGGATTGCACCCACAATATCTAACAATATAATTGCATTAAGAGGCCAAACAGCATATAAAAACGCTGCGGCAGCTGGACTGATAATCGCACTTACTGCTTGCATGGTCTGCGTGTAACCAGCGCATTTTGTAAGTTCCTCTTTTGGCACAATCATAGGTGTTGCTGCGCTGAATGCTGGAGAATGAAAAGCAGTTCCCGCACTTCGGATTAACAGGACAACCATAATAGACCATACGGGCAATTCCATGTAAAACGCCACCAGCGCCAGAATACCGCCAGCGGCGGCAATTATCAAATCCGCACCAATCATTACGCTTTTACGGCTGTGCCGGTCAACAAAAGCACCTGCAAACGGGCCTAAACAGGCTTGCGGCAAAAATCCAATCAGTGTTGCCGCCGTCAATATGATTGCAGAATTAGTTTTCGCAACCAAATAAAAGATAATGGCCATTTGCAAAATACCGCTGCTAATAAAGGATATTGCTTGTCCGGCAAGAAGTGTAAAATAAGTTTTTCTCCATGAATTGTTGTTTTGGGTCATAATGCGAACCTCCTTTTTTATTGCATTGTTCCTTTGTTTCTGCAATAAAAAGCAGGCGTTGTCCCACAGAGAGGGCAGACGCCTGCATAACAACAAAGCACGAAAAAACACCACGATACAGTTCAAAGACTGCTCGTGTCAAACCTACGTGTTCCTTTGCATACGCACGCAAAAAAAGCCCACCATCATGTGGAAAGGTACTTCTACTTTTTATTGCTTATTAGCGTACACAAATTAACACACGTAAGCCTCCTTCCAATCTCAAACTGTCGCACAGTATAACACACATCCGATAGACTTGTCAACCATTTTTAACCTTGTTTTCCATCTTGTTTTTCCATCTCTTACGGGCAGTAGCAAAGCCAGGCGAGCCAGTCAACGGTCAAGATGAACGGCGCTTTCAGCGCCGCCGTTGACAGTCTCGCCCGTCTTTGCTAATGGGTAATCAAGGCGGGAAAGCCATTTTAGGGCTTTCCCGCCCATTTCAATTTTGGGAGAAGAAAGGCCCCAAAATGAACGAGTGCGGCCAAACACTTTTAGGGATTGGCCACCTTGTCCACCCATCCAGCGGGGCGGCGGGGAACGGTCAAGGCCGGGCGTCAGCCCATTCATTTCAGCCTTGACGGTTTCCTGCCGTCCTGCTACTTTTCCCGGAGTGTGGCCACACATCTGGTCACGGTGTCCAGAGCTTTGGGACTTTTTGTCCCATAGGCCGGGGGCGGAGGACGAGGGACGGGGGCTTTCATAATACGCCCTGTCTGCTGCTGAAATCAGCCCTTTGTTTCCGGCTTACCAGCCCCAAACAAAGCCCTGCTTTCCTGCCGCGTCAAATGCCCTTGCCCTCCCCGGCGGCAACGGTATTTTCAGGGCAACGCCGACAGAGCGTATAACACACTACACTTTGCTCCGCAAAGTCGTGTGCCAAATGGGGCGCTGCCCCCTTTGGAAACCCCCGCAACAAACAGGTGCTATGCACCCAGCCGGGAGCATAGCGCCGTTTGTTGTCAGCAGCCCGTTTCACGGTCTGCGTGTAGTTCCTTGTAAACTGACCTAACCAACGACAAATATACTTTTAGGGGAGATATAGCAATATGAAAAGTAATAAATACTTAACTATTGGCTTATTAACAGGATTTATTGTCGGTGGTTGCATAGGTGTGTTGGCATGGGCGTTTTTGCAAAATCTTTTTGCTATTTCTATTTGTGCAGGTATCGGAATGTTGATTGGAATTGTTATAGGTACATTGATTGATTATGAAAAAAATAATCATCAAGAGAAATAGAAAAAATGCACAATGCCTTAAAGGGAAAACAGGAATTTATTGTGCTATCCATCATCGGGCCAACCTGACCTGAACTTTCAAAACTGAATATCCACCGCCCATCGGCGGCCAGCGAAAGCAGTAAGTCTGAAAAAGATTTGCTGCTTTTTTCTTTATCCGTTTGGCAAAATCGCAAAGTCATCCGTAGTAGGTAGGTGAAGCCGGAAACAAAAAATTTTCTGCGGCGGTAGCCAAATCTGCATTTTCTGTATTTCTAAGGCAAAGGAAAATTTGAGAAAATTCCCGGCAAGCGGGTAGCTGGCGGCCTTTGAAATGTATCTTTAGCGGAAAGAAAGAACTGCGGGTAAAAATCGCCCCACGCCGTAAGATTTTTGCAGAAATCCGGCCAAAACAGGCGGCAGCTATACGAGTAGTAAGTGCAAGGGGAAATCTACGGCTTACTTAGAGCAAGTTTCTACCACGGTGCCAAAATCCGCAATTCTGCGGTTTTGCCCCTCGCGGGAAACTTGTTGGGGAGTGCCTTCCCCAAACCCTGCTATGCGGCTTACGCCGCAAAAATATTTC
Organism: Treponema succinifaciens DSM 2489; assembly: GCF_000195275.1. Lineage (NCBI taxonomy): Bacteria > Pseudomonadati > Spirochaetota > Spirochaetia > Treponematales > Treponemataceae > Treponema > Treponema succinifaciens. Next base: position 2,063,558 of record NC_015385.1, on the reverse strand, counting down.
TGTCCGGCAGACAGGAAATGCCCCGAAAATAGCTAACAGACCAGCCCATTTTTTGTGATAAGTGAAAGGAGGTTTACAGCCCATGCCGAAGCGATACAACACCCCCCACCGCAGCCATGTTGTGAAAACCCGGCTGACCGATGAAGAATACGCCGACTTCACAGAACGGCTTGCGCCCTATGGTATCAGTCAGTCCGAATTTCTCCGGCAGGCCATCCGGCGCACTACCATACGCCCCGTACTCCATGTGTCGTCAGTCAATGACGAGCTGCTCTCCGCTGTCGGGAAGCTCACAGCCGAGTACGGCAGGATTGGCGGCAATCTCAACCAGATTGCCCGCACCCTCAACGAGTGGCATAGCCCCTACCCGGCTATGGCAAAGGAATTGCGGGAAGCGGCCGCCGACCTTGCCGCCCTCAAGTATGAAGTCCTAAAGAAAGTAGGTGACGCCGTTGGCAACACTCAAGCATTTAGGCTCTAAGAACGCCGACTACGGAGCCGCCGAACAATACCTGCTCTTTGAGCATGACGAATTTACTATGAAGCCCGTCCTTGATGAAAACGGCAGGCTTATCCCCCGTGAGGATTATCGCTTGTCCACGCTGAACTGCGGCGGCGAGGATTTTGCCGTTGCGTGTATGCGCTCCAATCTCCGCTATGAGAAAAATCAGCGGCGGGAGGATGTGAAAAGCCACCACTATATCATCAGCTTTGACCCACGGGACGGGCCGGACAACGGCCTGACCGTAGACCGGGCGCAGGCGTTGGGGGAGCAATTCTGTAAAGAGCATTTCCCCGGCCATCAGGCCCTTGTCTGCACCCACCCGGACGGGCATAACCACAGCGGCAACATCCATGTGCATATCGTCATTAACAGCCTGCGGATAGAGGAAGTGCCGTTCCTGCCCTACATGGACAGGCCAGCGGACACGAAAGCCGGGTGCAAGCACCGCTGCACCGACGCAGCCCTACGCTACTTCAAGTCCGAGGTCATGGAGATGTGCCACCGGGAAGGACTTTACCAAATCGACCTCTTGAACGGCAGCAAGAACCGTGTCACAGACCGGGAATATTGGGCGCAGAAAAAGGGACAGGCCGCACTGGACAAGCAGAACGCCCCCATGATTGCAGGCGGTATCACGCCCCGGCAGACCAAGTTTGAAACGAACAAGGAGAAGCTGCGGCAGACCCTACGGAAAGCCCTTGCCACCGCTGCCAGCTTTGACGAGTTTTCCTCTCTGCTGTTGCGGGAGGGTGTGACCGTCAAGGAGAGCCGGGGGCGGCTGTCCTACCTCACGCCAGACAGGACGAAGCCTATCACCGCCCGGAAGCTGGGCGGCGACTTTGACCGCACCGCCGTCCTTGCCGTTTTGGAGCAGAACGCCCAGAGGGGCGTAACGGTTCGCTACACCCCGCAGCACCAAGCCGCCAGAGCCGCCGAACAGACCGCAGCCATACCCGAATACCTACACGCCGGGAAAGGCCGCTTACAGGGCGAAAAGACAGGGAAAATCGACCCCAGACAGGACAGTGTGCAGCGGCTTGTGGACATTGAGCAGAAGATGGCCGAGGGCAAGGGCAAAGGCTATGAACGATGGGCGAAGATACACAATCTGAAACAGGCCGCCAAGACCCTGACCATCTACCAACAGTACGGCTTTTCTTCCCCGGAACAGCTTGAAGCCGCCGTTGCTACCGCCTATCAGGAAATGCGCCAGACCAGCGGCGAACTGAAAGCACTGGAAACGAAGCTGCAAGGGAAAAGGGAGTTGCGGCAACAGGTACTTGCCTATGCCAAGACCAAGCCCATCCGCGAGGGGCTGAAAGCGCAGAAATCCGAGAAAGCCCGCGCCGCATACCGCCAGGCAAACGAGAGCGATTTTATCATAGCCGAAGCCGCCGCCCGGTATTTCAAGGCACAGGGGCTTACCAAGCTGCCCGGCCGAAAAGCGTTGCAGGCCGAGATCGAGCAGCTTATCTCCGAGAAAGACGGCCTGTACAACACCTATCACGAACAGAAGCAGCGGTTCAGGGAGTTGCAGACCGTCAAGCGGAACATCGACCAGATTTTGCGCCGGGAAGAGCCGCACCGCAGAAAGGAGCAGAGCCATGAACGATAAGCCGTCCCGCATGGACTACCGCCAGCACCAGGCAGCCCGCCGCCTTGTGCATGAGTGCTGTAACTACGACGAGGGGAACTGCCTGCTGTTAGACGACGGGGAGCCTTGCGTGTGCGTCCAGAGCATTTCCTATTCCCTCATGTGCCGCTGGTTCCGTGTGGCTGTCCTGCCCCTTGACGGGGAGCTGGCCGCAGCCCTCTTGTACCGGGGGAGCCGGAAACGCTGCGCGGTCTGCGGGGCGGCCTTTGTCCCCAAATCCAACCGGGGGAAATACTGCCCCGGCTGCGCCGGGTGCATGAAGAAACGCAAAGCCGCCGAGAGAAAGCGGAAACAAAGGCAGAAATGTCACGCTTTAGAGCCTTTCAAACCCGCATAAATCAAGGCTTTTTTCGTGGGTGTCAAAGGGTATGCGATACATTTATCCTTTCCCCCCGGAAATGCCGTCCTAATGCGTGACAAAGCCCAAAAACGACACAACACAGAGGGAGGTGATACTATCGCTGATTATATCAGGGCAGACACCACGCTGCCCGCCTATCTTCCATACCCCCGTTTCCTGCTGAAAATGGAGATTTCACAGACCGCCAAGCTGCTGTATGCGCTTTTATTAGACCGCTCCACCCTGTCACAGAAGAACGGCTGGCAGGACGGCGAGGGCAGGATATTCATTGTCTACCCCGTTGCGGAGATAGCGGAAATGCTGGACAAGGGTTGTACCGCCATCAAGGGAGCCTTGAAAGAACTGGACGCAGCCGGGCTTTTAGAACGGGAACGGCGGGGCTTCTCCGCACCCAATCGGCTTTATGTGAAAGTGCCGCCTGTCCCAGTGGTACGGTTTTCCGACCAACTGATGGCCGGAAAAGCGACCCTCATACAGTCGGAAAAGCGACCTTATGACGGTCGGAAAACCGACCCTATGATGGTCGGAAAACCGACCCCTAACAAAACTAATATAAACAACTTAATAGAGAACCAAACAATGAGAGCGAGTGGGGAGCCGCCCACAGCTTATGGCCGATATGAGAATATTTTTCTGTCAAAGGACGAATATGACGAGTTACAGGCAGAATACCCGGACAGGCTGGAACGGCTGATTGAGGAAATGAGCCATTACCTTGCCGCCAGCGGGAAAGCCTACCAGAATTATGCCGCCGCCTTGCACAGATGGGCGGCCAATGACAAAAAGGGAGCCGTAAAACAGGGCATCCCCGACTATACCTGTATGGAGGGAGAAAGCTTATGACAAGTGAAATCAAAGATATTTTGGAGAACATGACAACCGCCGCCCCGGAGATGGAGGACTATATCGGCGAGGACGGACTGCTTTACTGCGGAAAGTGCCATACGCCGAAAGAAGCCTACTTCCCGGAGGGTAAGGAGCTGTTTGGCCGTGACCGCCACCCGGCAGAGTGCGACTGCCAGAGAGCCGCCCGTGAGCAGCGGCAGGCCGCCGAGGAACACCGCCGCCATGTGGAAGCCGTGGAAAATCTGAAACAGAGGGCTTTTGCCGACTCAGCCATGCAGCAATGGACATTCGAGAACGACAACGGCAGAAACCCGCAGACCGGGATTGCCCGGCGGTATGCGGAGCATTGGGAAGAAATGCAGGCCGAAAACATCGGCTGCCTGTTCTGGGGGAACGTCGGCAACGGGAAAAGCTACCTTGCGGGCTGTATCGCAAACGCCCTCATGGAGAAAGAAGTCCCCGTATATATGACGAACTTCGCCGTTATCCTGGGCGACCTCTCTCCCGGCTTTACAGGCCGGAATGAGTATATTTCCCGCCTTTGCCGCTATCCGCTGCTTATCATTGACGACTTCGGCATGGAGCGTGGCACCGACTATGGACTGGAACAGGTATTCCATGTGATTGATACCCGATACCGCAGCAACAAGCCGCTGATCGCCACCACCAACCGCCCGCTGGACGAGTTGAAAAAGCCGACAGACACGGCCCATTCCCGGATTTATGACCGACTGCTGTCCATGTGCGTCCCGATACGCTTTACTGGCGTCAACTTCCGGCAGGAAACCGCAAAGCGGAAAATGGAAACCATGAAGAAACTGCTGGCTGAATGAAAGGAGTATTGCCTATGGAGAATATCAAGCAGCACGACCACCGTACCACCCGCCGCCCCGACTGCGTGACGGAAATCCGCATGGGGAATACCGTTCTTGTCGTGTCCGGCTTTTTCAAGAAAGACACCACCAGCACCGCCGCCGACAAGATGGCGAGGGTACTGGAAGCGGAAGCCGCTGCTACACAAAAAAAGGCGATTTGACAAGCTGTAAAGAAGCAGATTTATCACTTTTACCGCTGTACAGCCGCCCCTGTTCCGTGGTACAATGAAACCACGGAATAGTGGGGCTGGCTGTCGGAAACGGAGGATTTTATGTTAAGACAAGCCACCCAAAACCTCATTACCGCCCTTTATCCGAGATTGTCCCATGAGGACGAATTGCAAGGCGAGAGCAATTCCATTTCCAACCAGAAACGGATTTTGGAAGCCTACGCCAAGCAGAACGGCTTTACCAATCTGCGCTGGTACACCGACGACGGCTACTCAGGTGCGAACTTCCAGCGGCCCGGATTTCAAGCCATGCTTGCAGACATTGAAGCCGGGAAAGTCGGCACCGTCATAGTCAAGGACATGAGCAGGCTGGGGCGTAATTACTTGCAGGTGGGATTTTACACGGAAATGCTGTTCCCTCAAAAGGGCGTGCGTTTTATCGCTGTCAATGACAACGTGGACAGCGCAAACGGCGGCATGGACAATGATTTTACCCCTCTGCGGAACTTATTTAACGAATGGCTGGTGAGAGATACGAGCAAGAAAATCAAGGCAGTAAAGAAAGCAAAAGGCATGAGCGGCAAGCCTGTAACCAGCAAGCCAGTCTATGGCTATCTCATGGACAAGGACGAGAACTATATCGTTGACGAGGAAGCCGCCCCGGTTGTCCGGCAGATTTACCAGCTTTGCCTTGCGGGAAATGGCCCGACCAAGATTGCCCGTATGCTGACGGAGCAGCAAATCCCCACGCCGGGGACGCTGGAATACCGCAGGACGGGCAGCACCCGACGCTACCACCCCGGCTATGAGTGCAAGTGGGCGACAAACACCGTCGTCCATCTGCTGGAAAACCGGGAGTACACTGGCTGTCTGGTAAACTTCAAGACGGAGAAGCCCTCTTACAAGGTCAAGCACAGCGTTGAGAACCCCATCGAGAAGCAGGCTATCTTCCCAAATCACCATGAGCCGATTATCGACACGGAAACATGGGAGCGTGTGCAGGAGTTACGCAAGCAGCGAAAACGCCCGAACCGCTATGATGAAGTGGGGCTGTTCTCTGGTATGCTGTTCTGCGCCGACTGCGGCCATGTGCTGTATCAGCAGCGGTATCAGAACAAGAACCGCAAGCAGGACTGTTATATCTGCGGCAGCTACAAGAAGCGTACCCGTGACTGTACGGCACACTTTATCCGCACCGACCTTTTGACGGCGGGCGTGCTTTCCAATCTCCGGCAAGTGACGGAATACGCCGCCAGGCATGAGAGCCGCTTTGTAAAGCTGCTCATCCAGCAGAACGAAATCGGCGGCAAGAGAAAGACCGCCGCAGCCACGAAGCAGCTTGAACAGGCCCAGACACGCATTGCCGAAGTGAACCGCATTATCAAGCGGCTGTATGAGGACAATGTAAGCGGCAAAATCAGCGACGAGCGTTTCATGGAGCTGTCGGCGGACTATGAGCAGGAGCAGCGGGAACTGAAAGACCGGGCTGCCGCTTTGCAGGAGGAACTTTCCAAGTCGCAGGCCGCCACCGTCAACGCCGAGAAATTCATGGGGATTGTGAGAAAGCACCTTGCTTTTGAAGAATTGACCCCCACCCTCTTGCGGGAAATGATTGAGAAAATCGTCGTGCATGAGTGCAGCTATGACGAGAACGGCACCCGCAGGCAGGACATTGAGATTTATTACAGCTTTGTCGGCAAGATAGACTTGCCGGAAGCCTAACGCCTGACCTATCCGACACAGCCCTAAGTGCCGGATAGGAACGGCAAAATTTTTTACACTTCTATTACTTCTTTATCGCACATTAGCAAAGCTTCAGGTGTTCTTTGAGACTTATTTGAAGTGATTTTTTGACAAAAAAATGTTTGTTTCAGGCGATTTCCGTTGCTTACGCAGACCACTGCATCGGCTCTACAAGGGCGGTGGAAATCGGCGAATTTGCGGATAAAAGCGTTTGCGATGTTCTGAAAAATCTTTCAAGCAGAAGCGTTTTTGCTTTTACTCTGGCTGAATCTGTTGCGTCTGCTTCTGAATAATCTCCTGCCGTTTTTTCAAGCTCAAAAAAGCTCGTCGTCTACTACAGCTTTACTGAAACAACTGTGAAACTTGCAAAAAAAAAGAAGAAAAAGGTGAAAAATATGACAAAAGAGGAATTTTCTAAAATCGACAAATTTGGAGTTTGTGAGCCGAACGAGGCTTTCGCAAAGTATTTTATCGGTCAGTCGTTCTTGAAGCCGCTTACGGACACAAAAAAAGGCGAATTTCCGATTTTTAATGTTACGTTTGAGCCGGGCTGCCGCAACAACTGGCACGTTCACCATGCAATGAAAGGCGGCGGCCAGGTTTTAATCTGCACGGCTGGAAACGGCTGGTATCAGGAATGGGGAAAAGAGGCGGTTTCTATGGAAGCCGGAAGCATTGTTGTTATTCCTGCGAACGTTAAGCACTGGCACGGCGCAAAAAAAGACAGCTGGTTCAGCCACATCACGTTTGAGCCTGCAGGCGAGGGAACTTCCAATGAATGGCTTGAACCTGTGAGCGACGAGGAATACGGAAAACTTGGGGAATAAGGAAAAACTGAAATGAAAATCATCTGTTTTATGTACGCAAGTTTTGACGGCAGGGCGCAGATTTGAATGCAATTCGGGTCGTGAACGAAGTAAACTAAAAAAGAAAAATTACTTTGGAGACAAATATGAAAAAACTTCTTTCAACACTTTTGGCTTTGCTTTTTGCTGCCGGAATTTTTGCCCAGAATCAAAATGACGGTCAAAAAAACGGCTCGCAGAATCAGAGCATTGTCTATTTTACGCGTGATGTTTCTTCCGCGGGGCTTATGAAAGTTTACCGCGCTCTGAAGCAGAAAATCGAGGGAAACGTGGGAATCAAGGTGAGCTTTGGCGGACCCGACGAGGAAGTTTTGCAGCCAGATCTTTTGCGCGACCTTGTAAGGACGACTGGTGGCACGATGTTTGACGGAAACGGCTTGTCGGGCAACAGGCGTACTTCGGAGATGAATCTTTCGTATGCGAGGCGGCACGGTTTCATGGAAATCGGAAAATGCGTGATGGTTAGCGACAGCGACTATATCAATCTGCCTTTGACTGGCGGAAATCTTTTAAAATACGCGCGAACAGGAAAAGAATTCGCCGGCTTTGACACGCTGATTTCAGTTTTTCGCGTCCGGCTTCACATGCTCCCGGCTTTTGACGGAAACATCAAAAATATTTCGCTCTGCCTTGCCAACCGAAGCGGAAAGTGCATTATTCATTCAGGCGGCACGGACGAAAGCCATTATCACAGTACTCCTGCCGACGTTCTTGAAAAAAGCTTTGCAGATGCCGCAAAAGCCGCGCTTGACTACAAGAAAAATTGGGCGTTCATCAATGTTCTTGACGACATCGAGCCGAACGACAGCTGCCGGGGCGCGAAAAATCTCGGAAAAATCGGAATCATAGCCTCGAACGACATCGTGGCCCTTGAGCAATGCACTTTGGACTTTGTGATTGAAAAAACCGATGTTGACAATGCCACAAAATCCGAATGGAAAGCCGCCCACTGCACAGGAATGGTCGAGCAGCTTGAAAAACTCGGCGGCGGCACAAGAAACTATCGGCTCGTGGAATTGAAGTAGGGGAGAACTTGGAGAATATTGCAATGAAAAAAATTATTTTTACGGTGGCTGCCGCTTGCCTTTTGTGCGGCTCAGTTTTTTCGGAATCTAAAATGATTTTAATCAAAGGCGGGACTTTTTTGATGGGAAGCTCTGCTTCGGAGCGGATGCGCGATAAGGACGAGGAGCAACATTCGGTTGCGGTGGACGATTTTTATTGCGACGCGTTTGAAGTCCGGTAGTCGGATTATGAAAAACTGATGGGAGAAAATCCAAGCTATAACAAGGGCGCGAATCTTCCTGTTGAGAATGTTTCTTTTTACGACGCACTTGAATACTGCAACAAGAAATCTTTGGCGGAGGGTCTGGCTACGGTTTACAGAATCGGCGGAAAAAACGCGAAGTTCCCAGATGTATCTGTGGACTTGGCGGCGGACGGTTACCGGCTTTTGAGCGAGGCTGAATGGGAATACGCCTGCCGTGCCGGAACAAAAACGATTTTCAGCATGGGAAACTGGAACAATCCGAAAGACGCGAACTATGAGGGAAGCTATCCGTATCTAATAGAAGAAAATTATGTTCGGCGCACAAATCCGAATGTTCAGCCGGGCTTGAACCGCGGAAAAACGGTTGCGGTGGGCTCTCTCTCGCCGAATGCATTCGGGCTTTTCAATATGCACGGAAATGTGAGCGAGTGGGTTTTTAATTATTACGGCGGTTATGACGATTCGATTTCTTCTCCAGATGTTGCTGGCGCGGCTGGAATTGGACGTTCGGGCGGAAAAAATGCTTCTGGCATGGGCGGAAAATCTGTCTTGAATCCGCTTGGTGCGTCAGTTGGTATTTACCGCGTGAACCGTGGCGGTGGCTTCAATGATTTTGGAAAGCATTTGCGGAGCGCATACCGTTCGGCTTCAAATCCGCTTACAAAAGACAGAAATCTTGGATTCAGAATCGCGCGGAACGCCGGAAAACGGAACTTTGTTTTTGAGACAAAATATGATGAGAGAATCGCTTCAATTTCAGTTCCTAAAAATCCGCGTGTCCTCGTTGCGTATTTTTCTTATTCGGGAAACACCGAAAGCTCGGCTGAATATATTTCAAAAAACCTGAAACAAAAATTCGGCGATGAAAAAGTTGACCTTGTGGAACTTGAAATGAAGAATCCGTACCGCGGCGGAATCTACGATGTAAGCCAGTGCGACTTGATGAGCGGAACGCGGCCTCCTTTAAAGACAAAAATATCTGCCACAAAAATGGCGGAATACGACGTTGTCTTGCTCGGCTACCCGACTTGGTGGGCGACTCTTCCAATGCCGGTTTACAGTTTCATTGAAAGCTACGATTTTTCAGGCAAAGCCGTGGTTTCATTTTCAAGCCACGGCGGAACAATGTACGGCGACAGCGTGAGCGACCTTTCAAAGCACTTGCCAAAAAGCTACCTGGGGCTTCCGTTTGAGTTCTTCTATTCCGGCGGCCGCGACCTGAATGCAAGAATCGACGAATGGCTGAAAGAAAGCGGACTGTGAGCTATTTTGAATATGAAAATGCGAAAACTTCTTAAAATCATAACCGATATTCTTATGTTCGCGGACTTTATATTTTTGATGAGCCATGAGGTTGTGCGCAATCTTTCGGCGCATGGAATTTTCGGGGCTACGCTTTTTGCGCTGTTTATTTTGCATCACATTTTGAACGGCGGCTTTTACCGTTCCTTGAACCGCGGAAAATATAATTCCGTGCGGATTTTGCTGAGCGCGACTGCGTGGCTTTTGTTCGCTCTGATGATTTTGATGGCGTTCAGCTCGGTTATGATGAGTGGCGCGGTTTTTGCGTTTTCTTCTATCAACATGACTTCCTGGAGCCGCCCGCTGCACGCTTTTTCATGCTCCTGGGGATTTCTGGTGATGGGCTTTCACTTGGGGCTTCATCTTCATTCAAAGTTGAAAAAACTTGAAACGGCGGCGAATGGGAAAAAAGCGGACTGCAGAAATTCCGCGTGTTTTGCAATCCTTCAAATTCTGTGGATTTTAATTTTCGCACTCGGAATCTTCTGCATAGTTCATAGCCAGCTTTATGTCTATCTTTTCTGGCGGAACGCATGGAAACTTTCCGCTCCGAACATTTTTGTATGCGTGTCAGAATATTTGGGAATGACCGCAGGAATGATTATGCTTTCGCATTTTGCGATGAAACTATTTACAGAAAAAAAGCACAGGTAAATTTTTTTTCAGGAGCTTTCCTGCCTTGCGGCAGCAAAATCTCGCAGCATACCTACGGTATGAAAAATGCCTAAGCCGTGTTTGTTTCATCAGCCTGCAGAAGCAATCATTCTGTCAATGTCTGTGAATGTGTTTTCAGTTGCTTCTGAGTGATACATTAGGAATCCATGAGAAAAAATCCGTACTTCCGGGATATTCCTGGATGAATTCTTCCCTGCTCAGAATCGCGGCTGGAGTTTTGTAAACGCGTCCCTGCCGGCTGAATATTTCGGTCTTCGCGTCAATCACCCGGAAATTCATGCCGTGCTTCAAGTCATCAATCTGCTGCATGGAAGTCGCCTCGTAGCCCTGCGCCGAAAACAAATCCAGCGCCGCCTCCAGAATCTCCTGCTTTGTGTTACCTTTTTCCGCCATATCGAGTTTCCTGAATAAAAATATCACTGACAATATATCCGACCGACTGATAGGGTGTCAAACGGAAATGTTTCATCTTCAATTGATTTCTTGTTGTGTTACGGTAACATTCCGTGAACTGGTGCGCTTTTGACAAACGTTATTTTGATTTTCTCCGGCAACATCTGTTTTCTGCCTGCGTTAAAATAACGTTCGCCGAATTTGCTTGATTTCTCCTTGCGTTACCGTAACGTTTGCCGTCAGCACGTAATTTCTTGAAGCGTTACAGTAACGTTCGCAAAACTTTGCACTTTCATAAAACGTTAATTTCCCATTTTTCTTGACCCTTATCACGCATTCATCTTAAATATACTTTCTCACCGCTTCAATGTAACTTACCGCGTATCTTGAAAGAATCACGTTCTTTTTCGTGATGATTCCAATCCGCATTTTCTCGTCAAGTTCGAACAGTCGCGCCACGATATGATCTCCGTTCAGCTCCTCGTCGATTACACCAGAGCTCACTGTAAATCCGTCAAGTCCAATAAGAAGATTAAAGAGAGTCGCCCGGTCTCGCACCATGATTGTTTTTTCGTGCTCAATTGCAGGGTAAGGCTCTTCGGAAAAATAAAATGAACTGTGCTCCCCCTGCTCAAAGACGAGATACGGAAACGGCGCAAGGTCTTTCACGGTGATTCGGCTTTTTTTACACAGCGGATTTTTGTCGCTTATAAAAACGTGAGGCTTTGCTGTAAAAAGCTCGGAGAATTCAAGCTCGTTTTTTTTTCAGGAGTTTTCCGATTATCTCCTCGTTTTTTGAGTCTGTGTAGAGAATTCCGACTTCGCTTTTCAGGAATGAAACGTCCTCGATGATTTCAAAAGTCTGAGTTTCCCTGAGCGTGAAATTGTATTTGTTTCCGCCGAATTCTTTGATTACGTCAACAAAAGCATTCACCGCAAACGAGTAGTGCTGGCAAGAAACGCTGAAAAACGGATTTGCACTTCGCTTTCCTGTGAATTTTTCCTCGAGCAAGTCCGCCTGTTCAAGAACCTGCCTCGCGTAAGATAAAAAAATTTCGCCGTCTTTTGTGATTTCAATTCCTTTGTTTGTGCGCGAGAAGATTTTCACGTTCATTTCGTCTTCAAGCTGCCTGATTGCGGCTGTGAGGCTCGGCTGCGAGATAAAGACTTTTTCAGCCGCTTTAGAGATTGTTCTGCACTCGGCGACTGTAACTGCATATTTTAGCTGCTGTAGTGTCATTTGTTTCATTTTAGCTTTTTAGTATAGTTTAAATCTATACCGCATAGATGGTGAGATTGCAAAACTTGAGGACACTTTTATCACTAGAACAAACAATCATTACCGGACTTGTTCTGTCAATTTTCATTTAGAGTATATTCAAACCATAAAAACGGCTAAGACATTGAGTGTAAGCGTGCCTTGTCCAAATGTATTTAGACGTTATTTTTTTGCAGCCTCATAAAGTGGATAAACTTTTTTAGAGATTTCGGTTAAGTCTTTTATGCGGCTTGTGTTGGAAGGATGGGTGCTCATAATTTCTGGAATCTGACTTCCACCGAGCGCAGACATTTTTTCCCAAACTGCAACAGCTTCATTAGGGTCGTACCCAGCGCGTGCCATAAGTTCTGTTCCAATGTGATCCGCTTCTGTTTCGTGCGAACGTGAAAACGGAAGAGTCAAAGTATATTGAGCCGCAAGACCAAGCAAAGAGTTTCCAGTTTCATTAAGTCCTGCAACGGAAGAAACAACTGCGATTCCGGCGTTTTTTAAAGTTTCGCTGCTAGCCTGCTCACGACTGTGTTCCCTAAGCGCGTGCGCAATTTCGTGTCCCATTACAGCGGCAAGCTGCGAATCTGTCAAATTGAGGCTTTGGATAATTCCAGTGTAGACAACAATTTTTCCGCCAGGCATACACCAAGCATTTACAGTGTTGTCGCTGATTACATTCACCTGCCAGTTCCAAGAAAGCGCGTCTTCTCTAAAAGCTCCAACCTGCGCAATCAAATTTTTTGCAACATTTCTTACGCGGGCAACAGTCGTAGCATCAACATTCAACGTGCCGGACTTTTTTGCCTCGGCAATAACCTGAGCATAAGACTCATTCGCGCTCTGCTCCATCTGTTCTTCTGAAACAATCATAAGCTGATTTCTGTCCGCTCCCACATTTCCTGCTGAAGTCGTTGTTGCCATGCATCCCAAAAACAAAACTAAAACAAAAGATGAAAACAAAATCCACAAAAAATTTTTCATAAAAATATTTCCTCGCAAAAAACTAAAATTTATTATACAAATATTTTTATCTTCTTCAATTGAATTTTTATTTTTCATTTAAGCGCGCTGACATTTTTTTTACTTCAAGAGAAAACTGTTCTTTTATTTTTTCAGGAAAAATTATTTTTATAGCTGAGCCAAATGACAAAAGAAATGGAACAAGCCAGCTGACTTCCGGCGCGTTAAATTTTACAATTGAAGTTTCTGAAGAAAACTTCTCAACTTTGCAAACTGCAAATTCATCAAGGATTCTATAAAGCTCGTTGTCTGAAACTTGAGCAGTTATTTCAATTATCGAAATTTCTTTTTCCGCACTATAAGAATTTTTCTGCTCAGCTCCAAATTTTTCTTCCATAAAAACTTTTTTATTCAGTACTTTTAGATTGCAGATTCTATTAAGCTTGAAATATCTTGGAGCACAACGCACATTGCACCAACCGTAAAAATACCAGCCAACACCGCGGAATACAATTTTCCAAGGCTGAACAGTTCTATGCTCAGTTTTTTTGTTAAGTGAAAAATAATCAAACTCAACTTGCTGTTTTTCTATTATGGCATTTTTAAGTTTGTTAAATATTCCGTTGATATTTTTTCCCTGCGGATTCCATGGAGAAAAATCAAGTTCAAGCCAGTCAGTATTTTTTTTAGCAAACTTGCTGAGTTTTTGCACCGCAGTTTTTTCCGCAGAATTTTTGCAAGAATGCTCACTGCCTGTAAGTTTTGCAACAGCCTTCAAACTTGAAACAACAGAGCATTTTTCTTCATCAGTAAAAATAGTTTTATCCAGCACATAATTTTCTGCAATCGAAAATCCGCCGTACCTTCCTTGTGTAGAATAAACAGGAACTCCCGCTTCTGCCAAAGATTCTGCCCAACGCAAAATTGTTCTTTCAGAAACACCAAAATGTTCCGCGAGATTTTTTGCAGTTACCGATTTTTTATCCAAGAGAATGTAAACAAGCTCAAAAAGATTTTTCTGCGACATATTTTTATTTTAAAATCTATAACGCATCATGACAGAAGCAACAGAAGATTTTATTCCAGGCACAGTATAAAGCTTCACTGCGGATTTTCCGTCTTCTTTATATTCTGATATTCCGTTTTTGCATTCAAGAAATTCATAATTTGCCAGAATTGAAAAAGACTTGTAACGCAATTCCGCACCAAACAAAAATCCAGAGCCATACATCGCATCGCGGAAATCTGTATTTCTAAAATAATGTCTGTCAACTGCAAAGCAATAAATATAAGGATAGCAACGCCAATTTAAAATCAAATTCCAGTTAGAAAAAATTTTATATTCGGCTTCAAGAGAAATAAACGGAAGTACAAACTGCTGCTCGTAAGAAAGTCCAGCTCCATTAATTTTTTTTCTTTCAATTGAACTGCTCAAATACTCTCCATTCTCATAATCCGCATACTTATAATATCCGTCGTGCGCCTTAAACTTTTGATTACGATAACGCAAGCCAAACTGCGGAACAAGTTTTATTTTTTCAAAAACAAATTCATATCCGCTTTTTGCTTCAACTTCAAATTTTCTTTCAACTGAAAGATCATGTTTTGAAAAATTTGTTGCTCTTGTTTTATCCTCTCCAAGCCAGTCCCAGTCTTCAATCGTTCCGTACTTTATCGGCAATGCGCAAAGAAAATCAACATCAGTAACAATGTGAAAAATATTCAGCCTAGAAGAAATATCCGCAACAGGAATAAAATAAGTTTTCCAGTCAAGCCGGCTAAGAACATCGCCAGAATCATAAACATATTCCTGAACTTTTCCAGACTGAAAACCAACGGAAGCCGCAAATGAAAAAGTTTCAGCACTGAACTTGAAGCAAGAGAAAAATGAAATAAATAAAGACATGAAAAATATTTTTTTCACAGACATTTTCATCATAGCATTTAAGCAAAAAAAAATAAATGCAATTTAAAACAAAACATGACATACTGTTGTCATATTAACCGTTTTATAATTCAGGCATAAATTTTTTTCAATGGAGAAAACATGAAATACGAAATCGTAGAATTGCCGCAAATGACATTCGCAGGACTTACAGAAGTAACATCAAACAGCTCACCGAATATGACGCAAAAAATTGGTGGCCTTTGGCAGAAACTTGGAAACATGCAGTCAAAGTTCACGGGCAGAACAAACCAAAAAGCAGTGGGTCTTTACTGCGACTACGGAATGCCGACAGAACAGGATTACACGGTTCTTGTTGGAGTCCAAATTTCAAATGAATCAGCTGAAGATGCAAAAGAAAAAAGCTTTGCAGTAAAACAAATTCCAAGCGGAAAATATGCAAAGTTCACGGTGAAAGGCGACGTTGCAAAAGATGTTGGCAAAACTTGGGCTGAAATTTGGAACACTCCGCTTGAACGCACATTCACTGGCGACTTTGAAGAATACCAGGAAGACTGCGACGGAAAAACAGGAACAATTTTTATTTACATTGCAATAAAATAATTTTTTTTGCAATGTAAAACTGCTGACATTTTTTTCAAAGGGAAATATACTAATCTTCAAAAAGGTAAAAAAAATGTCGGCAGGAAAAATCTTTAATAAAACATTCATCTGGTGCAAAAAGGAAATTATCTTTTGCATCACATTTTTATTCGCGCTCGTTTCAATGTTTTTTGTAAAGCCGGATGCAAAATATATTTCGTACATCGACTTTGGAACGCTTCTGACTCTTTTTTCGCTGATGGCGGTCGTTTCAGGCTGGCGGCGGACAGGGCTTTTCGACGCTCTTGGGAAAACCGTCTGCCGCAAAGTTCACGGTCAGCGCGGACTTTGCCTTACGCTTGTTATGCTTTGTTTTTTCACAAGCATGATTATTACAAACGACGTGGCGCTCCTTACATTTGTTCCGTTCGCGATTGTGCTTCTTTCAGGAACGAGCGGTTTTCTTCTATTGTATACCGTCGTTCTTCAGACTCTTGCGGCGAACCTTGGAAGCATGATTACGCCGATTGGAAATCCGCAGAATATATTTTTGTTTTCAAAAATGCCGCTCGGCACAGTCCAGTTTATGAAAATTCTTTTTCCGTACACATCGCTTTCTTTTGTGCTTCTGATTTTTTCAACTCTGATAATAAAAAATGAAGAAACGCAGATTGAACAGCAGGAAGCCGAAAAAGACAGCACAAGCTGCGCAGGAAAAAATATTCTGTACACTGTCCTTTTTATATTGTGCCTGCTTTCAGTTGCGGACGTAGTTCCAAAATGGGCGGCGGCAGTCCTTGTCGCTATTTGCGTTCTTGTTTCCGACCGGAAAATTTTCTGCAATATCGATTTTATGCTGCTTCTGACATTCACGGCGTTTTTCATTTTCACAGGAAACATCGCGCGGCTGGAAAGCGTGGACAGTTTTCTAAAACGGATAACCGGAGAAAATGAATTTAACGTAAGCCTTGCGTTCAGCCAGTTGATAAGCAACGTTCCCGCAACACTTTTGCTTCATCCGTTCGCGCGGAACACAAAGGAGCTTCTGCTTGGCGTGGACATCGGCGGGCTTGGAACACCGGTGGCATCTCTTGCAAGCCTTATAAGCCTAAAACTATACACGCAGGAAAAAGGCGGCACCGGAAAATTCCTCGCAGTCTTTACGCTAATGAACATTATTTTTCTAGTCGCCCTCTGCGCAATGAAAGCGATTTTAAAATAAAAAACTATTTTCTTAATTAGCCCTAAATTCGAGTTTTATAGTTTAATGTCATTATAGGGCTTGCCACTGCGATGTTTCTAAAAGAAACTCGATTTATAATCTATTGTAGTTTTACAACAGATTCCTAACCGAGTTTACTGCGTAAACATCGCACTGTCGCAGCACGGGAATGACACATAAATGCCTGTCCTTTTCAAAATTCGATATTCAGGTTAATTTTCACGAAACACTGGAATAATTTTTTTCATAAATTTTCCAACAAGAGAAATGGCTGGTCCTAAAAGAAGTCCCATACAGACTGAACCGAAAATATTTGTTTTAAGTCCGACTCCGGCAAAAGTCGCAACTGGATTCGGAATGTTGTTTTTTGCAAAGCAAGCCGCCACAAGTCCAATTGTAATTGCAGAATAATCAAAAATAATGCGGACAACAAAAAAAGGAAGCTTAACAAATCTATCGCTGATAATTTTAGGAACCGCATCGTAAGGAGCAATTCCCAATTCTGAATTCATATAAATCGCGCAAGCAGTTACAAAAAGAAGCAAAATAAAAGCAAAAATTCCAGCCTTTGGCAAAAGTTCCGCATTCTGCAAAAACTGATGAAATCCAATCAGCTTCCAAATCCAGCGTGAAAAATCAGAAACAAATCCGATAAAAAACATATTCGCAATCGAGCCAAAACCGATATGCTGCGCCCCAAACAAAATTACAAAAACAAGAAAAACCGCGTAATCCATAATCTGAATCAAGCCGATATTATCAGTTCCAAGCAATGCCGCCACATGATAATTCATAAAAGTCGCAGGATCAGTTCCCCAGCCAATTTCAATAAGAACTGAAAGCGTAATTCCCATCATCACAACCGCAAAAAGCATAACCGGAAGTTTTACCTGCCACTTTTGAGGAAAAAACTGTTTAATGCTAAAATTAATTTTCATATAAATTCCCTTTTATTATTATTCTAAATTTTAAGATAACCAAAAATTTCAAAAATTGAATTCTGAATATCTCTTATAGATTTCCATATTTCATCTATGCAAATCAGATGAAGTTCAAAATAAAGCGTGATGTCCAAAACTATCACTGCAATAAGTTTGTAAATAGCGCAACTAGGTTTTATTCCGCACGAAATCTGAAACGTAATATATAGAAGAAAATAAAACAAAAGAAAGAACAGAATATTTGTTGGCAAAAGAAGAATTGAAACAATGCTCAACACCACAATCATTGCGCAAGAAATTCTCTGCAAACTGCGCACATAAATAAATGAAAAAATCAATTTGAAAATAAAATATGCCGCCAACAATGCGCAAAGAAAAATTAAAAACAAAAAATTTTCTGGCAAATTATTTTTCACAAAATCAATGATTGAAATTTTATTGCAAAGTGAATTGCCATTTATAAGTTCAGGTTTTAGTATCAGAATAATTACTGCCGCAAAAACTAAATCAAAAACAATATCAAAGAAATTCAAAAATGCAAAACCGATTTTTTTACCAAGTGATTTTTTTATTGTTGTCTCTTCATATTCATCTTTTAAATTTGAATCTTTTTGTGTCTTTGAATTTTTATGTTTTTCAAAAAAGTTTAAAATTTTGCTTCGTAGTGATTTTAAAAATCCGCAGAAAGAATTCTTCAATTTTTCAAAAAAAGAAACGATTTTATTTTTTGCATCAATGAAAAACAGTTTTATCTTTTCCCAAAAGTTATTCATAATAAATTTCTCCAGCAAAGACTCAAAAATAAATCTTATTCAATGCTATCACAATGCGTAACTTTACTACAGATGCGTTGGCTTGCCTGTGAGCAAAATTCTTAAGTTCAGTTTTATGTAGCTGCAGATTTCACGGCAGTAGCTGTTCAGTACAAAAAGCGGCGGAGTTTTTGACGCGACTCCATACACATCTGAAAATCCCATTCGCGAAGCAAGACGTTCAGCACGCGCAATGTGAAAGTCGCTTGTTACAACCGCAACAGGAGAAGCAAGAACTTCTTCCATGCTGATTCCATCATACTCTGCAAAAAGTTTTGCGCTGAACATAAAATTTTGAATTGTGTCTTTTGCTTTGTTTTCCGCAAGAATCCGATTTTCATCAATTCCATAAGAAGCAAGCACAGGTTTTAAAACATCAGATTCCGGGCAAGGAGAAAATTTTCCTTTTCCGCCTGTAACAACCACAAGAGCTGCCGAATGAGCTTTAAAATATTCGGAAGCAACACGCACACGGTTCTTCACAGAATCTGTAAGCTTGGCATCTTTTGTGATTCCGCCACCAAGAACAATCACGTAGCGCACATTTTCTTTTCCATCAGAAAGCCTTGGATTGCAGATAAAAAATAGATTCAATCCGGAAATAAAAACTCCCGCGAAAAATAAAAAAATCAAAATTATTTTTATACGCTTTGAAATCCTGCTGCAAATTATTTTCAGAACCTTACGTCTTTCAAGCACAAAAAGAAGCACAAAGAAAACAGCAATCCAAAGCCAAACCGCAGAAAAACTAAAAATCGTCCCCAAAAAAGTTCCCGGAGAAGCAATGTTAATCAAAACAAAATAAACGCCGGACAAAACGGCTAAAATGAGAAAAATTAATGAAAGCATAATGGAGATTATACATACATAAACTTCAATTGAAAAGAACTTATAAATATAACTTCATATATGGAGATTCTATTTGTGCTTTTGATGTTAATGTCAATTTTTTATTTCTATGATCGTAAAGTTCCAGCAGAGAAACCAACGATTTGAAGTCTTTTGAAATGAACTGCTTTCCGTTGTCGTGGATGATTCGTGCTTTTGCTTCCGGATACTTTTCCTTTACTCTTGCAACCAGAAGCTCAATGTTTATTCCCTCCATGTTTTCGCATAATGCCCAGTCCGGAATTTTTCGGCTGTAGCCGTCCATTATGCTGATAAAATAATAAAACACACCAGGAACCTTGATGTATGAAATATCTGTATGCCACTGCTCATGCGGAGCCTCGGGCTGGTCAAAGCCTTTTTTCTTTGCTTCTCCTTCATTCTTAGCCCATTTATGGACCAAATCGTACTCTTTCATGATGTTGTAGACGCTTGCAGGGCGGACAAAGGCTACTTTTTTTACATAACCACTTGACACCCCCCCCCGATGTAAAATGCCACATATTTTATTTTTTACAAGGAGGCTTTTTATGAAAGCTTTAAAAAAAAATTTGCACAGCGCTTATGCTTCTTGCATTTGCGTTCGTATTCGCATCATGCTCTAATGGCAGTGATTCAGACGATGATGATAGCAGCACAAATGGTTTGCTACCTTCTGTAGGAGAAAATGTTCTTGCCGGAAACTCTTATCGGTATTCACAGAAAGATGACAAAAAGACTAAGACAATTACTTATGTCTTTAAAGACGGCACTGTTACAGAAACAGAAGTTAAGCAGCCAACAGGAGAATCACCAAAAACAGAAATAACAGAATACAAATACACTTGCAATGCAAATACCGGGCTTCTTTATTTGAACATTGTTTCTTGGACTGTCGATGGCGTAAAAATGACTTCAATGGATGATGTGTACAAATATTTTGCAAAAGATAACGGCTGCACTGTTGCAGAAGCAAAAGAACAGTTAGGCGATGAGAATATATTTGCAGAAAATATTTCTAAGTGCTATTTCGTAAAGGATGATGGCAATATTCTTTTGGGCGACTACTTTGGCGATGACAAAGATGTTGAAGGTTCTGAATTCGTTTATGCGGAAAATGTTGCACTTAGAGTAGATTTTGATGATGGAAAAATAGAACTAAATGTTGCCGAAAGAGATTCCTGGGAAATAAAACTAAATGCAAAAGAAAAAACTTTCTCTGGTGACAAAATTAAAGGTTCATACACTGTAAAAACGGCAACAAAAACTTTGAAGGATTTAAATGGTGATTATAAACTAAACGAAGAAAATGGATACATCACAATTAATTTCGCAAACCTTCCTGCCACACTGACATCAACTTCTTACAATATGAAAACAGGCACAGAGTACAAATTCATTTTTGACCCTGACTGCGATGAATATAAAAAACTGTAAGGTTAAAAAAATAGCATTTTATAGTTGCTAAAAGACAGGCTGTCCAAACGGGCAGCCTTTTTTAGTCTCGTTGTCAATCTGTCAATTTGTCATTGTCGGACTTGATAAGACAATCTAAAAATGATTGCAATATACGCATTTGGATTTTCGGGTCAAGACCGACAATGACAGAAAAGATACTTGTTAGACATCCCCATGACATCTAAAGTTTTTGTTGAATTCGGGAACAAAAAAAATAACAATGTCAGCTTGTAAAAATCTGCCGCAATGAAATATACTGTAAAAAATTTTCAAGGAAGCAGGAACAGAAACTTTGCCTGAGATAGCGTCGAAGTTCTTATGGAAGACAGGAATGGAATCAAAACCAACAGAAAATCTTACGATAAAATACAACGAGCTTACGGCTGTGCAGTTCATCGAGCTTTGGAAAACGGTCTGGGGCGCGGGACCTTCAACCGAACAGGCGGAGATTGCGATGAAAAACACTCTGTTCCGGGTTTCTATTTTTGACGGCGGAAAAATCGTTGGCATGGCGCGGATGCTCGGCGACTTAGGTCTGGACTACTTCATCAAGGATGTTGTTGTCCACCCCGAATATCAGAAAATGGGAATCAGAAGGCTTCTGATTGATGAGCTTTTGAACTTTGTCAGAAAAAACGGAGTGAGCGGAACAAATATTTTCGTGGAACTCTGTGCCGGGCCAGACAAAATTCCGTTCTACGAAAAATTCGGCTTTGACTACGATGAATCGCAGCGTCTCAAGCTGATGTGCAAGGCGGAGTAAATGAAAATCAGGGTTATGAAAAAACGCGACTGGAAAAAGTGCCTTGAACTTTGGCAGAACATTCCGGAAATGGGCTTGAACAGCATTGACGACACAAAGGAAGGCATTGTCCGTTTTCTGCGCAGAAATCCCAAGACATGCTTTGTTGCAGAAACAGACGGAATTTTTGCCGGAACAATCATCGCGGGGCACGACGGCAGGCGTGGCTACATTTACCACACGGCGGTTCTTCCCCAGTTCAGAAGACGCGGAATTGCAACCGCACTGCTCCAATCCGCAATGGGCGCGCTTAAAAAACAGGGAATCGCAAAAGTCGCCCTCCTCGTCTTTTCAGACAACGAAAGCGGAAACACATTCTGGGAAAATCACGGCTTTACAAAACGAAGCGACATCACATACCGCAACAAGGTAATCAGCGACGCGGAAATGGTAAGGAACAGGGAAGAAAAATGAGCGGGGAAAATATTTGGCTTGACTGGGCGGTAAAACTTCAAAGCATAGCGCAGGCCGGACTCACTTACGGAAAAGACAAGTTCGACATTGAACGTTACGAAGAAATCAGAAAAATCTCCGCAGAAATTGTTGCGCACAAAACTGAACTTCCGCTTGAAAAAGTGATTGCGGTTCAAGACAGGGAAAAACACAACAAGCCGGTTTATGCTTGGAAAATCTGCAAAATCTTCATTCTCTGTTCAATAAAAAAAGACGGAAAATTCACGGCAAACATCGAAACAACAGAAAGTAAATATTTTTCACTTGAAGAAATTTCTAAGCTCAATCTTGCGGAAGAAAAAAACAATCTTGAGCAGATAAAAATGTGCTTTGCGGCTTATGAAAATAAAAACTGGCAGACACAGCTGGACTGAAAGAATTTCATTTTCCACACCGCTTGTCCCTCTTGTATCCGCTCGGAATCGTGCCGTAGAATTCCTTGAATGTCGCGCTGAATTTGCCCTGGCTCTCATATCCGACCTGGGCTGCGACTTCGCTTATCGAAAGGTCGGTTCTGGAAAGAAGCTCCGCGGCTTTTTTCATGCGGTGCTCCTTGATGTGCGCAGCAAGCGAAGTTCCGTACACGTCCTTGAAAACTGTCTTTAGAGTCGTCGTGTTCATGCCGAACCTGCGCGCAAGACCGTCAATCGTAAACCGCTCCGAAATATGCTCGCACATAAAGTCGTGGACTTTCTTCACAGTCTCAATCTGCCTGTCCTGAAATTCCGATCGCTCGTTGATTTTCTCGTGCTTGCTCTCAAAGTCCGGGCAGCTTGTCTTCATCAGTCTCTCAATTATTCCGTGCATCGTGCGGCTCTTCTCAGAATCCGACGCTGAATAAAAAACCTCCTTTCCGTCGCGCCAGCTTTCAATCAGATCAGCATCCTTTAAGATTTTAAGATGATGGGACACGGCAGGCGCGGTCATCTCCATGAAGTCCGCAATGTTCACGACGCACTGCTTTGTGTGGCACAGAAGCATGAAAATCCGCACGCGCACCTCATCGGCAAAAACCGCAAAACATTCCGCGGTTTCCCGCACGGTGTTTCCGTCTGAAAGAATCTCCCTGAGCAGATCCAGATTGAAATATTCGTTGTGTCCGTGAACAAGCTTCATTTTTTGCCTCCCGTCAAGCGTCCCAAACGGAAATTTGTTTTTCCGAAAAGGAAATAAATCTTGCGCCGCCCTTGCAAAGATCCGCCCCGGATTATATCTTGAATATAAAGATTAAACAACCGCTTAATCGAAGGAATAAACAGGACTGACTTTCCGGAGGAAAACATGAAAAAGACTTACAAGATTGAAGTTGACTGCGCGAGCTGCGCCCTAAAAATGGAGGACGCAACAAAAACTGTTGAGGGCGTAAAGGATGCCTGCGTGAATTTCATGCTTCAGAAAATGACCGTGGAATTCGGCGACGGACAGGACGACAAGAAAGTGATGAAGGCTGTCCTCAAGGCGTGCAGGAAAGTCGAGGACGACTGCGAGATTGAGTTTTAAACGCCCGATGTCATTCCCCGACTTGATCGTCGAATCTCTCTGTGAAAGATTATCGGGTCAAGCCCGGCAATGACAATTAATTAAGGAAGAATTTATGACAAAGAAACAGAAGAAAATGCTTGCAAGAATCATCACGGCGTTCACGCTGCTTCTGGTGCTGAACGTGCTTGACAGGCTGAACGTGTTCTCCGCGATTCCGGGAAAAGTTCCGCTCAAGATGATTCTCTACGTGGTTGACTATCTGATAATCGGATACGACATCCTGAAAAAGGCCGGAAAGGGAATATGGAACCGCTAGGTCTTCGACGAGAATTTCCTGATGGCGGTCGCAACAGCGGGAGCGTTCGCGCTTGAAATCTACAATGCGCACGGAAATCTTCTTCTGATTGACGACTGCAACGAGGCGGTCGCCGTAATGCTTTTCTACCAGATCGGCGAATTCTTCCAGAGCTATGCGGTCGGAAAAAGCCGCAGAAACATCACCGAGCTTATGGACATCCGCCCTGACTACGCGAACATCGAAAAGGACGGAAGGCTTGTTCAGGTTGACCCTTCCGAAGTCGCGCCGGGAACCGTGATTGTGGTTCAGCCCGGAGAGAAAGTTCCGATTGACGGCATTGTAACAGAAGGAAACTCAACGCTGAACACAAGCGCGCTCACAGGTGAAAGCCTGCCGCGTGAAGTCAGCACAGGAACGGAAGTCATAAGCGGAAGCATAAACATGAGCGGAGTCCTCAAAATCAGGACGACAAAGAATTTCGGAGAGTCGACCGTCTCAAAAATCCTGGAGCTTGTGGAGAACGCCAGCTCAAGAAAATCCAAGTCCGAGGAATTCATCTCCAAGTTCGCACGGGTCTACACTCCTGCCGTCTGCTGCAGCGCGCTTGCGCTTGCCGTTCTTCCGCCTCTTGTCTGCATCATCGCAAAATCGGATCCCGGATGGAGCGACTGGATTTACCGCGCGCTCACCTTCCTCGTAATCAGCTGTCCGTGCGCTCTCGTAATCAGCATTCCGCTAAGCTTCTTTGCGGGACTTGGAGGCGCAAGCAGGGAAGGCATTCTCATAAAAGGCTCGAACTACCTTGAGACGCTATCCAAGTCAAAAATCGTCGTGTTCGACAAGACCGGAACGCTGACCCGCGGAGTCTTTGAGGTTACGGCGGTTCACCACAGCAAAATCGGAGAGGCAAAGCTTCTTGAATACGCCGCGCTCGCAGAATGCTCATCATCCCACCCGATCAGCAGAAGCCTTCAGGCGGCCTACGGAAAGGAAATCGACAGAAGCCGTGTCGCGGACATCGAGGAAATAAGCGGACACGGAATCACCGCAAAAGTTGACGGACACAAAATCGCTGCGGGAAACCTCAGGCTGATGAAAAAGCTCGGAATCGAGGCTGCAGAATGCCATTCGCTCGGAACGATAATCCATCTGGCGATTGACGGAGAATATTCGGGACACATAGTGATTTCCGACGTTGAAAAACCGACATCCAGGGAAGCTCTTTCCGCTCTGAAAAAAGCCGGAGTCGCAAAGACCGTAATGCTCACCGGAGACGCGAAGAAAGTCGCTGAGAAAGTGGCGGCGGATCTTGGAATCGACGAGGTTCATGCGGAGCTTCTTCCGGCGGACAAAGTGAATCAGGTTGAAAGGCTGATTGCGGAAAAGAAAAAGAACGACGTGCTTGCGTTCGTGGGCGACGGGATAAACGACGCGCCGGTTCTATCGCGTGCCGACATAGGAATCGCAATGGGAGTGATGGGCTCGGATGCCGCGATTGAGGCCGCCGATGTTGTGCTTATGGACGATGATCCGCTCAAAATAGCAAAGGCAATCAGAATCTCGCGCAAGTGTATCGGAATCGTCTATCAGAACATCTCGTTCGCGCTCGCAATAAAATTCGCCTGCCTTGCGCTCGGTGCGCTGGGAATCGCAAATATGTGGCTTGCAATCTTCGCCGACGTGGGCGTAATGGTTCTGGCAGTCCTGAATGCCGTCCGCGCACTGAACGTGAAAGGGCTGTAGGAGAAAATTCACGGCTTTGGTTGGATTGCGGCTCTGTCATTATCGCAGCTGGCTGTCATTTCCTCCGGCCTGACAGGGGAATCAGCGTTCAGCACAATAAATTTATCCGGCGGCAACTTACAATATCTTGAGGCGGAAAATGAGATACGGCTTTATTCAGAGACTTATGTGGACAGGTTTCAAGGGAACGTTCAGAAAGCAGCTTTCAAAATCGTTTGACGAGCGGAATCCTGCGGAGGTGATAAAAAACGCCAGCAAAAAATACAGGAAAATTCTGTCCGGAGTTGACGAATTTGAAAAAGGCGACCATTTTCTGATGAATATTCTGAGCTGCGCAATGCTTTCCGTCGTGCTTTTGTTAACAAAAAAAATATTCCCTGGAAGAAGTCCGCGTCTATTACCGCAGGGCGATGTGCGGAAACTTTCTGATGAAAGCAGCCGTCAAAAAAGCAGGGCATACACGGCAAAAGGGCGGGAACTGCTGAAATCGCAGGCAAAAGAAAGCGAGAAAAACACGAATCCCTATTCCTGGAAATTTTCCGTTGAAGACGGCGAAACCTTGAATCAATATACGGCGACTTTCCACACCTGCGGAGTCTGCTTCCTTATGACAAAGCTAGGATTAAAGGAATACATTCCGGCAATGTGCAGTTTGGACTACGACATGGCCGCCCTGAACAACACGGAGTTTTCCAGAGAATTCACGCTTGCCGGCGGCGGAAAATACTGCGACTGCCACTACAATCATATTGCTATAAATTGAAGTCAAATGATTGCCAATGAACAAGCCCGGCGGAACATTCCAGCCACGCTCCTTGCGCGGTGGTAAACCAGGTTGTAGTTCAGCCTCATTACCGACCAGGCGTTCTCAATTCTGTTGCGGTTCATTAGAAGCCGAAACTGTTCATGCGTAAGCATGCGCTTCATGTTTTTCCTTTGAAACTCGAAATTTGACCTATTTTAAAACAAGTCAAGCTTCCTTTCCTGCAATAGCGCACGACCTTTTTGTCCGCAATGAGTTGGACGAGGAAAGAAAAGAAGAATGCACCAAGCTGTATACAATGGAAAAAGAAAAACAAATCTTTACAGAGTTCCGTTTTATTTATAATTACAGCCTATGGAAAATAACGGATTTACTAAAGGAAATTTTTTTTTATTTAGCCCAAATTTCTTTCAATAATATTTCAAAAACAAAAAAACTGCCCTCTATTTCTAAAGGGCAGTCGTTTTGTTTTAGCCTCGTTTTTTTTGCCGTCTCTAAAAGTTCGTCTTTCAGAGACATTCTGAAATTACTTGTTGTTTGTGATGAGCAGGGTCTTTGAATCCAGCTTAAGTGTTGTTTCAATATCCGTGTTCTTGCCCATTTTCAGAATGCTCAGCTGAGTTACAGAATTCTTTGAAGAAAGGTGAATAACAGCAGAGAAGTATGGAAGAAGTGCCTTTGGAGCTGAATCTTCAAGCTTGTCGCCTGCTGAAGTTGAGCTGAACCAGATTTTTGTCTTTGTTGCCTTTGCGTAGCTTGCGACTGTCTGCAAGTCGGCTTCTTTTACTTTTGAAAAATCAACATCGTCAATAACAACTCCTGCAACTGCTGTTCCGCCAGCCTTGAGCGCATTCAATGTGTTAACAACTTTTTCCAGACTGATGTTGTCCTGATTGAAGTTCAAAATTGTTCTGTTGCGAAGAATCTGCTCCTTTACGTCAGCGGCGTTTGCGATTGCTTTTTTCTTTGAAATTTCGTTGTAGATTCCATCATACCAAGAAATTACGTTTTCGCTGTGCTGGTTGAATGAAACGTGAACAAGCTGCTTTCCGTTAAGAAGTGTGTCCATTCCGAACTGAACAAGCACGGAGGTTTTTCCAAGTCCCTTTTTTGCTGTAACAAGTCCTAGTTCTCCAGCCTTGAGCCCTCCGTTTGCCGCTTCGTCAAAAATGCGGATCGGGCTTCTTTCATATAATTCCTGCTTTGCCATAATGCTGCCTCCTGAATTTTTAGCTTGATTTTTTTAACTTTTGCAGAAGGTTTTGCGCTTCAAAATGTTTTTTTCTTGCAAAAAGTTCTGTGTCCGTTTGAATAAGTATAGCACATAAATTTTATTTTACAATAAAAAAATCTCCAGCAAAAGAAAATTCTTTCACTGAAGATTCTGCGGTTAAACTAGGCTTTTATAATTTTATTTTGCCTGTCCAGCCTTTTTCTTTTCTGCATAAGCCTTGATAAGCTCGTCGGCAACTGCATTTGGAACTTTGCTGTATTTTTCAAATTCCATTGTGAATTCTGCTTTTCCCTGTGTAGAAGAGCGGAGAATTGTTGAGAATCCGAACATTTCAGAAAGAGGAACTTCTGCGTTTACAGTTGAGTTTCCGTTTTCATCAGAAGAATCGATGATAACACCGCGTCTCTGGTTGATAAGTCCGAACATATTTCCCTGGAATTCTGTAGGTCCTGCAATCTGAACTTTCATGATTGGCTCAAGAATTGCCGGTTTTGCCTTTGCGTAGCCTTCACGGAATGCGCCGATAGCAGCAGTCTGGAATGCTATGTCTGAAGAGTCAACCGGGTGGTACTGACCATCGTTGATTGTGCATCTTACGCCAACAACTGGTGCTCCGATGAGAGAGCCTTTTTCCATTGCTTTCTTGAAACCTTTGTCGCAAGAAGGAATGTATTCGTTTGGAATTGCTCCACCTTTGATTGCGTCAACAAACTCGTAGTCTTTTTCTGAAATTGGCTCCATAAATCCTGCAACGCGTCCGTACTGTCCTGAACCACCAGTCTGCTTTTTGTGAGTGTAGTTGAAGTCAGCGCGCTGTGTGATAGACTCGCGGTATGCAACTTCCGGCTGAGAAACTGTAACTTCGCATTTGTATTCACGTTTCATGCGCTCAACATAAACTGCAAGGTGAAGTTCGCCCATTCCCTTGATGATTGTCTGATTTGATTCAGGGTCAACGTAAGTCTGGAATGTAGGGTCTTCTTTTGTAAAGCGGTTGAGTGCCTTTGACATATTTGCGGCATCCTGCTTGTTTACAGGAGTGATTGCTTCTGAAATAACAGGTTCCGGAACGAACATAGAAGTCATTGCAATGTTGAGCCCGCCGCCGCAGAATGTGTCTCCTGATGCGCAGTCAACTCCGAACAATGCGATAATGTCGCCTGGCTGACCTTCGTTAATGTCTTCCATTTCCGCTGAGTTCATGCGGACAATGCGTCCAACCTTGAACTTTTTCTTTGCGCGTGTATTGTAAAGCTCATCGCCTTTTGTGATTTTTCCCTGATAGATGCGGACATAAGTAAGCTGACCGTACTGACCGTCATCAAGCTTGAATGCGAGAGCGACACAAGGCTTGTTTTCAACATTGAAAAGTTCAACCTGCTCTTCATTCTTGTCAAGGTCAAGACCGTAGTTGTGAACTTCAGTCGGGTTAGGAAGATAGCGTACAACACCGTCAAGAACTGGCTGGATACCTTTGTTCATGTGCGCAGAACCACAGAATACTGCTACGAAGTTTTCTTCAAGAGTTCCTTTGCGGATTGCGGCGATAATCTTTTCTTCTGGAATGTCTTCTTTTTCTTCCATGAGGTCTTCCATGAGCGAGTCATCAAACATTGCGGCTGCTTCAAGAAGTTCTGCTCTCTTTTCTTTTGCCTGTTCTACAAGTTCAGCCGGAATCTCTGCAACGCGGATTTCTTCACCGTCATGTCCTTCAAAATAGTAAGCCTTCATTGCGATAAGGTCTACAACACCCTGAAGCTTGTCTTCAAGACCGATTGGCAGTTCCACCATATATGCATTGAGTCCGAGCTTGTCGCGGAGCTGTGCGCATACACGAAGCGGATTTGCACCCTGACGGTCGCATTTATTTACGAAAGCTATTCGTGGAACATGGTAGCGTTTGAGCTGGCGGTCAACTGTGATAGACTGAGACTGAACACCTGCAACAGCGCAAAGAACAAGGATTGCTCCGTCAAGAACACGGAGTGAGCGTTCAACTTCAACTGTGAAGTCTACGTGGCCTGGAGTGTCGATAAGGTTGATTGTTGTGCCTTTCCAGTTTACCTGAGTCGCTGCTGACTGGATTGTGATTCCACGCTCGCGCTCCAAATCCATAGAATCCATTACAGCGCCTACACCGTCTTTGCCATGAACTTCATGGATCTGGTGAATCTTGTTGCAGTAGAACAAGATACGTTCTGATGTTGTTGTTTTACCAGAGTCAATGTGCGCACTGATACCGATATTACGTACTTTTGTAATATCAAAACCCATAGTGTATACCTCTCAAAAAAAAATTCGTGAGTCGGCAGAATACGAAATGCAAAGATTTCCGCATAATGCAATTAATTCAAGCAATTTTATTAAAAAATAGCGGTAAATTCAATAGGTCTTGGGCTGTTTTGCAGGGCAAACGCATGTAAAAATTTTTTGTTTTAAATCTCTAAACTACTATTTAAAAAATGCACAAAATGGTAAAATTCCCCTTGGGTGGAATTATGCTTTTAAGAGAAAGTCTGGAAGAAATAGACGATTTTAGAGTAAAAAGGTAGCAGGAAGTTTGAACTGGCTGATATTTTCCTGCTGGTTTTGTTCGGGCTGCTAAGCGGCATCAAGGACATTGAGCACATAGCTGAATGGGCGGAGGAAGCGGAAGAGTCCATCAAGGGGCTGGTGAAGTTTGAGTTCGGTCCGCCAAGTGCCGACACAATTCTCCGGGTTTTCAGAAATGTGAACGCAGATAAAATCGAGAAAGTTTTTATAAAGTGGGCTCATGGAATTTACGAGAAAGTAAAAATTGAACCGGACAGAACAATTGTTGCCATCGACGGAAAGACGATGTGCGGCTCAAACAAGGTCACGGGAGCAAAGGGAATTCACATTGTAAGTGCATGGGCAGATGAACTGTCCCTCATTCTTGGGCAGGTAAAGACAGATGAAAAGTCAAATGAAATCACTGCAATTCCTGAGCTTCTGGAACTGATTGATATAAGGGGAATGATAATCACAATCGATGCAATGGGCTGCCAGAAAAAAAATCTGCGAGAAAATTAAGGAAAAAAAAGCAGACTATGTTCTTTCTTTGAAAGGAAATCAAAGCACGACACACGAAGCCGTAAAAGACTTTTTCTCTATGGATGAAAAGGAGCTTGCAAAATACGGAGTTATAAAAAGCGAAAAGGAATGTAATCCTGACCATGGACGAATTGAAAACAGGCAGTATTACCTGTGCACGAACCTGTCGTGGCTGGAGAATAAAGATGAGTGGCCGGGACTTAAGGCTGTTGCCATGGCACGGGAAGAACGGACTGTAAATGGAAAAACTTCCACAGACATCAGGTTTTTTCTAACTTCACTTGATAACATTGAACTTGTGAAAAAATCAATTCGCCTACACTGGGGAATTGAAAACCGCCTTCACTGGTGTCTTGATATGACTTTCAATGAGGACTACAAAAGGACACCGAAAGGATCATAGTCCGGAAAACATGACAGTTATGCGCCGTCTTGCATTAAATATCTTACGCCAAGCAGAAAAACCGGAGAATAAAAAACAGGACAGTTTAAGCAAGCGCACGATCTGGTTTCGGGAAAACCGCCAGTTCCGCCAAACGGTTTTAAGGCTCCTTTAAAATTTCACACTTTCTGTAATTTTATCAGAAAGTGTTTTTACATGCGTTTGCCCTGGGCTGTTTTGAAGAAAGTTTAAAAATTTAATAGAAATGCCGTTTTTATGTTCCATTTGATTTTTCTGTTTCCGCCTTTAAAAACTGTAGTCGCTGAAGGACTGCATTTGAACTCTCCTTCGTTTTCTGCAAGTGAAAATCCGATTCCGGCTTGATGTATGATTATTTTTTTAGGATAAACTGTGCTTGCTAATGAAAATGTGTTTTTCCCTGAGTCTTCTTTCTTATAGGAAAAAGTTGCGTTTGCGGAAGAGCTTTTGAAATTTCTTGAAGCCTTTATCTGCGTTGAATATTCTTTTTCATTTTTTTCCGTGGAATAAAGAAAAGATGCGTTTGATGAAATTTTGAATTTTCCGCTTGAAACATTCAATGCTGTTTTTGCGCAGTATTCGTTGAAACAAGTGGGAATTTTTTCGGTTGTCTGTCTTTCCGCGGAATAAAAAAGAATTCCTATGCTTGCCGAATTTTTTCCGATCCAAAATGTGTACTGCGGATTTATTCCAGTTTGTGTTCTTATTCTGTTTTCAGATTTGTCAACGGTTATTAAAGATTTATCTGCAATATAATGGAAGGAATGCAGCAAAAAATCGCCTAAAAGAATGAAGTTTTGAAGCCTTGCCCAACAGAAATTTCCACCGAACGGACTTTCGTGCATTCCTGCTGCTCCTGAAATTCTAAAATGCGGAAAAACAAAATTCACTTCAGTCTCCACTGCGCCTCGTTTCTTTTCGGAAAAGTATTTTTGCTTTTGAAACCAAGCCGAAGTGTTTTCTCTTCCGTATTCAAAAAGTCCTCCTGAGAATGAAATGCTTGCGTTTGGAATTAACGGAGCTGAAAATCTTTTGAAGGCAGATGCGTAAAATTCTTTTGTTTCAAGAATAGAAAACTGGAACGTTGGTAAAACTGAATTTTTGTTTCCAGAAGAAATTGAAATTGCCGCCGACAACGGAGTTTTTGCAGAAGTCCAGGAGGGCAGGGCTGGCGAAATTCCCGGTGTCAAAAGCGAAGGCTTTTTCAGTGCTCCGGGAACATAAAAACTTGGATGCTTTAGCCTTGAAATTCCTTGTGAAAAATGCAAAGTTCCCGCAAGAAATTCTGTGGCCGTAAATTTTGTTGCCGCTGAATATTTTATTCCGTAGCGGTATTTTTGCATTGTCTCGAATTCAGAAAATGAAGACCTTGCAATGTCGTGAAAAGTTTCTGTTCCGATTCCTGCAACCCAAATTGCAGTTAGTCCGTGGATTTTCAACTTTGAGCCGGAATCGTATTTCAGCGAAAAATTTTCTTTTCCGTCTTTTACAGGAAATTTAAAATTGTTCCCGGAATAAAATTCGATTTGCGCATGGCAAATGTTCGCTGCCAAAATAATTGCTATAAAAGTAATTTTGTTTTTCATAACATATTTATTTCTGAAAAAAGTAATTTTCTGCATGGTTTTTGTGAAAATTAATCAGCTATAAAATTTCAATGGATTATTAACCGAGTTTCTTTTAGAAACATCGCGGTTGAGCCTAATAATGACAGTAAATATAGAATTTTGATGGAAAATTATGACATTTTTTGCGTTTTTATGCTTTTTCACTTGAATAACATTGAAAAATTTTATATACTTTACGCTATATTTTATATCATAAGCATGTCAGATTGCAGCCGCTTCTTAGGCTTTGCCAGGTAAAAAGGAAAATCAAGTAAAAAAAGATATTTTCAAGCGGTTCCGGTCTTTCATGTAAGGAAAAGGGAATCGTTTATGGAAGATTTAGAAAACAAAGTTGACGGGATTACTATGCCCGCAGAGGATTCACAGGTTTCTGTGGAAAATTCAAATGAATCATCGAATGAGCCTGAGACAATTTCATTTGCAGACTTGGGACTTGATGAAATCACTCTTGCCGCTATTGAGAAAAAAGGTTTTAAAGTTCCTTCACCAATTCAGGTTCTTGCAATTCCGCGTCTTTTGAATGGAGATGCGAATGTTATCGCAAAGGCCCGCACTGGAACTGGAAAAACCGCCGCTTTTGGACTTCCTCTTGTTCAGGATTTGCGTGAAGAAAGCGACCATGTCCGCGCAATAATTCTTGAGCCTACACGCGAGCTTGCCATGCAGACTGCGACTGAAATGGCTTCGTTTACAACTGGAAAATATCCGCGCACTGCTGTTGTTTACGGCGGAGCTTCGATGGGCGAGCAGATGAGAGCTTTGCGCCGCGGAGTTGAAATTGTTGTTGGAACTCCGGGACGTGTTCAGGACTTGATTGACCGCGGTGTTCTTGATATCAGCAAAATCGATTACTTTATTCTTGATGAAGGCGATGAAATGCTTGACATGGGATTCATCGAGGATATTGAGAATATTTTTGAATGCGCAAATCAGGATTGCCGTGTTCTTTTGTTCAGTGCGACAGTTCCGAAAGAAATTTTGAAAATTGCCCAGCGTTTTATGGGCGAATACGAAATTGTTGAAGAAGAAGGCTTTGAAGAAGAGCCGCTTTTGATTGAGCAGAAATATTGGGTTATGCGCGAAAGTGAAAAAGTCGATGCTTTGGTTCGTCTTATTGATATTTCGCCTGATTTCTTCGGACTTGTTTTTGTTCAGAGAAAATCTGATGCTGACTATGTTTCAAAGTCACTTGACGAGCGCGGATATGAAGCCGCCGCATTGCACGGAGATATTCCTCAGGGACAGCGTGAAAAAATCCTTGCGAGATTCCGTTCAAAGAAAACAAGAATTCTTGTTGCGACTGATGTTGCTGCTCGCGGAATTGATATTGAAGGCGTAACTCACGTTGTAAACTACGAGCTTCCTTTTGACGGTCCGACTTATGTTCACCGTATTGGACGTACAGGACGTGCCGGAGCTGCTGGAATGGCGGTTACTTTTGTAAAGCCGGAAGAAACCCGCAGACGTCTTAATTATCTTATTAATACTGTAAAGAAAAGTTCCAAGGGCGAAATTGTTGAAGACAAAGTTCCTTCAATAGAAGAAGTTCTTGAAGCAAAAAAGAGCCGCCTGTTTTCTGATATAAAAAACAAGCTTGGACTCAATCAGGAAAAATCTGAATCTCAGGCTGAAAGTGATTCTGTTTCCGCGGATGAAAATGCAGAAGCTAATGCTTGTGCAGAGCCAAAAGTTCCTCACTTAAGAAAAGGCGATCCTATTTTTGACAAGCTTGCGGAAGAACTTTGCAACGGCCAGAATCCAGAGGAAGTTGTAGCTTCATTGCTTGCAGTTTCTTACGGCGGAATGCTGAACAAAAACCGCTATGGAAAAATCAACACTTATTCTGTTGAATCAAAAGGACGCGACAGAGACCGTGGCGGACGCCGTGAACGCGACCGTGGCTCAAGAAGAGGCGGAGATGCTTTTGTTGGCGATGATCAGCTTAGGCTTTATGTTCAGATGGGATGGGACAACGGCTACAATCCAAGAAAAATTGCGGATTTCTTCCATGACTTGCTTGGCGTTCCGGGGCGTAAAGTTGATGCTATTGATATGGCGGACAAATTTTGTCTTCTTTCTTTGCCGGCTGACGATGGAAGAAGAGCTATTGAGCTTTCCGAGCGCGATCGTTCTTTGCCGCATATGCACCTTGACACAAAAGTTACTGGCGGCGGACTTGGTGAGCGCGATTCATTTGGACGAGACCGTGGCTCAAGAAGAGGCGGACGCGATAGAGGACGTGAACGCGACCGGGGATTTGGACGCGACAGAGATTTTGGTGGACGTCGCGAACGTGATAGAGACAGGGGATTCCGCGGAGGTTCTCATGCAAGAGCTGGAGTTCACACTGCTACACAGAGAAGCGGTTCATCTTCATTCTTCAAGAGATCTGATGCTCAGGAATATTAATTTCAAATTTTAGATAGAAACGCTGCTAGAAATGGCGGCGTTTTTTTATTCTAGTCGCATTGACTTCAATGCTATTCATCAATAAAATAAAGAAATGTACGAAATAAAAGATTCAAAGCCGTTTGATACTGACGAAGAAGATTTTGACACTGTAATGGCTAGTGACATTTCATTTACAGGAAACATACGTTTTTCAAAGCCGTTTATGATAAAAGGAAAAATGAATGGAACAATCGAGGCTTCAAGTGATTTGCTTATCGATACAAATGCGGAAGTCAATGCTGATATTTCAACAGAACGTGTGCTTGTCCGCGGAAAAGTTGTAGGAAATATAAAGGGAAAAAAACTTGTTTATGTTGCTTCGACTGGTTCTGTAATTGGAGATATTTCTTCTGCGCAAGTTGTGCTTGAGCCGGGTTCTGTTTTTTCTGGAAAATGCTCAATGTCTGGAATGTAGTTTTTCAAGTTGAATTTTCAAGGTGCTGATTATGAATAAGAAAAATTGTTTTGCATTTATTATATTCTTTGTTTTTGTTTCTGCAGTTTTTTCCCAAGCCTCTCGTCCTGATGCTCTTAAGCTTTACCGTGAAGGAAAATACAAAGATGCGGTGGCTGTTTGTGAAGCTGAAATTTCTAACAATCCGAACAACATGGATTCCTATGCGGTGTTGTGCTGGTCGCTGGTTGGAAATAAACAATATAAGGAAGCCGAGCTTAGAGCTATAGAAGCGCGAAAAATAAATTCCTATGACATTCGTTTAATTGAAGTTCTTGGCGAGGCTAAATTTTATCTTGGAAAAAACAATGAAGCTCTCGATATGTTTCAACGTTATGTTGCAAATTCTTCGGAAACTGCGGCGCGGCTTGGAACTGCATATTATTACATGGGCGAAATTTATGTCCGCCAGACAAAATATGAGCATGCGGACATTTCTTTTAGCGCGGCTGTAAAATATGAGCCGATCTATAGTGCGCATTGGTGGACAAGGCTTGGCTACGCGCGTGAAATGTGCGGCGACTTTAAAAATGCCGTTACAGCTTATGACAGAGCGCTTGGCTTGAATTCCCAGAATTACGATGCTGTCCGCGGAAAAAAAAGATGCCAGGAGCGTCTTTAGTTTTTGGCTGATGAAAAATATTATTCATTTTGAAACTCTAGGCTGCAGGCTTAATCAGGACGAAACGGAAGGAGCCGCGCGTTCTTTTTCTGATGCTGGTTTTATCTGTGAATTCAATTCTATTTCGTCTGCAAAAAATCCTTCTCAAGATGTAATTTTAAGCGTGATAAACACCTGCACTGTTACAGGCAAAGCTGAACAGAAAGCCCGGCGCATAATCAGGCTTCTTCTTGAAAAATTTTTTAACGCGCCTTTGATTGTTACCGGCTGCTATGCGGAACTTGCTGATTCCGAAATAACTTCGATTTCCAAAAACAGAATTGTAATTGTTCCCGGCACAAAAAAATTTGTTTTAAAGGAAATTGCCGTTGCGATGAATGGTGGCGATCTTGATTTTAAAAGCGGAAAATTTAATTTTGAAAATCTAAAATCCTTTGTTAGCAAAAAAATATTTTCATTTGAAAGAATTGATTCTGCAAAAAAAATTCCAATGGCGATTAATCCGTTTGCTTTATATACGCCTGTTTTTGAAAAGCATAGTCGGGCGACTTTGAAAATTCAAGACGGATGCAATAATTCGTGTTCGTTCTGCAGAATTCATTTTGCCCGAGGAACTTCTGTTTCTCTTGAGCCTGAAAAAATTCTTGAGCGTGCGAAGGAAATTGAAAATTTAGGTTCTTCTGAAATTGTGCTTACAGGTGTAAACTTGAGCCAGTATGCTGGAATGTCAAAAGACGGTGCAATTTTTGATTTTAAAGATTTGCTTTCATTTTTGCTTTCTAATACAAAAAAAGTAAAATTTAGAATTTCTTCTTTTTATCCGCAGCATATAACAAAAGAACTTTGTGCAGTTTTGTCTGATAAAAGAGTTCAGCCGTTTTTTCATTTGAGCATTCAGTCTGGAAGCGATTCTATTTTGAATTCCATGCGCCGACCTTACAAACGGGAACAAGTTGAAAATGCGGTTCAGCTTCTTAGAGAATGCAAAATGAATCCGTTTATTTCTTGTGATATAATCGCAGGATTTCCCGGAGAAACGGAAGATGATTTTGAGCAGACTAAGTCATTGTGCAAAAAAATGAATTTCGCTTGGATTCACGCTTTTCCTTTTTCTGCAAGACCTGGAACATTGGCATTTTCTATGACACCAAAAATTCCTGAGCGGACAAAAAATGAGCGCGTAAAGTGGCTTGCTGAAATTGCTGTTTCTGGAAAAATTTCTTATATAAATTCTTTTAAAGAAAAAACTGTTGAAGCGACTGTTGAAAAAAAAGTTTTGCAGAAATCAAATGGAAAAAATATTTTTCATGCCGTTACCGAAAATTTTCTTCATGCTGAATTTGAGTCTGAAAAAAAATTAAAAGCCGGAAGCGTTGCAATGCTGAAAATAATTTCCGCGCTTGAAGACAGCATAAAATGCGGAAGAGAAGAAGAGTGTTCCGCGGAACTTTTAAAATAAAAATGGACGCAATGGATTTTTCCAAAGCGTCCGTTGCTTTTTTACTTTAGAATTTGCAGTTTACACCAACATTTATAAAGCTGTTGTCTTTCCATTCGTAGAATTCGCTGTCTTCATCTTTGCAATGGATGTACATTCCGCTTAAAGTCAGTGTTAAATTTCCGTTTGGCTTGTATGCGATTTTAGGCTGAACAACAAGGTCTCCGTGTTCGATTCCCCAAAGCGCAGTAACTTCCGGCGCGATTTTATCATTCATCCAGGAATCTGTAATGTTTACGACAAGCTTGTTGTTTGTGTATCCGGTTTTGTCATAGTCAACATCGCAGGATTTCAATGCTGATTTCATTACACCGTAGTTATAAAATCCTTCCGCATCATCAATTTTGTCGCCTTTGAAAATGTAAGTTCCAATTTCCTGAATGTTGATGTTAATGTTGTTAACCGGAATGTCCACATCAAAACCCGCAAGCCATGCAATGCTGTTGTTATGAACCCAAGGATTATCGCCTGCAACATCGTCAGTCAAATTGTAGGCAAGTTCGCCGCGCAAGTTGAATCTTCCAAGCACAGTCGCCGCTTCAAGTCCGAATGTCTGCTTCCAGTCATATTCAAGTGAAGGCATTGTTGTTTTTCCGCTTAAAATTGTCGCGCTTAAATCTGCTGAAGGCTGCTTGTAATGTCCGTAATAGTAACTTGCGCCCCAGTCAAACGAGCCGAATGTGCCAGTGAGTCTAAGACCTGCTTGTGTGTATTTTAATTTTTGCGTGTCCGGGTACAAGTCGTTCTGGTCGAATTGCGCAGCTGCCATAAGTCCTGCTGTTCCGCCCGCTGCCCACTTTGAAGCTATTTCAGTTACAGAATTTTTCAATTCTGTGTATGCATCTGGCGTCCAAATTCCGTCTGTTGCGAATCTGTCTTTTTCCATGTATGGGGTCCAGATTCCTTCTAAGCGCAAATCGTTTTTTTCAAAGGAATATATTGCGCGGAACATAGGTGTGCTGAGCCTGCGGTCGATGTATTCTGGAACAATAAAGTCCGTGTAGTCATCCGCATTAAAATTATCCAGAACATGAAGCTTGTCGCCTTTTCCCCATATAACTTTCATTTTTCCTGCTTCAAGTTTTAGTTTTCCGAAATAGCAGCGGACTGTAAGTTCATTTATTACATCCTGTGGATAATCTTTAATTGCGTTTTCATCAAATTTCAACTGAATGTCCGCATCAACATTTGTACCTGAAAAATTGATTCCAAGTTTTGCAGATGGAGTTGCGGTAACCGGAAAATCTGAAACTGAGTCGTAGTCTGAATCTTTCTGGCTTTCGTATTCCGGCTTGTCAAGATACATTCTGCCCTGAAGTTCTCCTTCGCCGCTGAACGTAATTGAAGGACTTGAGCCTCCGCCAAAACCGTCTGTGTCGTCAGAGAAACTTCCCCAGTCATCAAAATCCTGTGCAAATGCAAATGAACAGAAAATCATTGCAAGCGCAAAAATTTTGTTTTTCATATAAAGAAACTCCTTAGTTTTGCTTTTAGAATCTTCCTGTGTTCAAGAAGTCCTGTGTAAAGATTTTGTCTGGAAGAACTGTCTTTACATCAACTTTAAGAACCTTTATGGAAGTTGAATGTTTTGTCTGAACATTTTCCATTTTGTTTTCCATTGGAATGTTAAAGCCGTCAACATTTTCAATTTTGAAAACAGTAAGAGTTTTTATGAGTTTTCCGTTTTTGTCAAAAAGCTCTGTGTAAACAGGATAGTCTGTGGCTTTGTCTACCCAAACCATTCTGTAGCTGTACTGGCTTGACTTTGGATCAATCGGTGTGTTTTTTACAACTTCGCAATTGAAACCGTTCTTTGTTTCTTCCTTTATGAACTCGTGAGTGTCTTCTTCCATTTCGCGTGTAGAAAGATCGTCATAAGTTGCGTCAGTTCCCATGAAAGACTTTGAGCCTTCGCTTGAATTTACGCGTCTTGTGTTTTTTAATGCCGGAAGGTAAATCCATTTGTCATCTGGCGCGCCTTTGTTTTCAATCTGAAGAAATCTTGTGTCCTTTATGTTTGCTGGCGAGCGGAAATCCATGACTGCGCTTGTTATGTCGTTTTTGTTGCGTCCGTACTGAAGAACATTGCGCTGTTCTGTGCTTCCGTTTTTGTCTGTTAGAAGCATTCCAACTTGAGAGCGGCTATAGTCAGGTTTTGCGACATCATGTGTTCTCTGCATGATTTCGTCTCCGCGAGCATCTGCGAACGCTACTAAAGTTCCTGCTGCAAGTGCCGCTGCCAATGTAAGTGTTTTAAATGTAAGTTTCATTTTTATCCTCCATGTTTTCCCCGGAAAAATCCGGGATTTTTTTTTATTTGTTTTCATTTTTTTCTTTTGGACGCATAAATTTTGGATCTGTTAGATTCAAAATTCCTGGAATAATTGTCATTGCAAGGAAACTTGATGTAAACATTACGATTGCAACCAGAATTCCAATGTAGCGCAAAACTATAAACTTTGAAAGTGTAAGAACAAGGAATCCAAGTCCTACTGCAAGCGCGTTTGTAAGAATTCCGCGTCCGCTCTTTCTGAATGTTTCCTTTAGAACTTCAACAACATTATCTGTTTTTGCTCTTTCTTCTCTATAGGTTGTCATAAAGTGAATTGTGTAGTCAATACCAACGCCGACTGCAACTGAAGCGATAATGCTTGTAATAAAGTCAAGATTGATTTCGCAGAATCCCATTGTCATGTAGTTAAGAAGAATACTGAATGCAAGCGGAATTGCTCCCAAAAGACCTGCCCAGCAAGATCTGAATGAAATTGCGATAATCAGGAATACAGAGAACAATGAAAGCGCAAGGCTTGTTATCTGGCTTGAAACAATCATACTTGTCATTCTGTGTTCCATTTGCGCTGAACCAGTTGCTTCGAGAGTGTAGCCTTCAGGAAAATGTTCTGCGGCATAATTTTTTGCATCTGCGATTATTATTCCGCTTTCCTCTGATGAATGGCTTCTAAGCTGGCAAGTTATGCGCATTTCCTTTGGATTCATGTCGTCATCAATAAATCTGTCAAGCGAGCCGCTTAAAAGTGTAAGATAGTTTTCAACAACATTTTTCAGTTCTTCACGGGTTGCAACTGGATACTTTGAAGTGTCGTAAGGAATTTCATAGTATGCAGTTCCGTTGTAGTTAACCTGTTTCATAAGCTGGTTAACAATATCTTCTACGGAAGCATATTGTCCGCCTGCTTCAACATAAGCCTTGTGGAAAAGCTCAAGGATTTCTTTTGTTGTCATTGAAGTTTCAAGCTGCTCGCTGTAAGCAATGTTTGGATCTACAAAATCCTTCGCAGGAGAAGTCTGTGTTTCTGAATCATCTGTGCCCCAGTTTGACCAGTCGTCAGAAGAGACAGAATTGTCTGTTCCAAAGTCAGAGCCCCAGTCATCCCATCCGTCAGAAAACCCGCTTGAAGAAGAGTCTGATGATTCGTTTGAAGAAACTGGCTGTGCTCCAGGAACGTGCCAGACTTGGTTTATGCGTTTTATAAATGTTGTGAATGAAACGATTTTTCCAATGTTCTCATGGTTTGCAGCAAGATAATGCTCCATGTTGTCAACTGCCTTCAAGAGTTCAGGATTTGAAATGTCACCTTTTTCTTGTCCTTGAATTACAAAGAAGAGACAGTTTGAACCGGCGTATTGCTGGTCGATGTGGTCAACGTCTTTTCTGAAGTCGCAGTTCTTTGGAAAGTAGTTGATTAAGGCTGTGTCAATTTTTAGAACTTTGAGTCCAGTGAATGAAAGAACAATTATGATAATTGAAGTAAGCACAAGCCGTGGAACAGAGCCACAGAAGAATTTGTAGATTGAATAAAGCGTGTCGCCGCTAGCTTCTGCTTCTGTTTTTCCGCCACGCTGAATTTTTGCCAGCTCAAGACGGCGCTTTGCTTTTTCCATTTTTGCTTTTACTTTCGCAGTGAGCTTGTCGATGTTGCGTTCTCTTTTTACAGCTTTTCTGTAGTCCTTTAAAAGAAGTACTGCAGGAATAAATGTTATAGAAAGAAGAAGCGAAAGTGAAACTCCAACCGCTGTGAATACTGCGAAACTGTGCAAAGGTCCGAGCGGACTTGTTATAAGTGAAATGAAGCCGACAATTGTTGTAATACCAGCAAGAAAAACAGCAACGATAACTTCATTCAATCCGGAGAAAACGCAGTCTTCATATTTTTCTCTTGTCATTTCACCTTCGACGCTGTTGATTGCAATGTAGTAATGTGAAAGAACATGGATTCCGTATGCAGAGCCGACTGCAATTAACGAAACTGGAATTACGCTTGAAATCAAAGTGAAAGTTATTCCAAAGAATCCCATCATTCCAACAGAAATTATTGTTGAAAGCAAAACCGTGCATAAAGGAAGAAGCATTCCTGTTACTGTTTTAAAGCTCATGTAAAGAGAAAGAAGAACAACAACAATTACAAGCGGAATCAAAACCAACAAGTCTGAAATCATAAACTGCTTTGATTCTTCGGAAAGAACAGGCTCTCCTACAAATTTCACATTGAGATGATGCCCGTCTGTTTCTTCGTTTACAATCTGTTTTACTTTTGCAAGAACTTTTTGCTGCCTCATAATGTCAGTGCCAAGTTTTCTGACTTGAGCTTTTATTTCTTTTATGTTCGATTTTGTCTTTGCGATTTCCGCATTGATTTCTGTTTTGTTGTCAGCAGTTTTTGCCTGCTCTGTAAGCTCTGCAAGTTTAGCT
This sequence comes from Treponema succinifaciens DSM 2489, assembly GCF_000195275.1. Lineage (NCBI taxonomy): Bacteria > Pseudomonadati > Spirochaetota > Spirochaetia > Treponematales > Treponemataceae > Treponema > Treponema succinifaciens. The sequence goes on along the minus strand of NC_015385.1, from coordinate 2,021,245 downwards.
TGATTTTCTTCCAATGAAAGAGTTTCATCACTTTTTGGACGAAGTGAAATCTGCATTTGAAATCCAGTACTGTCGTCATTCACGATTACGCGGTTGTACATATCATGCCATTCTGCAAGCCGTGATTTCAGCTGAAAAATATCTTCGTCTGTTCCTGTGTATGTGTCTGGAATAAGCTGTGTCGCTGATATTGATCCGTTTTCATCGCAGACATAATCGATGTGGGTAACAGAATCTATATCTTCAACTTCCGGCAATTCAAGAGTTCTGTCAGTGATTTTTCTTACAACATCAATGTATTCTGGAGTAAGTATTGTTGTTCCGCTTTTTGTTTCTAATGTGATTCCAATAGAAAGCATGCTTCCGAATTCGTCTTCGGTTTTTGTAAGCAAGTCATAAGATGTATCCTTTTGCGGGAAGAATGAGCGAAGCGAATTTTCAAGGGCTAAATTCTTTAAGAAGAATCCGAAGAATCCTGTGAGCAGAAGTGTGGCTACAATTATCGCCCAAGGATACCTAAAAAAAGTTTTTAGAAATTTCTTTTTCATAAAATAATCCTTTCCTGAATAATGTTCAAAAGATTAAACTTATTGATATATAAATATAATGTTTTTTTTATAAAATGCAATAGGTTTTGTAAAAAAATGTAAAAAAGTTTAATTATTTAAACTTATTGACATTTTGCGAATTTAAACTATATTATTAATGATACTTGAAAAAATGCGAGGTTCTGCAAATGGCAATAAGCAAGTCTGAATTAAAAAAAATACATGAAATGCTCAATAAATGCGGTCCTCTTTTTATAGCTCTTGGCGATGAAGTGCGCCAGAAACTTATTCTTGACATAGCTGATGCCGGCGAAGAAGGAATAAGTGTTATGGATTTAACTTCCAAGTCAAATCTTTCGCGCCCTGCGATTTCTCATCATTTGAAAATTTTAAAGGATTCTGGATTTGTAAAAACAATAAAACGCGGAACTTGGGTTTTCTACAAAATTTCCATTTCAGAAAATTTTGCAGAAATTGACAAGCTTGTAAATGAAAGCCTTAGAATCATAGAAAAAGTAAGAAAAGAGCAGGCTGAATAATTTTCAGTTCAGACCGTCAACAATTTGAATTCCTGAGCTTGCTCCGATTCTGTTTGCTCCAGCCGAAATAAAATCCAACGCTTCTTGTGTAGAATGAATTCCTCCGCTTGCTTTTACTCCCATTTCATTTCCTACGGTTTTTCTCATCAGCTCAACGGCGTGGATTGTTGCTCCGTTTGGCTTTTTCATTGAAAATCCTGTGGAGGTTTTTACAAAATCAAATCTTGCGTTTTTTGCGCAAATGCAAGACTGAATTATTTCATCGTCATTCAAAAGTGTTGTTTCCAAAATCAGCTTTGTTAAAACTTTTCCTTTGCGCGGAAGTCCGTCCTTTTCTGCGAACATTGAAGCTTCTTGAACGCTCTTTGTTAAAAATGAAAGTTGCTGTGTAAGCTCATTCCATTTTTTGCTTTTTACAAGGTTCAGGTCGATTACAAAGTCAAGCTCGTCCGCACCGTTTGTAATTGCAATGTCAGCCTGAGACATTTTTGATTCTGTTCCGCCGGCGCCAAGCGGAAAATCTATTACAGTGCAGACTTTTGTTTGCGAGCCTGAAAGAATTTTTGCCGCAGTTGAAACAAAAACTGGATTTATGCAGACGCTTGCAAATCCGTATTCTTTTGCTTGCTGGCAGAATTTTTCAACTTGTTCTTCCGTAGCTTCCTGTGAAAGAAGTGTCTGGTCTATAAAGTTTGCAAGTTCTTGTTTTGTCATTTCAAGGTCCTCCAAATAAGTTTGTTGTCTATGATTTCGCAGGCGATTTGACCTTCGTGCTCAAGGCAGGAAAGATATGAACGCAATGTTGTGCCGATTAAATAAAACGGAACAACTTTCATTTTTATTGATGAATAGTCGGCGATTGCTTTTAAAAGCTCTTCCGTTGTCCTGAATCCTTCTTTTATTTTTTTTAAAATGAGAGACTCAAATTCGTAAGTAACCATTATGTTTATTTCTGCAAATGCGTTTATTGTTGCGAACGTGCATTTTGAGCCGTGGCCGGGAATATAAAAATCAGATTTTATCGATGCGATTTTTCTTACTGATTTTCTGAAGTCCTTTTGATTACATAAAAACGGAATCCATGTTTTTTTTAAAAGTTCAATTCCAAAGAAACTGTCGCCAAGAAAAAAACTTTTTATTCCGTCTGACTTGTCCTGAACTAAAATTCCAATCTGATCAAAAAAGTGTCCCGGAAGAAAATAGAATGAAATAAAAACATCGTCAAGCTCAATTTTTTCTTCAGTTAAAATTCTGTCTGTAAAAATTGGTTCTGGCGGCATAAACTGCGGAATATCAAATTCTTTTAGTGAAACTCCTCCGCAGTAAATTGCCCCGATTATTGCGGGAACTTCCATTATTCTCGCGGATTCAGCAGAAGCCCAGATTTGAGTTTCTAAATTTTTTTTCAGATATAAAGAGCCGCCGCAGTGGTCAGCGTGCGAATGTGTTTGGATTACTGCTTTGATTTTTTTTTCAGGAAAGAGAGAGGAAAGTGTTTCAGCAATGAGTTTTCCGTCTTCTTCTGACTGCCCTGAGTCAATAAGAAAAATTTCATCATTGCTGAAAACAACTCCAATGTTTGTGGAGTGGCAGAACATTCCAACGTTAGCTGAAAGTTTTACAAATGATTTTTCATTTATAGCCATTGTTTTGCCAGCTCCAATTTTTATTAAACTTCAGCGGCCTCAATAGATTTTACAGTGTAATCATATTTGTGGTCGTTTATTGTGAATGCTCTTTGCTCTCCGTTTTTCATATCAAGAAGATTGTTTCCGAGTGGCGAAAGATAAGAAATTATTCCTTCATCAACATTTGATTCCCACGGACCAAGAATTGTGTAAACAACTTCATTGTTTTCGAGGTTGTTATGCAATGTAACTTTTGTTCCGAATGAAACAAGCGATGTCGTCGCTGTTGTAGGATCAAATACAACTGCGCGCGAAAGTTCTTCCTTGAGTTTTGAAAGCTGAACATTAAGACGATGCTGGGCTTCTTTTGCCGCGATGTATTCAGCATTTTCCTTAAGGTCGCCTTTTTCTTTTGCCTCGCCGATTTCAGCAGCAACTTTTGGAAGTTGAACTTTTTCAATGTCTTCAGCAAGCGAACGTTTGACATCGAGCATTTTTGTAGTAACCAAAAGTCCTTTTGGAGCTTCCTGCTTGATTTCTGCTTCCTGGAATTTGAAGTTTGGATATTTTTTCAAGATCCCGTTTCTTAAAGCGGCTTTGTATTGCAGTTCAAGTTCCGAAAGATCGCTGACCATTGTGTACATTCTTGTGATAACATCAGTTGAATTTGAAAGCATATACTCTAGCATTGGATTCTTGTCTTCGTTCAACTTGTTTCCAAAGAGAAGGGAAGTGGCTTCTTTTATAGTCTTTGTGTTTTCAACTGTATTTACGTGATTGTTTTTTTCACGGTTGCAGACTGAAATTATGTTGACCAAAGTTACGAGCTGCTTTTCCTCTGAAATTTTTGCTTCAACAAACCATTCTTCAGTTTTGCATTTAGAAATAAAGTAGTTTACAGCATTTCTATTGCTTCTGTAGTCGTTGAAAATATCCTGAACAAGGCGGACAGCTTTTTCTTTTTTTCCGGCTGAAATAATTTCTGCGATAAGATTTTTATCAAGCACAGTCGGGAACAGGAATGTGTACTGAGAGTCCCAGTCCGGAAGCATCTTGATATTCGCAAGGAACATTTTCTTGAGGTGGGTGTTTTTTGTGTCCTTGAGTTTTGTGTACATTTCGCGTGGATTTTCAATTTCTGAATAAAGCTCGGCGAATGTGAACTTTGCAGGATTTTCAAGTGCGGAAATCCTTTTTACAATTTCCTGAACAACAAGATAAGAAGCAACGGTCTGCTCATTTACCGAAGTAAATGCCTTGAGGTAGTTTGCAAAGTAGCTGAACATTTCGGAGAACTGGTCGTCAGAAGGGTCTTCAATCGCTTCAAGATAACGCGCCATTATATCGATTCTCGGGAAGAATTCCTTGTTTGCCTTGAATTCATTTGCAAGACGCTCAGATTTGCTGAGTTCCCTGTCGCGTACTGTGTAGAAATTCGCATCGTTTGGATTTACGCAGAACGGAGCTTCGGCAAGAATTTTCTGAGCTTTTGCGTGCCAGCTTGTCCATTCGCTTGAGCCTTTTGTTTTTCCGTCTTTGTCTTTAACTGCATCTTTTAAAATCGAAGGAACAAGTTCCGCCTTGATGTGCTTTTCGTCGCAGTTATTATTGTAGCTTTTAATTATTGTCTTTAAAGTCCATGGAATGTCTGACTTTACTTTTTTTACAAGCTCTTCATGCTTTACAGTTTTCTTGTAGACTTTGATGTGGTCTTTTGCAAGAGGCTGAAGTGCGCTGACTGCCATTTTCAAGGACATTGTGTGAACGCCGGTTTTCTTTCCGAAGTTGATTGTAAGAATGTCGCCTTCGACTTTTGAAATAATTCCAACGCCCCAAGTTCTGTGGTAAACGTAATTTTTTGCATCGAATGCAATGTGCTTTTCAAAGTCGTTGATTGCTTCAAAAACGTTGCGGAACGACTGGTTTAAATTTGAGGATTTTATGTAGTCTTCAAGATGCGAGTGGTCTGCGTATTTTCCGCGGAAACATTCTGTGATTTCCTTGCGCGCCCAGGAATCCTTGCTGTCGATTTCAAGAATAAGCTTTAGAATGCTTATTGCTGTGTCCCATTTTGCAGTTTCCTTGTAATATGCATAAAGTTCCTGCATGAGAATTGCTGATTTGTCCTCACTGATTGTCTTTGCAATTTTGCGCTGAACCAGCATAAAGAAATCAAGTTCTTCTGGAATATAGGAAACAAGAATTGACCATATAGCTTTTGCTGAACCGATGTTTTTTGCTGCGACAAAGCGGAGCAATGCCTTTTTATAGTAATTTATTGCGGCTTCTCTGTTTCCCTGCGAATCATAGCGTTCAGCAAGAATGCGCGCCATTTCAGCTTCTTCAAAGTCAAGTTTTACAATTTTTTCATAAAGCTCCCAAATCCTGTCGTCATTTGAAGCCTTGTAGTAATCTGCGAGTTTTCTTAGAGCGAGCTTGTTCTGCGGATCGTCTTCAAGAATTGAATTGCAAAGATATTCAACGAGCGATTCCTTGTGGTTCTTTTCAAAAATATCAAAAAGCGCGTAAAGGGAGCTTGTGTCTACGGAACCTGTACGCATTGCAATCATTCCTGAAAGATAAAGGGCTACAATGCTGTCTTTTGTGTGCGCAAGCTGCTCATCGCAGATATCCTTGATGGCGTACTCACAGTTCTGGTTTCTGCATTCGTCAAGGACTTTTTCAAGTTCTTCGATGTTGTTCTTGGTGAAGTTTGTAATTCCCGCTCGTGTCCATGTTTCTGCCTTCAGCATTTCGCGGACAGAATTTTCAAGTTCTTCAGACATAATGTTTGCTCCTAGTTTTTTTATAAACCTCTCTGTTTTTTCAGAGGTTTCCAAATCTGTATAAATTATGAATTTCAGGATCAAGAATTTTCATCTTGAGCATGACTTCCGAAATACTGCTTGACTTTTCTTTTGACGAGATATAGTAATCTATAAGCCAAAAATAAAGGTTCAAGAGCCTTGGTTTTATAACTTCCTTGTTGCTTCCGGGATCTTTCATTTCGCTTTCTCTGGCAAAAATTTCCTGCCTAAGGCGAATTACTTCCTGCGCTCTTAAAAGTCTTTTTACGGTAAAAACTTCAAGTATGACTCCGTAAACTGCAACCCATTCCTGCAACGCTTCGCCTGTATAGCCAATTTCTTCGACTTTATTTATTAGAGCCTTTATCATTGGCGAATCCAGGAAAAAAAAGTCTATTTTTTTTGCATCTATATAAAAAGCTTCCCTGAAAAGCATTTTTGCATTTTTGGTTTCCCCGCAAAGCGCATAGCAGTCGGCGACTTCCGCAACAATGGCTGCCTGCCCGGAAAGAGTTCCGTTTGCTTCCCTTAAAAAGTTAAGGGCGACTTCATAAGAGCCCAGTTTTTTGTAGCAAAGCCCGGTTTTTCTTAAAATTTCAGATTTGAGCCTGCTGTCTTTTTCGTCCGCCGCCTTGCTGTAGCATTCCAGTGCGAGCGAAAAAATTCCTTTTTTAAAGGAATAAATTGTTCTTTCGTACTTTTCGCTTTTTTTTCCGGTTATAAAGACAAACTGCTTCCATTGATTCAAAAGAGTTTCGCCTTGTTCAAAACTGGAAAGGCTGGGAATTGAATTCAGTGTGTCAATCCAGAATCCGCAGCATTTTATTGCAAAAACAATGCTTTCGTCGTCCAGATTGATAGTCAGCGCATCCTTGAGCATTTCTGAAGCTTCTGAAATATTGCAGATTTCAATGAGTTTGAATGCATCGCAGAGCGCATTTTCTGACTGAATACCCATAGAATTCAATTATATATATTTGGAAGATTTAGTCAATGTGATTTTCTGCAAAAGGGGGTATTATTTATAATGGTTTTTTAATATGTTTGTCAATAGTTTTGTGCCTCATAGTTTAAAAGTTTTAGATTTTTTTGTTTGGTCTGAATTTTTGTTCTTGAAAATTTCAATTGATAAATAATTGGAATTTATTTATCATGGCTTTATGAAAAAAAACAGCCGATTTCTTTCGCCATCGCTTCTTTCCGCGGATTTTTCAGATTTGACCTCTGCATTTAAATTTATAGAAGAAAAGGGCAGTTCCTTTGTTCATGTTGATGTTATGGACGGGCATTTTGTTCCGCAGGTTTCTTATGGCCAGCCTGTAATCAGTTCAATCCGAAAATGCACAAAGCTTCCTTTTGACGTCCATCTTATGATTGAGCGTCCTGAAAATTCAATTGTTTCCTATATAGAATCTGGCGCGGATTTTGTTACTTTCCATATAGAAGCAACTTGCCATGCAGACCGATGTGTTCAGCTTGTTCATGACGCCGGAAAAAAAGCCGGAATCGCATTGTGCCCGGCAACTCCTTTGAGCGCGGTTGAAGAACTTTTGCCTTTTGTTGACATTGTTCTTGTTATGTCTGTTAATCCTGGGTGGGGCGGACAAAAACTTATTCCATATACTATTGAAAAAATCAGAAAACTTGCCGATATACAGAGAGAGAAAAACTTTAAATATCTTATTTCTGTAGATGGCGGCATAAATCAAGAAACCTTGGAGGATGTCCTTGAAGCGGGAACAGATATTGTTGTTTCCGGCTCGTCATTTTTCAGGGGGAATTTAGAATGGAAATAAAAAAACGCTTTGTACTGGCTTTTCTTGTTTTGACTTTTGCGCTTCCGTTTGCATTTAGCCAGAAAAGTTCATCAGGTGAAAGCGCGGCGGATTCTTTTGTGCAAGGTCTTATTTGCTATAAGGACAAAGCTTGGACTGACGCTTCTGTGTTTTTGAGGCAGGCAGCGGATTCAGAGGAATATTCAACGGATTCAACTTGGTTTATGGTTATTATGAGCCTTGTTTATTCTGAAGATTTTTCTTCTGCTGTAAATGCCTGCGATTATTTTATTTCTGTTTTTCCGGAAAGCTCTTTGCTTCCTGCAGTTGAATATCAGCGTGGAAGAGCATTGCATAGCATCGGGCAGAATGACAGCGCGGTAATGGCTCTTGGAAGTTTCTGCAATGAATATCCAGAAAGCAAAATGTATTCTTCCGCATTGTACTGGATTGCCGAGTGTTTTTATGAGGACTACGATTACGAGACAGCCCGATCTTTGTATGAAAGAATTATTTATGAATATCCAGACAGCGCAAAATGCAGCGACGCGGAATTCAAACTTTACCTTATAACTCAGCACGACCGTGAACAGAAGCTTCTGTACCTCTTGAAGATGACTGGCGAAGAATATCTTAGTAGCAAGGAAAATTATGAGCGCGAGCTTAGAACTATGCAGTCGGAAGATATTGCCGAGCTGAAAAAGCAGCTTAGAATTGCAAACAGCAGAATCAGGGAGCTTGAAGAAAATGCTTCATCCGGTTTGCCTTCTGCTTCAAATGTCCGTGCGGAAAATTCGAATGAAGGAATTACAGTTTCTTCTGGCGGAATTGAAGATGAGGAAATGTATTCTTTAAAAGAAAAAGCCGCTTTGATTCAGAAACTTCTTGATGAAAAATACGGGGGAAAGTAATGAAAAAAAAATTATTTGCTTTTGCTTTTTTTACCTCTTTTGTTTTTACTTTGAATGCTCAGAATGAAGATCTTTCTTTTGTAATGCAAAAAGATTCTTTGGAGAAAAAAGAGATTCCTTCATATTCAGTGGAAAAAAATATTGTAATTGACAAGGACGAAATCCGGCTTGCACTTGACAGTACAACTGGAGCTTTTTCTCTTTACGCGCTTCCTGAAAAAGGTCGTGAAATTGCTCTTCTTTCAAGCTATGATTCAGGCTCGGCATCTTTTTTTGCTCTTAAAGCTGGAAGAAAAGAATACAAACTTGCCCGCGGAACTGGAATAAAAACAGAATGCCGAAGAACTCCTTTGGGGGCGCAGATGGCTTATCTGGTTCCGAATGTTGCCCAGGTTGTTGTTGACTTTAGCTTTCTTCCGTCGATTCCTAATTCCACAAGAACCGATATGTTGCGTGTTACCGTTTATACAATCAACCTTGGAAAAAACATTCAGTCGTTTGCACTGAAAGGCGTGTTTGACACTGTTCTTGGCGAAAATACTTCAGCGCATTTTTCTACAGCGGCTAGAAGCAAAGTCAATTCTGAAACTTTGTTTACAGATATGTCTGATGATTTGTGGATTCGCTCTAGCAATGCAAAAGCGGCGGTTCAATTTCTTCTTGAAGGAGCTGGAATAAGCAGACCTTGCAATGTTGTGCTTGCGAATAAAGAAAATCTTGTAAATTCTTCCGGCTGGATTCCTCCTGTTCAGCATGGAAAAAGCTTTACTTCTGTTTTGTCGTACAATAATTCTGCGCTTTGCATAAACTGGGACACTGCGTATCTTGATCCGCTGAAAACTTCTGCCGTTGGATTTTTTATTTCAGTTGCCACGGACGGAGAACTTCCTGCTGGAAAAAAATTTCTTTCAGATTTAGCGAACGGAAAAACAATGCTTGGAATTTATTCTAAAGTTGCTGTTCCGACAACAAACGTTGCGCCAGCTCCAACTCCTCTTACTCCTCAAGAAGCCGGACTTTCAGAAAAAGAAATTCACGACTATACAAAAAATGGAACGCCCTTTGTTGAAGTTACAGAAGAGCAGCTTGATCCTGAATATATCCAGAATTTACTTGACCACATAGCTTCTCTTTCAAATGACGTTGACAAGGAAGAACTTGCCCGGCTTAATTCAGAACTTGATTCAATTCTTGCAAAACTTGGAGTTCAAAGATAAATGGGACGCTCCAACCTGGACACAGCAAAACATCTCATAAAGCGCCGCAAATTTGATCTTGCAATAAATATTCTTGAATCTTACGAGGATATTTATGAAGGTGATTTTGAATATTACCTTGCTTTGGGAGTTGCTTATTTGTATGCTGATGTTCCAGGAAAAGCTTCCCAGAATTTTAGAAGCGCGCGTGAAATAAAAATAAAAAACACACAGCTTCTTTTGGGGCAGGCGGTTATTTTTCTTAGGCACGGAGAAACCGACAGGGCTCTTGAGTATTATCTTGAAGTGCTTGACATTGATCCAAGAAATTCGATTGCGCGCTCAGCAATGGAATTTATCAGGCTTTACGGAGATTATACGACAATCTGCAAATGGGTTGATTCCGGCGACATAAAAAAATTCTATCCGCCACTTGGAATGAATCCGGACATTATAAGAAACTGCGTTCTTGCGGGGCTTTTAACAGGAATTGTTTGTTCTGTGCTTATGGTTTATGAGCCTTGGAAAAAGTTTAATAAGCCGCTCACTGAATTTGATTCAAAGTTTTCTCTTTCTACGGAAGAAATAAAAAATCCGCTTCAGATAAATATTTCTGAAAAAGATTTTACTGTTAAGCTTGAAAAAAATCAGGTTGCTTCTGTTTTTAATTCTGCAAAAAAATATTTTGGTGAAGGACGGGATAATGCCGCGCAAGTTGAGCTTAATAAAATTCTAAACAGCAATGCGGCTTCTTCAATCAAGCAAAAATCTTTGGAGATGACGGAGCTTTTTAAAGAGCCTTCATTCAGTTCTCTAAAGGATAATTATTCTTATCTTGAAGTAAAGGAAAATCCGTTGCTTTACCAGAATTGCTATGTGATTTGGGATGGCACTGCTGTAAATGAATATCAAAAAAGCGACGGTTCCTGGGGCTGTATGCTTCTGGTGAATTATATTCCGGCTGAAGAAAAACGCTCTTCAATTGGAACTGTAAAAGTTGTTTTTGAAAAAGCTCCAGCGCCGCCTGTCGATATGGAAAAGCCGGTTAGGTTTCTTGCTAAGATAAAAATTGAAAATGGAGAACTGTATCTTTTTGGCTGCGGAATTTATCAGCAGTTAAAGGGCAGAACGCTTGGAGAGTCTTAAAGTTCAGCTGAAAAGTTGGTTTGCGTTGCAGACTTTTATTCATCCGTTTTTGTTTCGGATAATTTTTATTAAGGAATTTATATGAAAGAATTTTTACCCTATGACAGTGTTAGAATCGATGCATTGAAGCTCGCTCATAAGATTTATCAGCAGGACAAATTTGTTCCTGATGTTATTTATACTTCTCTGCGTGGCGGCGCATACATGGCGAACGTAATCAGTGAGTATTACAAAGTCGCTTTAAAAAATCACAAGCCTGTTTTGTATGCCGCTGTTGTTGCAAGAAGCTATACCGATGTTTCCCAGCATTCTGCGGTTAGAATTGACGGCTGGACTTATTCCCCGGATTATCTTCGTGCCGGCGATAAAATTATGCTCGTGGATGATATTTTTGATTCAGGAAGAACTTTGAATTATCTGGTTGGAATTCTTTTGGAAAGAGGAGTTCCGCGTGAAAATATAAAAATTGTTGTGCATGATTATAAAGTGTACAAATGGAAGGAGCAGCTTCCTATTCAGCCTGACTATTGGTGCAGAAAATTTGAAATTTCAAATCCAGAAGAAAACAATTGGATTAACTATAACAGCCACGAACTTGTCGGGCTTACACATGAAGAGCTTGAGGAAAATTTTTATAAACCTTACCCTGATTTGCGTGAGGTTTTAGAACCGATTTTTAAGGATGAATAAATTCCATGAATGAAATGCGATTGTCTGTAAAAAAAATTATAAGTATTCTTTTGCTTTTTACTTTTAGCAAGCTTTTTGCTTTTGAAGAAAAAAATATTTTGAGTCCTATTTCTGGAGTTTGGAAAAATAAACAGGCTCTTGTTTTAAATTTGGAAAAAGGCACGGACGTTTATTATTCTTTTACAGGCAGCGATCCTTATGTTTCTGGATTTTCTTATGATTCTCCTGTTCTCATTGATCAGACTGGAGATATAACTGTGAAGATTACATCGATTGCTCAAAACGGCGAAAGAAAAGATTTTACAATTGAGTACAATGTCGAAGAGAATTCAGAAGTTGAATATAGCATTCAGTCAAAAGAATTTATAAATTCAATAAATCAAAATCCTACTGTTCTTTATATTTCTGGAACTGATTTTTTTATTCCGTCTGAATTTTTGTATTCTCTTGAAAATTCCAAAGCTCCATATTTAAAGTCAAAGCTTTTTCTTTCAGGTAAAAATTCTGTGGAGCGTTTTGTTTCTTGCTTTGCTGTTGATTTTACAGGAAATAATTTTTTTCATTTTGTAATTCAAGTTCTTCCTGCTAAAAAAACTACCGATTCAAAAGCCGACAATGTTCCGTTTGAAATTTCAGAGTGGAATAATTTTTCTTTTAAGGATAAAAATTTTATTTACAGAATTGATGATGAAAACTGGAAGTCTCCATCGGAATCAAGTTTTATTGACAGAAATTATGCTCATAAAATTTCTTGGCAGCCAGTTGAATTTTATCCCGGAAATGAAATTTTTGAATATGAGCTTCCGGCAAAACCTTTGGTTTTTTCCAAAAAAGACAAAAATGGTGTTGTCGAATTTTTTATAGATGGAAATGAGAATTTCACATTTGAAAAAAATTCTCCTTTTGCTTATGCCGATGCGTTTGAAAATGAAGATATAAAAAGTTCTGCTTGCTTTAAAATTTTTTACAATGGAAATTATCAGGGAACAATTGACGCTGATTTTTCTATAGACAGGCTTCCGCCAGAACCTCCTGAAATTTTTTCATCATCTGTAGGAAAACTTACGAGAATAAAATCGTTTTTCAGAATTTCAAGTGAGCCAGATGCTAAAATTTTTTATGCTTTGAGCAAGCCTTTTGAAATACCAGACGGATTTGTAGAAAGCGCGCAGTCTGAATTTGAAAAGATAAATCCTACTAATTTTTCTTTGTACAAGGGTAATGAAATTTTTCTCAAGTCTTCAGATAAAAACGCAGTGTTTTATAAAGTGTGCGCATATTCTGTTGATGCGTCTGGGAATAAAAGTGAAGTTTCAGAAAAGAAAATAATCATTGATGAAACAAACTATTATCTTTTTGCAAATTCGCAAAATGAAATTCAAGACGGCTCTTATGATAAGCCGTTTAATTCTTTTGACCAGCTTATTTCAGTTTTGAAATCTTCAAATAAAAAACTTAGGTTTCATATTTATGGAAACATCGAAATTCCTGATAACGAATTTTTAATTTCAAAAGATTGCACTTTTATAGGCCATGATTCCAGTTTAAACTTTAAAGAAAATACTGCTGTAAAAATTTTAAATGCAAATGTTGAATTTGAAAATCTAATTATTGAAAAGAAATCCCGAGATGAAAATTTTCCGCTTATTTCTGCAAAAAATTCTTCTGTTGGAATTTCTGACTGTGAGTTTTTCGCAGTGTCTTTGAAAAGAGGCACTTTGCTTGATTTGGAAAATTCAAATGCTCAGATTGAAAATTCTGGATTTACAATTCAATCTGATTCTTACGCTTGCGGAATTTCTTCTGAAAATTCAAATGTCAACTGCAAAAATTCAAGGTTCACATCGGTTGCGGAGTCTTGTTTCAATGTGAAACTTTCAGGCGGAACTTGTTCATTCTCTGATTCGTCTTTTTCTTTGATTGGAATTTTTGGACGCGGAATTCAAGTTCTTAATGCAAACGCTTCAATTGTTCAAAATGAATTTAACGCAAGACTTTCTGATTCAACTAAAAAAAGTTCTCCAATTTGGAGCAATGTAAATTCTGTTGCATCAGAAAAAAATATTCAAAAAGGATTTTAAGTTTTATGGATTTTCTTGTTGGAATCGACGAAGCGGGAAGAGGTCCTTTGGCTGGTCCTGTTACGGCCGGATGTGTTCTCTTGCCTATTGATTTTCCTGTGGAAATTTTAAATGACAGCAAAAAACTTTCTGAAAAAAAACGTGAGGCTGCATCTGATGTTATAAGAGAAAAATCTTGCTGGGGAATCGGAATTGTCAGTGAAAAAATAATTGACGAGATAAATATTCTTCAGGCTGATTTTAAGGCAATGAAAATTGCTTTTGATATGATGAGAATGAAACTTCCTGCCTGGTGTGAAAAAAATAAATTTAATTTTGAGCAATGCAAAAATTCCATGCAAATAATTGTCGATGGAAATATGTTGCCTTTTACTGATAAAAATCTTGATATAAAAGCAGTTATAAAAGCTGATTCAAAATTTCCTTGTGTTATGGCGGCAAGCATTTTGGCAAAAGTTCAGCGTGATAAAATTATGATTGATTACGATAAACTCTATCCGGAGTATGGGTATGCAAAGCACAAAGGCTATCCAACTCTTGCGCATAAAGAAATTTGCCGCCGTTTAGGACCGTCTCCCATTCAGCGGCTTTCGTTTAAATATTAGTATTCTGTTTTTTCAGCGTCAGGCTGTCTTTTTGAAACAACATGAAGTCTGCCTGAAATTTCCTTGCGCTCTGCTCTTCTTTCTGAAACTAAGCGGCTTTCGCCTTTTCTGCGGTAAACTTTTTTTGCTGGCTTTTCTTCTGACATTCCGCTTGCTGCATATTTTGCTTCTTTTGCGGCTTTTTTTTCTGCACGGAGCTTTGCGCGTTCCTTTTGAATTTTTTCAACAGCTCTTAAAGATTCGTCCATTCCGCCCAAAAAACTTTTCATGTCATCTGCAAAAACAACAATGTCGCGTCTTTCATCTTGTCCGTCCTTTATTTTGCTTTCAACAATCTGAAGAAAAACATCTCCATTGCGGTTTTCTTTTACGTTGAAATAATACGAACGTTTGTCCAAGTTTACCTGATTTGTAAAAAGTTCTCCACGAATTCCCATAATGTCCTTCCCTAAAAATTTAGTTTGATTTTTTTGCATCAAAAAAGATGCAGGATATGACTCCTTAAACTTTACAGCATTTTAAAATTTATTGCAAGCATCTCCATTATAAAAACTGACTGCAAATATTTTTCAGTTCTTCAATTAGCTCGTTCATGCCTTCTTCTTCAGTTGAAAATCCAAAGCTGAATCTTACTGCGCTTTCTTTTTCTTTTGGAGTTAACTGCATTGTATCAAGAACTGGTCTGCCTTTGTGCGAAGATGAACACGCGCTTCCTGTTGAAATGAAAAATCCTTTTTCGCTTAATGCGCGCTCCATGACTTGTCCTGGAATTCCTGGAAATGCGGCTTGAACAACCCAAGGAGAAAAGTTTGCTTCAAATTTTTCTCCTTCACGGCAATGCGGAATTATAACGCAGCCTTTTATTTCTTTTAGCTTCTTTATGAAATTTGCAGTGAGAATTTTTTGCTGTTCAAATCTTTTTTCAGCGGAAGTGTTTCTTTCTGAAATAAAATATTTTTCAAGGCAAAGTGAAAATGCTTCTGCGCCAAAAAGATTTTCAGTTCCGCTTCTTACTGTTTTTTCCTGTCCTCCACCTTTTAAAAATGAATTCAGTTCTTTTGCAAGATAAAGAATTCCGACTCCTCTTGGTCCGCCGATTTTATGTGCGCTGAATGAAGCCGAATCAATTCCGCTTGCTTTTAAATTCAGTGGAATTTTTCCTGCGGCTTGAACACAGTCAACATGAAAAAATGGTTTTCGTTTTCCTTTTGTTTTTTCTTCAATAATTTTTGCGATTTCATAAATAGGCTGAATTGCGCCGGTTTCATTATTTACCGCCATTACTGAAACAAATGCCGTATCTTCCTGAAGCGCATTCGAAATGCTTTGTGCGCAGACAATTCCATTTTTATCTGGATTTACATTTATAACTTTCCAGCCGCAGTTTTGCATTGACTTTGTCATTTCACGCAGGGCCGGATGCTCAATGGAACTTAATACAACGCTTCCTTTTTGCGGTCGATTTAAGACAGAAAGAATCGCAATGTGATCTCCTTCTGTTCCTCCAGAAGTAAAGAAAATGTTTTCTGCATTTACACCTAAAGCTTGTGCTGCTCTTTTTCTTGCGGTTTCCAATGCTTTTTTTGCATCGGTTCCAGCTTTGTGAATGCTCGAAGGATTTCCCCAATGCTCAATAGAATGTTTTAGCGCTTTAGTTAAAATTTCTTCATCATTTGGAGCGGTTGCAGCCCAGTCAAAATAATGCTTTGCTGAAATCATTTTAAAACCTCAATAATTTCGTTGTCCTGAACTTCTGTTATAAATGTGGATTGTCCGGTTTTTTGCAGAATGACTTTTACGCAGCTTCCAGAATTTTTTTTGTCTTTGTGCATTGCAGAAACTAAAGCAAGTGTTGCATTTGGAATGTCTTTTATAATCTGTGGAAGCGGATCCGTGCAGAACCCGTAGTCAAAAAGAATTGACTTGCATTCATTTGCAAATTCAGCAGAGCAAAGATTTTTGTCTAAGGAAAGTCCCAGTGCTCTTCCAATTCCCCAGGCAACTGCTTCTCCGTGGCTTATTTTTCCAAGTCCTGCTACAGTTTCAAGCGCGTGTCCAAAAGTATGTCCGTAATTTAAATACGCGCGGATTCCTTTTTCTTTAAAATCTTCATGCACTGTTTTTGCTTTTGCCTTTGCGCATATTGTAATTATTTTTTGCAGAACTTCTTCGTTGCGGCTCATAACCTTTTCTTTTTGTGTCTTTAAAATTTCTGTCAATTCTGGAGAAAAAAGAAAAGCTGTTTTTACAACTTCGCCAAGTCCTGAAATAAATTCATTCTGCGGAAGGCTTTGTATGAATGAACTCCATATATGAATTTTTTTTGCAGGATAAAAAGCTCCGATCATGTTTTTGTAACTGTCAAAGTCGCATCCAGTTTTTCCGCCAATCGAAGCATCAACATCAGAAAGCAAAGTTGTCGGAACAAACTCAACGTCAACTCCGCGTTTAAACATCGAAGCAGCAAATCCTGTCATGTCGCTTAAAACTCCGCCTCCGATTGCAACAAAAAGACAGTTCCTGTTGAAGTTCGAGTTTAAAGCCGCTCTCACAATTTCAAGGACATTTTCTATTGTCTTGTATTTTTCTCCTGCGCCGAGAATGCAAAGCGTGTCGTTTCCTTTCTTGAAAATAGAAGGAGCTTTTATGTTGTCTGCATTTTCATCTGTAAAATGTGAAATAAAATCTGTGCATAAAGGAGCGATGTTTGTGTCGGTAACGAAAAGTCTGTTGCGTTTATTTTCCGCGGAAAGGTAAAGGCTGCATAAGTCATTTTTTCCACTGTAAAAAAGAATATCAGTTTTATCAAAGCCTGAATTGTCAGGAAATAAAAGTTCAAAATTATCTATTGGTGAAATATTCATTTCTACAGTTTACTGCATTTTATAAATGGAAGCAAACCCTATTGAAATTTTTGAAAACGATTTTTGCTTAAAGCCACTCCTGTGCCATTCATTTGAATTTCACAGGAATGAAATATGGTTGTCTGAAAAATTACTTTGTGAATTCCAAAAGAGTTTTTCCGTCTTTTGAGCGGAGCGTAAGTGTGTTTCCAAAAAGCGAATAAGTTGCAGTCTGATCTAAGTAGATATAAAACTGCTGCTCAAGTTCCTGCGCTTCCTTGCTTCCCGAATCCATCAGGGTTGAAGCTCCTGGCTTGAACGAAAGTTTTTTTGCCGCCTCATAAAGATTGTAGTCCATTGTGTAATAGTTTACGCCTGAAAAACCAGAAGCTGTATTTTCTTCATTAAAGGTGAGTGTAGGAAGTTCTGTTTGGTCTGCGTCTATGCTTTGAACTCCGTTGTTCTTTAGAATTGCGGTTAATGTCCAAGTTGCGTCTTTTATAGAAGCTTTTGCAAAAATAAGCTCGGAATTTTCCGTTGAATTATAAATGCACAAAAGAATTTTTCCGTTCTGTTTTTTTGTTTTCCAGCTGTCAGCTCCAACTGCGGAATTTAAAAAGAGCCTTTCAAATTCCATGTCTTCTTTGCTTCCCATCATTTTTGTGGAAATAAATCCCGGCTCTGCGATAAGTTTTTTTCCATTTGCCTTGTAAAGTCCAGAGAAAGAATTTACGCCTGAAAAACCAGATACTTTAATGTTCAAGTTTTCATCTTGCAAAAGGGAAATTGTGGCGCATGAAAATTCCACTTGCTTTTCGTTAATTTTGTATTGAACAAGATTCCAGTCGCCTTCAATTTGTTTTGTGTCCTTTGATTTGCAACCCAAAAAAGCCAGCATTGCAAATGACATAACTGCTGTAAAAATTTTGATTTTTTTCATTTTTATTTTGCTCCATAAAAAAGTCAATGTAGATAAAACTGACGTTATTTCATCCAGTTTATCTTGCACTTATTTTTCTATTTTATATATTTCAAGCGAATCTGCAAGTGTCTGAATTTGCTCCACGGATTTGTTCGCAAGATTTGAAACCTCTTTGAGCTGCGTGTTTATGGCAAGCGCGCTTTCAGAACTTGCATCAACACTTGCTACAAGTTCTATTGTGCGTCTTGTAACTTTTTCCATTGCAGAGGCGATATTCAAAGTGTCCTTTTCCATGTCTGAAAATCCGCTGGAAACCGAAGCCGAGCCAGAGGACAGAGCCTTGAGCTTTTCCGCAACCGAAATGTTCAGTGAGTTCTCGTTTTCTATTATGCCCGACATTTCCTTGAAGTCAGAGTCAACCGCGGAAACCTGCTTCACAATGTCCGAGAAAATCTGGCTTGTAACTTCGGAAACTTCCACAACACGCTGAACAGAGTCGATGATTCCGCCGATAACTTTCGCAACGTTCTCCGATTGCGCATGAGTTTTTTCAGAGAGCTTTTTGATTTCCTGCGCGACAACCGCGAATCCGTCACCAGCTTTTCCCGCATGAGCCGCTTCAATCGCCGCATTCATTGCAAGAAGATTTGTCTGGTCTGAAATTGAAGAAATTATCTTGTTTGTTTCAAGAAGTTTTTTTGTGTCGTTTGAAATCTGCTGAATCGTTTCCGAAACCTGCTTGATGTGCGTATTTCCCTTTTCTGATGCGGAAGAAAGAAGCCCCATGTTCTCAACCGTGAACTTCCTGATTTTGTCAACAGACTCGACCGAATCCAAAAGCTGCTTTATCTGCTCGCCGGATTCCTCGATATCAGAAATCTGCGTCTTGATTATGCTTCCGAAGCCTTTGAGTCTTTCCGTTGTCTTTTCGATTTTGTCGGATGCGCTCTGAATCATTCCCTGTTGTTCCGAAACCGAATTTTTCATTCCTTCAAGCTCGTGGACAATTGCCGCGGACTTTTCCTTTCCAGAGTCGAAATTTTTTTGCTGAAGGTTGTTCGTGTCGTGAACGTAGTCCGCCTTTTCCGTGATTCCGTTTATGAGAGAATTTACGGTCGCCGTGATGTGTGAGAGGCTTCCTGCAAGGCTTCCGATTTCATCGTTCTTCTTGTAGCTGAATTTTTCGGTGAAGTCTCCATCTGCGATTTTGTTCATGGATTCCCGAAGCTTTAAAAGCGGCTTTAGAATCAGCGATATGAAAAGCGTGTACAGGCAGGAGACGATGAGCATTCCGATTATGAACATCGCAAGCATTACAAGAAGAGAACTTTCGGTTGCCATTCCTGAGGCGATGTCTATGCGGCGCACAAGATACCAGTCAAGAATTTTAACGTAGCAAAGACCGTATTCCGCATCTCCAAGGCTAAATGTGTAAACCTGTCCGTCCTTGTAGTCTTCAAGCGCCCCTTCGATTTTCTCGTAAAGTCCGCCAAGCTGATCTTTTACCAGCGCTTTTTTGCTTACAAGAGACTTGTCTGCTGCTCCTGTAATTTCTCCGAGGCTGTTGAAGAAGAAAAGCTGACCGTTTCCGCCGCCGCTCACAGTCTTGTAAACAGAATCAAGAAAAGAGTCCAAAATAATTCCAGTTCCGACAACTCCTACAGGCTTTTTGTCCGCGGAAAAAACAGGAGCGTTTACCCAAAGGCAGGTTTCGTTCACGTCTGGATTGTAGTTTATGTTGAAGTTATACGATTCGGTTTTGTAGAGCGTCATGTTATACCAGTAGCTTTCTGGTTTGTTAGGATCAAGCGTGTATGAATATTTGTCCCCGAAGTAGAAAAAGTGATCCGTGTCGTTTATCCAGAAATTTATTCCGGAAGAAAAAGCCTTTCCGTATGCCGCCATCTCGTCAAATGCAGGCTTCTGAAGTTTCTTGTCGGTCGCATTGCGGAAATAATTTGAAATTACAGGCGAACGGGCCATTTGAAGCGCAAGAGTGATGTCCTTATTCACCGAAGACTCAAGCATGAGCTGGTCAGTGGTAAGCTCCGTTCGGATTCCCTGCGAAAGATTCTTCCGCCCGATCTTGCGTTTTGCAATGCCGTAAGTAAAAATTGAAATGAAACAGATAAAAATAAAAAATACAGACGAAAACAAAAAAGTTTTTTTCATTAAAGACATATTCAGCTCCAATTTACTATAGGTTATATATTAGATTTTTTTTTATTTCAACTTAAAAATTTTTTTTTTTTTATCAAAAATTTTCCCAAATGAAATTTTTATGTGAATGCTGATCTTTATATTTTTCTGCTATTGACGGGCTTTGAAAATCTTTTGAATTTGCTCTATATTTTGTATGGAAAAAAACATAAAGCGAGGTTATATTTATGGAAGAAAACGAAGAAAAAGCAGTTTCAGAAGCGGAACAGTTCAGAAACCGTGTTATTTTAAAGGCTGCGCGCATAGAAAAAGTGGAGCAGCATCCGGGCGGAAGTCTTCTATATATACTCACATTGAACGACGGAGATGAAGAGCCTAGGCAGATTGTAAGTTCCATTGTGCCTTTTTATAAGCCTGAAGAGCTTTTGGGCAAAACAATCGTCATCGTTTATAATTTAAAGCCTGCAAATTTCCGCGGAGTCAGAAGCAACGGAATGCTGCTTGCGGCCTCTGATCCGAATGTTACAGACCGGGAAACTTGCGAAGTTCTTTTTGCACCTCAGTTTGAACCGGGAACTATTCTTGAGCCTGAAGGATTTGAAGCTCCAGCTGAAAAATATTGCTATGTAAAGCCGGATAAATTCTTTTCGTTCAAACTTTATACAAAAGATGGGTTTGTTGAAATAGACGGAAAGAAGATCGGCTCAGACGGAAAGTTTGTTGAAGCCAAAGTTTACAAAAATGGCTCTGTCGGCTGAAAAAAAACTGAATTTCTTTAAAGAATTTGTTTGACTTCTATACTTTTTGAATTTATAATTGTTGCATAACATAAACCCTTAGGAGGCCAAAATTGGCAAAGGTAGAATTAAAAGGAATCGGTAAGATTTACGATGGAAATGTTCAGGCTGTAGAAAACGCCAACATTGTTATTGAGGACCGCGACTTCTGTGTATTCGTAGGACCTTCTGGATGTGGAAAATCAACAACTCTCCGCATGATTGCAGGTTTGGAAGAAATTTCTGAAGGCGAGCTTCTTATTGATGGCGAGCTTATGAATGATGTTCCGCCAAAAGACAGAAACATTGCGATGGTTTTCCAGAACTATGCTCTTTATCCTCATATGACAGTATATGACAACATGGCATTCGGACTTAAGATCCGCAAAATGGATAAAGGTGAAATTAAACGCCGTGTTGATGAAGCTGCTAATATTCTTGGTCTTACACAGTACTTGGACCGCAAGCCAAAGGCTCTTTCTGGTGGACAGAGACAGCGTGTTGCAGTAGGACGCGCAATTGTCCGCAACCCTAAAGTATTCTTGTTTGACGAGCCTCTTTCTAACCTTGATGCAAAACTCCGTGTTACAATGCGTGGAGAAATCGCAGGTTTGCACCAGAGACTTAATGCTACAATGATTTATGTTACTCATGACCAGATTGAAGCTATGACAATGGGTACAAAAATCGTTGTTATGAAAGACGGTCACGTACAGCAGATTGGTGAGCCTCTCTATTTGTACAATCACCCAATCAATAAATTTGTTGCAGGATTTATTGGAACTCCTCCAATGAACTTCCTTTCTGTTACAATCAAGAAAGAAGGCGACAAGATTGTTGCTGATGAAGGCACATTCACAGTTGTTCCTACAGCAGAACAGCAGGCTTCTCTTAAAGACTATGTAGGCAAAGAGGTTTACTTCGGTGTACGCCCGGAAGACCTTGTTTATTCAGAAGCTCCAGCTGCAGAAAACAATATGCAGATGAAAGTTTCTAACAAGGAGCCTCTTGGTGCAGAAACACACCTCTTCCTTTCTACAAAGACACAGAGCATTGTTGCCCGTGTACAGGCTTCTTCTAAGGGAGACTTCAAGATTGGCGAAACTGTAAACTTTAAGCCAGCAATGGAAAGATGCAAATTCTTTGCTAAGAATCCGGAAGATCAGAGCAAGGAAATCAACATCTGTGAAGCAGACAAAATTTCTGCTCCATGGCTCAAGAATGCTATTACAGGCGAAGTTGGCTATAAAGTAGCAATTGGTTCTGAAATCAGAAAATAATCTATGCTTTTCAAGTTTTCTTAGGCAGACTTGAAAATTTGTAGCCTTGGACACCGCTAGAGCAATTCTGGCGGTGTTTTTTTATGTCATTATAGAATCAGCCATAACAATCTTTATTGTAATTGCTTTTTTTTTATTGTAAACTTTCAGCATGATAAAACCTAATTCACTTGTTATATATAAAAATACTGCTGCTGTTGTTCTTTCTGTTGGTGAAAATAATAAGTTTTCTATAAAATTTCAGTCTGTTCCTGCCACTGCCACAAAGCCTGCTGTTTATGAAACTCAGAATGTCCGCGCAAAGGATATTCTTTTGCTGAATGAAGGTCCTGTTTCTTCTCTTGAATCTGTTTTGAAATTCGCTGTGGAAAAATGTCCTTCAGCCTCTGATATTTACAATCTTGAGCAGGCAAATGAGATTTTTCTTCAGATAAAAGACTGCTATGAACTTTTGTCAGGCGAAACTCCTGGCGAAAGTTATCCTTTTAATGAATTGGTTTCACTTTTTAGAGGCGAAGTAAAACCTGATGAGGCTTGGGGACTTTACTGCGCCTTAAAAAATACTGTTTATTTTAGCCAGGTTTTAAAGGATCAGCTGGACGGAAAAATTGCGTTTACTGTCCGCCCTCAGCAAGAAATTGACTCCCTTGTAAAAAAAGCCGGTGAAAAGGAAAAAGAAGCCGAACTGCGGTCTGAATTTATTCAGCGATTAAAAACTGGAAAGCTTTTGCCGGAAGATTCTGTTTTTATGGGCGATGTGGAAGCTCTTGCGCTTGGAAAAACAGACAAAAGCCGTACAATGCATGATGCCGGCTTAAAGGAAACTCCAGAACGTGCGCACAAACTTTTGCTTGATACAGGACTTTGGGACATTACACGTAATCCGTATCCTTTGCGCTGGGGACTTTCCACAAAATCAGCGTCAGATTCCCTTGATTCTCCGCCGGAAGAAGAGCGGCTTGAGCTTGACTGTATTTCTTATGCAATTGACAATGCCTGGTCAACTGATCCGGACGATGCTGTTGCCTTTGACGGAAAATATCTTTGGATTCATATTGCAGATCCGGCGTCTACGGTTCAGCCAGATTCTCCTATTGATAAAAATGCGCGTGCAAGAGGTGCAACTCTTTATATTCCAGAAGGTGCTGCCAGAATGCTTTGTGAAAGTTGTCTTGAAGATTATGCGCTTGGACTAAAGGAAAAAAGCCGTGCCTTGTCTTTTAGAATTCTTCTTGATGAAAACGGCGCGATTGAAGATTGTTCCGTTTTTAAGACACTTGTAAAAGTAAAGCGCCTTTCTTATGAGCAGGCTGATGATCTTATGGAAAGTGAAGAGCTAAAGCCTCTTTTTTCTATCGCATGGAAAAATGTGGAACGCCGCAAAAAGTCCGGGGCTGTTCAGATTTCAATGCCGGAAGTTCATATTTCCGTTGAACCTGAAACAAAAAAAGTTTCAATCGAGCCTCTTGTTCATCCTAAAAGCTCAGAAATGATCCGTGAGATGATGCTTTTGGCCGGAGAAGGAGCTGCAAAATTCGCATTCAAAAATCAGATTCCTTTTCCGTTTGTAAGCCAGGAAGCTCCTGTAATTCCAGATGATGTTCCGGAAGGTCTTGCAGGTCAGTTCAGGCTTAGAAGATGCATGAGAAAAAGATCTGTCGGTGTAACTCCTGGAATGCATTGCGCTTTGGGGCTTAATATGTACAGTCAGGTTACAAGCCCTTTGCGCCGCTACGGAGACTTGATTGCTCATATTCAGCTGCGAGCATTTTTGGATAAAAGGGAGCTTTTGGACAAGGACACTATTCTTATGCGTATTTCAGAAGGAGATGCCGGGGCTCAGGCGGCTCACAAGGCTGAACGCAAAAGCAATATGCACTGGACTCTTGTTTATCTTTTGCAAAATCCCGGCTGGACAGGTGAGGCTGTCTGCGTTGACAAGGGAATGAAGCTTCCTCTTTTTTCAATTCCTTCTCTTGCAATAGAAACCTTTATGCCTTGCCCTGAAAAAACAGAGCTTAATGACGTGGTGAAAATAAAAGTAAAGAAAATTGAACTTACAGAACTGCAAGTTGAATTTGAAATTGTAAATTAAGTTTTAAGTACAAAAATATTGAGGTGTATAAAGAATGAAAGATTTTCAAAACGGAATTGAGACGAAATGCATTCACTCAGGCTATGAGCCAAAAAACGGCGAGCCTAGAATGATTCCTATTGTTCAAAGTACAACTTTTAAGTATGACACAAGCGAAGCAATGGGAAAACTTTTTGACCTTGAAGATTCTGGCTATTTTTACAGCAGACTCCAGAATCCTACAAATGATTATGTGGCTGCGAAAATTGCTGCTCTTGAAGGTGGAACTGCCGCTATGCTCACTTCTTCCGGCCAGGCGGCAAACTTTTTTGCGGTTTTTAATATTGCAAGCGCAGGCGATCATGTTGTTGTTTCTTCTACAATTTATGGAGGAACTTTCAACTTGTTCAATGTTACAATGCGCAAGATGGGAATTGATTTTACTTTTGTAGATCCCGAATGTTCAGAGGAGGAACTTAATGCGGCTTTTAAACCGAACACAAAAGCTGTTTTTGGCGAAACGATTGCGAATCCGGCTTTGATTGTTTTTGACATTGAGCGTTTTGCAAAAGCGGCGCACAGCCACGGAGTTCCACTTATTGTAGACAATACTTTTGCAACTCCCGTGAATTGCCGTCCGTTTGAATGGGGCGCAGACATTGTAACTCATTCCACAACAAAATATATGGATGGACATGATGCGACTATTGGTGGCGCGATTGTTGATTCTGGAAAATTTGATTGGCTTGCAAACGCCCAGAAATTTCCGGGCCTTTGCACCCCGGATGAAAGCTATCACGGCGTGGTTTACGCAAAAAAATTTGGAAAGGAAGGCGCGTTTATTACAAAAGCAACTGTTCAGCTTATGAGAGACTTTGGCTCTGTTCAGTCCCCGATGAATGCTTACTTTTTAAATCTTGGACTTGAATCCCTGCCGCTTCGTGTTGCCCGTCACTGCGAAAATGCCTTGAAAATTGCTGAATTTCTTCAGTCGCATAAAAATGTTTCCTGGGTGAACTATCCCGGATTAAAAGGAAACAAATATTACGAGCTTGCAAAAAAATATATGCCGAACGGAACTTGCGGAGTTATTTCTTTTGGAGTGAAAGGCGGAAGACAGGTTGCTGAAAAATTCATGTCGAACCTTAAGCTTGCAATGATTGCAACGCACGTTGCGGACAGCAGGACTTGTGTTCTTCACCCTGCAAGTTCTACACACAGGCAGATGTCCGATGAAGAGCTAAAGGCTGCAGGTGTTTTGCCGGACATGGTAAGACTTTCTGTTGGTGTTGAAAATGTAAATGATATAATTGCTGATTTAACTCAGGCACTGGAGGTTTAAGATGCCGCATATTACAGTTCAAATGTTTCCCGGAAGAAATGACGAAATCAAGAAAAATCTTGCAGAAAAACTTGCAAAAGTAGCGAGCGAGGAGCTTGGCAGGGGAATCGAGCATTTTTCTGTTTCTGTAGAAGATATTCCGCAGGACGAATGGAAAGAGCGTGTTTTTAACAAGATTGTAGACCCGGATAATAAAAATATTTTTGTAAAGCCTGGCTATACAATGTAGCAAATACAAAAATGTTTTTGTTGACAGTATCAGTTTTGCATGATATATTTTTTACTATGAAAAACACAACCCATTGGGCAGTAATTATCAATATCTCATCGTTGGCTTACCTTTACTTTAGCTTTTATTGGTTTTCTCGTGCCTTGCGGAAGTTTCGCTAGATAATAGCGAGCATTGTGTTTGCCGTATAACTGGTAAAATAATGGAGCCTTCCGCAGTGGAAGGCTCTTTTTTTTGCCAGACGGTTTAAATTTCGGAGGTTTTTGTATGATAGTGATTTTAAAGAAAGGCGCGACAGAGCCGGCAATCAATGAATTTGTTGAAGAGGTTAAGCAGAAAGGTCTTGGCGTTCATATTTCGACTGGAGTAGACAAGACTATTATTGGTCTTCTAGGCGATACTTCAAAACTTGTTCCAGAGGATTTCCTTGCAAATGATATAGTTGAAACTGCGGAGCGTGTCAGCGCACCGTATAAAATGGCAAGCCGTTCATTCCATCCGGAAAATACAGTTGTCTGCATCGGAACAGGGCAGAGCGGCGTTATTGAATGTAAAATTGGAGACGGAAAAACTGTTCCTGTAATCGCAGGTCCTTGCGCTGTTGAAACTGAAGACCAGATTATGAATGCGGCATTTGCTGTAAAAAAAGCCGGAGCAAGAATTTTACGTGGCGGCGCATACAAGCCAAGAACTTCACCTTATAGTTTTCAAGGGCTTGGAAAGGAAGGTATAAAGCTTCTTGAAAAAGCAAAGAAAGAAACAGGGCTTCCAATCTGCACGGAGCTTATGGCAATCAGCGAACTTAAGAATTTTGAAAATGTTGACTTGATTCAAGTTGGAGCAAGAAATTTTCAGAACTTTGACCTTCTGAAGGAACTTGGAAAATTTAATAAGCCGGTTCTGCTTAAGCGCGGTCTTTCTGGAACAATCAACGAGCTTTTGATGAGCGCGGAATATATAATGGCCAACGGAAACGAAAATGTCATTCTTTGCGAGCGCGGAATTAGAACTTATGACGGATATACACGCAACTGCCTTGATGTAAGCGCAGTTCCTTATCTTCATAAAGTTTCACACTTACCGGTTGTGATTGACCCAAGCCATGCCTGCGGAATCAGATGGATGGTAGGAACTCTTGCCCAGTCTGCTGTTGCCGCCGGTGCTGACGGACTTGAAATTGAAGTTCACTGCTGCCCTGAAAAGGCTTGGAGCGATGCAAGCCAGCAGCTTCCACCTAGTCAGTTTGAAGAACTCATGATTAAGCTTGGAAAATATGCGGCTGTTGAAGGAAAAACTATGTAAAAAAATGCCGGATTCTTAATAAGAAAAAAAGTTCCGGCAGCTCAACAATAGAAGGATTTCAAATTGAAAAATTTATCAGACTTGACTTATGGAATTGTTGGATTCGGTCTTATGGGCGGCTCTCTTGGAAAGGCAATCAGGGAAAATGTGCTTTCAGTTTCTTCTGCCAGCGGAAAGATTCTTGCTGCGGACATAAATGAAGCATCCCTTTCCTTGGCGAGAGAACAGCACATTGCGGATGAAACTTTTCTTATCAGCAAAGTTGACTCTATGCTTTGCCAGTGTGATTTTGTTTTTGTGTGCCTTTATCCTCATGCGACTTTGGAATTTTTAATTCAGCACAAAAATAATTTTAAGCCCGGTTCAATCGTAACGGACATAAGCGGAGTCAAGTCTGAAATATTTTCTCGCCTGAATGAAATTCTTTCCGGTGGATTTGATTTTATTCCGGGGCATCCGATGGCTGGCAGCGAAAAGGAAGGCTATGCAAATTCATGTGGTTCAATTTTTAAGAATCATAACTACATTTTAATGCCGCTAAAACAGAATAAAATCGAAAATCTGGAACTCTTTAAGCAGCTTGTTTCGCTTATGGGATTTACCAGGATTGTAGAAACTGATGCTTTTGTTCACGACCATAAAATTGCTTTTACTTCCCAGCTTTGCCATGTCATTGCGAGCGCGCTTGTTGATAGTGCGGAAGATTCCAAGATAACGGCTTTTGGCGGCGGAAGCTTTGAGGACTTGACTAGAATCGCCATGATTAATGCTCCTTTGTGGACAGAACTTTTCCTTGCAAATAAAAAAGAACTTCTGCTTCACATTGAAAATTTTGAAAAATCTCTTAATGAGCTAAAAGGATTTATAGAAAAAAACAACGCTTCTTCCCTGAAGTCTTATCTTGAAAATGTCCGAGAAAAACGCATTTCCATGAGCCGTATAGAAGTAAAAGTGTAGGGTTCAAAAGCAAGGTTGATTCAGTTTCTTTACTTTTGAAGCAGTTTGAAAACTCCGTCGTCTGGATTGAATTCAACTCCTTCACCGTCAGCTTCTTTTGGAAAAGTTCCTTTAAGAAAATAGTCGTCAAGAAGATGAATGTAATATTTTGCAACGTTGTCATTGCTGTTTTTTTTCGCAAGGGAAGACAATAGTTCTTTAGCTTTTGTGTAATTTTTGTTGCTGAATTTAGCCATTGCGCTTTCCCAGTTCTGCATATAATCAAGAAGTTCTGGAGATGCAAGAGATTTTTCTTCAATAAGTTCATAAAGTCCAATCGGTGTGTTGATGTTTACAACCCGAACACGGTCAAGAGAACGCACAACGAATCTGTCTCCAATCAATTCTTTTGTGCTTTGGCTAATAAGAATTCCATTTGTGTGATACTGCTTGTTTACACCTTCAAGACGGGACGCAAGGTTTACATTGTTGCCCATCATTGTGTAATTCTTTTTCTTTTCCGAACCAAAATAGCCTGCAATCATTTCACCTGAATTAATTCCGATTCTAGTGAAAATTGTCTTGCTGTTTGCCACAAGAGTTTTAAATGCAGAATACAAAGCTTCTTCCATCCATGAAGGCTTAGGATTTTGCGAATAGCGTATAATATCTTGATTCATTACTTGTTCTGCTTTTTTCATTTTTATTGCGGCGGCACACGCATGAACTGCATGGTCTGGCATTGCAACTGGCGCGCCGACAAGTGCAACAATCGCATCTCCTTCGTATTTATCAACAGTTCCTTTTTCATCAATTATGATGTCAGACATTTTTGTAAGATAAAAGTTTAGTAGACAGCCTAGCTCTTTTGCTGTGAGCAGTTCGCTAAAGGATGAAAATTTCTGAATGTCTGTAAAAATCGCCGACATTTCAAATTCTTTTCCTCCCAATGTAAACGAAGAAGAGTCATTTATAATTTGATTGACAACATCTTTTGAAAGACATTGGCTGAACGCAGAACGGATAAAGCGTTTTTGCTTTCCTTCTACAGACAAACTTACAACAACACTTGCCATTTCTGAAATAAGAAAAGCGAACAAAGGCGCAATCATTAAAAGCCAAAATCCGTTGTTAAACAAAATCACAGGTACAAAAATTGAAACCGCGATTCCAGCAAAGATTCCCGCTGAAATAAAAATCGCAGAAAACCGTGGAGAAATTTTTTCACTTATGACTGCAAACAAAGACGCAAAGAATGCCAATGCAATCAGCCATAAAAGAGAAATGCAAAATGGAACTTTTTTTATAAAGCTTTCTGTAAGGTAATTATCCAAAGTTGTAATATGAATTCCGACTCCCGGATAAACTTGTGAAACCGGCGTTGAGCAAATGTCAAAAAGCCCTGGAGCATAGTATGCGCAGAAAATATAAAGGTCATTGAAATCCTCTGGAGACAAAACACCTTCCTTTCCTTGTAGCCAAAGATCATGGCTTTCAAGTATATCTTTTGCGCTGTATGGAAAATAATCATCTATGGATTTTGTAAAACGCAAAAGGGCAGTGTTGTTGTCTACTACAGGAATAGAAGAAAAGTCAGGAGCTTCTTCATTTAAGAAAAGAGGTGCAAGTCCGAGCGTTGGATATTCAGTATCATTAAATGTATCAAAAAGGCGAGTGCGGCGGATAATATCGTCGCTGTCTTTTGCGCTTGTAATGTTTCCTAGAAGAGCCGCATTGTCATTGATTGGCTTTACAGGCATTAAAGTTTTTCCGTAGTCTTCTGCGGAATAAAAAAATGTCTGGATAACTTTTTTACTTTTTGCCTCTGCCGCGCCTAAAGCAATGTCATCTTCTTCTCCATATATAGAAGGCTCTGTGTAAAGAATATCAAATGTAATTGCCTTAGGATTTCCAGCTGAAATAAAATCAACCATTCTTCCATAAGCTTCTCTAGGCCAAGGCCATGACCAGTTGTATTTTTCTTTTGCCCAGTCAATGCTTTTCTGATCAACAATAATCAGACATATTTCTTCGCAAGGCTGCTTGTATTTTGCAGCGTTTGTCATGCGAAGGTCATAAGATTTGTTTTCAAAAGCGTTAAATGCTTTTGAAAAGTGAAAGATTAAAGTTATCAGAATGCTTGAAAGGGCAATGATTATGGCTCTTGTCCAAAGCTTATGTTTTTGTTTCATGGCTATTTTATTCCTGCTAAAGCGTTTTCAAATCTTGACTGGCGGACATCTCTACTGATTCCTGTGAAATTAAAGTTTTTAAGAATCTTTTGCACACTGTTGATTCTGGTCTCTGGCTTTGGATGAGTTTTTCCCCAGCCTGAATCTTCTCCGCTACTTTTTGCTTTGAGCATTTTGAGGACATCAGTCAAGGCGTTTGGATCATAGCCTGCGTCTGCCATAAGCGAAACTGCTTTTTCGTCAGCTTTGAATTCCTGGCCTTTTGTGTATCCGGTTTCTGTAATGATATTCATCATTGAAATGCTGGAACTGGTAAGAAAATCCGCGGACTGTTTTTCCTCTTGATTAAGATTTGAAAACTGCTTTGTGTAGTTTTTTGCCATTGTTGCAGAATTTGAAATTGCTTCTGTTGTTCTTACAGTCTTGATTGCTGTGGTTGCATGTTTTAGCTGAATGTGTGCAATTTCATGTGCAATAATTGCTGCGACCTCATCCTCTGAATTGCAGCATTTCAAAATTCCTGTTGTAATAAAAATGTGCCCGCCGCTTGTAGACAACGCATTGATTTCATCTGAATCAAGAATCGCAACGCAATAATCCTTGTAAATTTTTGGCGTGTCGGAATTCATTGTGATTGCTTTGCAAATTTTATTAACATAAGCAGTTGCTTTTGGAGATGCCGTGTAAAGCTTGTATTCAGTAAGAACATTGGACGCAACAGTTCTTCCAATAAAATATGAGTCCTGCGTTGTAATAGGCTCTGCGGCTCTGTCGATTGACTCAACTGTGCTGCTGGCTTGCTCAAGTGTTTTCTTTACATCCTGGCTTTTTTGAACAGCGGAGTTTACTTTGTTTAATGCGCCAAAAATATCAGCAGAAAATGCGGCTAAAGAAACTGATGAAAAAATGCAAACGCAAAGAATTTTTTTTGATAGCTTTTTCATTATTCTTCACCTCCGGCATTGAGTTGTCCTTCTTTTAGAAAAGCAATGGCGTCTTTTTCTGAACAGGCATTTGTTTCAATTTTATCAACTTGAGCATACGAAATTTCATTTGCCTGGCTGTAAACTTTTTCAAAAGCCTTGTCCATTCCTTTTCCTGCAAGTCCAAGTTCTTTTGCATTTACGGAAGTTTTTCCGTTGATATTTATAATCAGTTTTTTTGTTGTTAAAGATGAATTTGGAAGCCAGCCTTTAATTTTTCCATCTTCGGATGAAATGCAGGACCAGGATTTTCCTTTTGAAGTAACTTTGACTTTGTCGCCAAGGTTTAAAGTTCCTGCGATGGACGCAAATTGGGATGCCTTGACTCTGACAATTGCTGAATCCACCTGCACGTACTGTGGTTTTGGCTCTGCGACAAATGCAGAAGAAATATTCAGCGCCATAACTGATAAAAAAATAACTTTGATTTTACTCATGTCTAAAGTATATCATTGTAATTGTTTGTGTTAAATAGCCCAAATGTCGAGTTTTGATAAGAACAGTAATTTAAGTGTTATTCCCATGCTAAGACACTGCGATGTTTAAGTAGTAAACTTGGTCAGGAATCTGTTGGATATTTTCAATAGATTATCGGGTCAAGCCCGATAATGACATAAAATTATAAAACTCGAAATTAAGGGTATATAATTATGGAAAAGTCAAATATTTACAGTACCGGCATAGTGGTACTGACAGTCCACGGTGTTACGTATAGACTGTCGGCATATTTGTCGACAGTCTATACACATATCTGCTGACAGTCTATCCGCATTACTCACAGTCAGTCTATATGCAATATTCATATATAGTCTATTCGTATACTGCATAGACAGTCTGTATTTGATATTTATATATAAGTTATCTGTAATGCTGTACATAGACTGTATAGTTAACCTATATACAGTCTGTCAGTGATGTTCTTAATAGCTTATATAGATAACGCTACATAGTCTATGTGCATTATTCTCTATAGCTTATTGACATAATGTTGCTATAGTTTATGCACCAATTTGTCAATAGCCTATCTGTAACTCACATTTGCATTTTGCCTGTATTCAGTTTATAATAAAAAATCTGGAGTAAACATGAATAAAGATTTTGAGGTTCTTGATAAAGTAATTGGCCGCGTGCCTGATTTTCCCAAAAAAGGCGTTTTGTTTTATGATATAACTGGAGTTCTTCGCCATCCAGAAGCATTCCGCTATACAATTGAGCGTATGGTGGATCTCTACAAGGATAAAAATATTGACGCTGTTGCTGGAATTGAGTCGCGCGGATTTGTATTTGCTGCTCCTTTTGCTCAGGCTATGGGAATTCCTCTTGTTTTGATTCGTAAAAAAGGAAAGCTTCCCGGAAAAACATATACCTGCAAATATGAGCTTGAATATGGTTCTGCTGAAATTGAAGTCCACACTGCCGACATTTCAAAAGGTCAGAATATTCTTTTGGTTGACGATCTTATTGCAACCGGCGGAACTTTAAAGGCGGCGGTAAATTTGATAGAGCAGGGCGGAGCTAAGACAACGGATGTCTTTGGTGTTATAGGGCTTCCTTTCTTGAATTATAAGAAAAAGCTTGAAGGTCTTAACGTTACAACTCTTGTAAATTATCAGTCTGAATAAGTCTTTTTTCTGCCGATTATATGATTTTTGTATCGTTTTATAAAAATTTATGATATAATTCTGAGTATGAGTACACATATTAATGCAAAAGAGGGAGACATTGCAGAGGCAGTTTTGCTTCCGGGGGATCCTCTTAGAGCCAAATTTATTGCTGAAAATTTCTTGCAGGATGCCAAGTGTTATAATGAAGTCCGCGGAATGTATGGATTTACAGGGCTCTATAATGGAAAAAGAGTTTCTGTTCAGGGTACTGGAATGGGGCAGCCTTCGCTTTCTATTTATGTAAATGAGCTTTTTCAGTTTTATAATGTGCAGAAAGCTGTGCGTGTTGGAACTTGCGGGGCTGTTCAAAAAGATATTGCGCTTAGAGATGTTATTCTTGCTGAAGGCGCATGTTCAGATTCCGGGTTGAATACAATGAGGTTCAACGGACTTCATTTTGCTCCTGTTGCGGACTTTGAGCTTCTTACAAAGGCGTATTCTGCTGCTGAAAAAATCGGCATAAAACCGAATGTAGGGCTTTGTGTTTCAAGCGATATGTTTTACGATCCAACGGAAAACTGGAAGCTTTGGGCGGAATATGGGGTTATGGGTGTAGAAATGGAAGCCGCGGAACTTTACACTCTTGCTGCGAAATTCAAGAGAAAGGCTTTGGCTGTTCTTACTGTTAGCGACCATATTCTTTTGGGTGGTGAAACTTCCGCAGAAGAACGCCAGGTAACTTTTACAAACATGATGAAAATTGCGCTTGAAGCTGTTACTGCATAGTTTTTTATAAAACAAAATGTCATTGTCGTACTTGATACGACAATCTCTAAATGATTTCAATATATGCATTTAGATTATTAGCCGGGTTTCTTTCAGAAACATCGCAGGGTCAAGTCCGATAATGACATAAAAATATAAAACTTGAAATAAAACCTAAAAAATTTAAATTAACGGGAGAATGTGAAATGAAACCTGTATTGTTGGTTCTTGCAGCTGGAATGGGAAGCCGTTACGGTGGAGTTAAGCAGATTGATTCTGTAGGTCAGCATGGCGAGTGCCTTTTGGACTTTGCGACTTTCGATGCTAAAAAAAGCGGATTTGGAAAAGTTGTATTTGTAATCCGTCCTGACATTGAAAAAGACTTTAGGGAGCGGCTTTTTGACAGAGTTGCCCGTAACTTTGATGCGGAATATGTTTTTCAGACGCATGATTCTCTTTTGACTGCTAGCGAGGCGGAAAAATCTTCTGCGCGTACAAAGCCTTGGGGAACGATTCATGCCGTTCTTTGCGCTGAAGAAAAGATAAACGCTCCGTTTGCTGTAATAAATAGCGATGACTATTACGGCAGGGAAGCATTTGCGACTTTGGGAAAATATCTTTCATCTATAAGTCCGGATTCTAATGACCATGCAATGGTTGGCTACGTTCTTGGAAACACTATGAGCAAAAGCGGTTCTGTTAGCCGTGGAGTTTGTTCTGTAAAAGATGGCTATCTTGAATCAATTGTTGAAAATACAAAAATCAGCTACAAAGGCGATGGTATTATAAGTGAACTTGACGGCAAGGAAATTCCATTTACAGGAAAAGAATGGGTAAGCATGAATTTCTTTGGATTCAGCTTGAAGGCTTTTGAACGCTTTCATAAATATTGGGATGAATTTAAGGCTTCTTCAATTGGCGAACTTAAGGCGGAAGCTTTATTGCCGGTTGCTGCTAGTGACATCGTAAAGAACGGTGAAGGCAGCATAAAATTCTTTACTTCTTCTGAAAAGTGGTTTGGAATGACTTATCCAGAGGACCGCGAGATTGTAAAGCAAGAAATTGCAAAGAAAATTCAAAGTGGATATTATCCTGCAAAGCTTTGGGAGCATTAAATGAAAAAACTGAACGCTATAAAGTCTGAAAAAATTTGGGGCTATGAAAACTGGATTGCTTCCACTCATAAAAATGGATTTCAAAAAGATTTCTTTGAAATGTGCGGCGGTGATTATCCTCTTTTGGTTAAAGTTATTCAAGCCGACAAGACTTTGAGCGTTCAGGTTCACCCTGATGATGAAAAAGCTGCTCTTTATGAGCACTGCCGCGGAAAAACTGAATGCTGGTATGTTCTTTCAGCAAAGGAAGATACAGAACTTGTTTACGGACTGAATGGAGTTTATAACTCAAGCGAGCTTAGAAAAGCTATCGAGGCGAATTCTTTGCAGGATTGTTTGCGCTATGAAAAAGTCAAGGCTGGAGACTTTATTTATATTCCGGCTGGAACTGTCCATGCAATCTGCGGCGGCTTGCGTCTTTTGGAAGTTCAGCAGTCAAGTGATATTACTTACAGATTGTATGACTGGGGTCGCGGAAGAGAGTGTCATGTAGAAAAGGGAATTGCCTGCATAAAAGACAGCAGCGTAAGAAAAATTGCGCCTTTCCCAGAAGCTTTTTCTTGCCCGTATTTTTCTCTTGAAGAAATCAATGTTGAAGATTTTTATTCTTCAAAAATAGAGAATGCTAGCGGCAAAAAAAATCCTCGTGATATAGTTCTTGGTTTTATAATTGAAGGAAGCGGAACTGTAAACGGACTTCCTGCAAATGCGGAAGATATTTTTGCATTTGAACCTGGAGAATCCGTTGAAATAAAAGGCTGCTTAAAGCTTATGAAAATTTCTGCAAAGTAGCTTTTTGCGTTTTAATTTTGAGCTTGGATTTTATAATTTTTTAGCCACTCTTTAAGCGGAGATGTCCAGTCATCGGAGTTACGGCTTTCTTCCATTAAATTTTTGTACATTTTTTTTATGTAACTTGTGATTTCTTTTGAGTCAGTTTTTTCAACATAAATAGAATCTTTAAACATCGAGTCAATAAAATCAATGGACATTTCTTCTGTTAAAAGTTCTGGCGCAGTTTTTGTTACCATGTATATTGCCGCAGAAATGCAGTTTACACTATGCTGCTTCATGTATAAAACTGATTCAGCAATTTCTATTCCATGAGTGTAAAGCTCGCTGTTCCATTGATCTTTTTCTGGTTCTGTAAATTCTTCACGTTCAAAAAGCATTTTATAAAATCCGATTGTAAGAACAACAATTGCAATGTGCAGGCTCGGCACGCAAAGATAATGCGGATCCCAAAACTGAATGCCTTTTGTCGCTTTTGTTGTTGGCTTTGGACGCACTGTTGTTGTAAGGCAGTGCGAATAAATTTTGTATGCTTCCTTGTAAAGCATAATCATGTACCGGACATATTCCGCGCTGAGCTTGATTCCTTCAAAGCTTCCGTAGCGTTTCATTGTCATGCACATAGGACGAATCCAATAGTTTACAAAGTCAAGATAGCATTGTGCGAATTCCGGCTTGAATGGAATTTTTGAATCCAGCTTGTGGTCTACTCTTTTTACTGGAATGTGTATTATGTGGAATTTTTCAAGATACTGAACTATAAAGAATTTTTGTATTACATTTAAAATAAAAACTGCAAAATATTTAAGACCAGTCCAGTGAAAAATGAACATTGCGTAGGCATATAGAACATTAAAGCTTTTTAAAGTTCTTCCTAGAGTCTTTTTGATTTTCTTTTGAGATGGCTTTTTTGCATTCTTAATTTTGAACTTGTATTTTAGGTTTTCTTCTTTCATTTTCCAAAAACTTCCTTTGCTGCTGATACTGTTTCCATTGCGTCCTTTGCATAGAAGTCAGCTCCGATTTTTTTTGCATAGTCTGGTGTTAAAACTGCGCCGCCTACTACAATTTTACATTCCAGATTATTTTCTTTTAACGCTTTATGAAGCTGGTTTATTGTTTCTTCCATATTAGCGACCGTTGTAGTCATTAGCGCGCTTAAGCCCACAAGCTGGATTTTGTTTTCTATAACTGTTTTTACAACTGTTTCTGCCGGAACATTTTTTCCTAGATCGATTACTTTATATCCATAGTTTTCAAGCATTGCCTTGACGATGTTTTTTCCGATATCATGAATGTCGCCAAAGACAGTTGCAATTGCTATGGTTCCTTTTTCTTCCTGCTCTTTTCCTGAAGCTGCAAGAGTTTCTTTTATTTTAAGGAATGAATTGCCTACGGTTTCTGCACTAAGCAAAAGCTGTGGAAGAAATTTCTTTCCAGTTTCAAAGTCTTTTCCTACGTTGTCAAGAGCTGGAACTATGCAGTTATCGATTATTTTTACAGGTGCGTTTTTTTCAAGAAGTCTGGCTGTTGCGTCTGCCGCCTTATCCTTGAAGCCTTTTTCAATTATCTGTATAAGCTCCTTTTCTTCCGTGTTTTTTTCTGCGCCTATAGTTTCAGTTAAAGTGTTTTTTTTTTCAGTTTCTTTTTTAGGAGATGCGATGGGCGTTCCGTTTATCTGAATGGAAATTGTTCCGTCATTAACTGCATCCGAAAGAATTTTTTGCCGGGCTTTTTCAGTTGTAGGATCAAGAGTTCCTGTGTAAGTCTGAATGTAGTCAAGGCAGTTTTCGTCAAAGCAGCCAAGTGCTCTGTAAGCTCTGTAGGTGTCCATCATCGGAATACTTGCCGGGTTTATGATTGCCGCGCTAAGTCCTGCTTCAAGTGCAAGCATAAAAAATCTTGAGTTTATAATGTCTCTTCTTGGAAGTCCAAATGAAATATTAGAAACTCCAAGCACAAACTGAATTCCTTCTTTTCCGAATTTTTCTTTTAAGATTCTGATTGCTTTTACAGTTTCAAGTGATGTTTTTTGTTCAGAACTTACAGTCAGTGTGAGCGTGTCAATAAAAATATCTCTTATAGGTATTCCGTATTTTGCGGCTTCCTGAATTATTTTTTCAGCGACTTTTACCCTTCCTTCCGCAGTTTGGGAAATTCCGTCTTCATCTATGCAAAGCGCGACAACAGCTCCGCCGTAATGTTTTATTAGCGGAAAAACTTTGTCCATGACTTCTTGCTTTCCATTTACGCTGTTTACAAGGGCTTTTCCGTTGTAATACCTCAATGCATATTCCAAAACATCGCTTTCGCTTGAGTCAAGTTGCAACGGAGTGTTGAAAATTTTTTGCACTGACTTCACCGCTTGAAGCATCATTTCTTTTTCATTTATTCCAGGAAGTCCGACGTTTACATCAAGAATATGTGCGCCTGAATTTATCTGGCTGTCTGCTTCGTCAATTATGAACTGCATATCGTTATTTTGGAGAGCTTCCTTGCATTTCTTTTTTCCGGTTGGATTTATGCGCTCACCGATAATTACAGGTCCTGCTGCCCCTCCTGCCTGAACAGTTTTGTTGTAGGAACATATAAATGACTGGAACTTTTCTTTTTTTGCCTTCAGTTTTTTTTCTGAAAGTTTTTCTGCCATTGTTTTTATATGATCTGGAGTTGTTCCGCAGCAGCCTCCGAAAATTGAAACTCCAGACTCAAGTATTTTTTCCTGTGCATTTGTAAATTCTTCTGGAGTTACCTTGAATACATCTTTTCCGTTTATAACTTCTGGAAGTCCTGCGTTTGGCTGGGAAAGAATTGGAATGTGTGAATATTTGCAGAATTGATTTGCAAGTTCAATGTCTTCTTCAAGGCTTCCGCCGCAATTAAAACCAAGAACATCAACGTGCAGAGATTCAAGATAAGTTACGCAAGTAAGAACATCTGCACCTGTCAAGGTTCTACAATTAGGCTGGAACGTCATTGTTGCTATGACGGGAAGATTTGTATTTTCTTTGATTGCAAGAACTGCGGCTTTTACTTCATAAAGGTCGCTCATTGTTTCGATTATTGCAAGATCCGCGCCTGATTTTTCTGCGGCAATTGCAGCTGCCTTGTATGAATTATATGCTTCGTCAAATGTAAGAGGACCATTTGGCTCAAGCAGTTTTCCAATCTGACCTGAATCCCATGCGGTAAAGCAGATTATGTTTTCGTTTTGTTTTTTGCATTCAGCGATTGCTCCTTTTACTAGAGCGATTCCTTTTTCAATAAATTCTTGTGCTGAATGAGATGCGTTTTCAAGCTTTATAGGATTTGCGCCGAATGTGTTTGTGGTGCAAATGTTGCTTCCTGCAAGTATATATTTTTTGTGAATATCTTTTATTGCTTCTGGATTGTAAAAATTCAGATCTTCTGGAATAGAATAGGAAAGACCTGAAATTTTTTGAATCATTGTTCCCATTCCGCCGTCAAAGAAAACAGGCTCATGTTTTTGTATTTTATTAAATAGAAAATTTTTAAATTCGCTCAAGACAATCTCCCTTCGCTAGCTGTTAATTGCAGAAATAATTTTATCAACATTTTTGTAAATTTCTTGGGCTACAGAAGGCTTGTTCATTGTGTAAATATGAATGCCTCTTACTCCGTTTGAAATAAGGTCTATAATCTGGTCTGTTGCATAAGCGATTCCTGCCTGGCGCATTGCTTCTGGATTTTCAGAAAAGCGGTCGCAAATTGAAAGGAGTTTGGCCGGAATATATGCAGATGAAAGTTTTACCATTTTTGAAACTTGATTGCTGTTTGTAATTGGCATAATTCCTGCTAAAACCGGAACATGAATTCCTTTTGACTGGATTTGATAGAGATAGCTGTAGAGCATATTGTTGTCAAAAAACATTTGTGTTGTAAGAAAGTCAACACCAGCATCTATTTTATATTTTAGGTTGTCTATATCTTCTTGCCTATTATGGCTTTCCGGGTGTCCTTCTGGATAGCAAGCTCCTCCAACGCAAAAGCCTTCATCCTTTAAAATCTTTGCAAGAACATTTGCGTGGTCAAGTTCATTGCTCAGTGGATTTGGTATTCCTTGCGGAATGTCTCCGCGCAATGCAAGGACATTTTCAATTTTATTTTTCTTCATTTGAGAAATTATATTTTTAGCTTCATCAATTGTATTTCCAACGCAAGTAAGGTGTGCAAGTGCTGGTGTTCCAAATGATAAAATCTTGGAGGCTATTTCAACAGTGTTTTCTCTGGTTGTTCCTCCGGCTCCGTAAGTTACGCTTATAAAATCAGGATTCAGATTGCAAAGCTCTTTTGCCGCGTTGACTGTATTTTCAAAATTCGCCTGCTGCTTTGGCGGAAAAACTTCAAATGATAGAAGCGTCTTTTTTTGTTCAAGAATTTTAGATATTGTCATTTGATTCCTCGGTTTTCTATTCTATAGAATTGAGCTTGCCTTTTCAATTTCATCAAGGCGTTTTAATTTTTCATCATCGATTTTTATAAACAAGTTTTTTTCCTGAGTTGGAAGCACAAGGCCTTTTGGACCGTTTTTTGCCCGACGCAAAAATTTTACCTGCGTATAATATAAATCTGCCTGTTTATTTTTTCTTGCTTTTGAATGGTAGACTGCAAGGTTTCCTGCATAAAGAAGAATTTCAAGAGGAATGGTTTTATTTTTTTGTGCTTTTATAAAAACATATCCGCCGGCATAATCTCTTGTATGCAGCCACATATCATGGCCTTTTACAGTATGTCTTAAAAGCTCGTCATTTTCAGAAGAGTTTCTTCCAACGATTATAATCCACCCATCAATTTCGTAATGAAGCCCAGGATGTTTTTTTTGAATCTGCTGTTTTGGTTTTGTATCATGCCGAAGAATCTGTTCGATTTTTAAAGTGTTTTTTTCTGAAATTATCCGATTGTATTCTTCGTCTAGCGAAGCTATTGCTTTTTTTTCAAGCTCAATGTCATGCTCAAGAGATTCTATTCCGGACACAGCTTTCTTATATTGCTCATAATAAGATGCGGCGTTTTCCTGTGGGTTCAGTTTTTCGTTCA
Organism: Treponema succinifaciens DSM 2489; assembly: GCF_000195275.1. Classification (NCBI taxonomy): domain Bacteria; kingdom Pseudomonadati; phylum Spirochaetota; class Spirochaetia; order Treponematales; family Treponemataceae; genus Treponema; species Treponema succinifaciens. Next base: position 1,980,946 of record NC_015385.1, on the reverse strand, counting down.
GCCTTATATGAAGTTGTTCGCCTGTATTGTAGTCTGTACAATCTAAGTAAGAGCCTTTGATTTGGCTTGCGAATGAAAGAATTAAGTCCCCAGTGTGTTTTAGTTTTCCTGCGTTTTCAAATTCTGATTTTTTTTCTATAAGATGCTGAAGTGCGTTTTCCATTTTGCTTCGTTTTACATTGTACCATTTTTCAGCTTGAGCTAAGAGGCTTTCTCTTGAAAGTTTTCCGGCGCATTCTGTGTAATATAAATTGATTTTTTCATTGAATGAAAGTTCTTCTTTTCCTTTGAAAAAATCATTATCGTCGAATGTTCTTATAGGAAATTTTAGAAGTGAAAGTTCTTTTTCTTCTTCAGTTGGAATTTTTTCTTGCGGAACAAAAACTCCACCAGTGATTTCGTCTTTTGCCGGCCGGCGGTACAAGCAGTCAAGAATTTTTCCATTTTCATCTGTTACGATAATATTTGCCGCATTTGACCAAAGCCGGGCATAGATAAAAAGCCTGTCTTTCCATGTTGAAACATCGAATTTTACAATTCTATCAAGTCCTAGCTGCTTGCATGAGTTGATTCTCATTCCTTGAACGCGTGATTTTAAAAACTCATTGAATCTTAAAGGCTTTTCATTTTTTGGAGATTTTGAATTCGTTTTGTTTATTCTGCATGATTGCGGTGATGTGCAAATTACAATATTTACGGGTTCTGTTTTTCCGACAATTTTAAATGAAACCGTATCGTAGCCCGGTTGGATTATTTCTTGTATAAAGGAACCTTCAATGTTGAGTTCGCTCAATATTAAATTTATTTCATTGCAGTTTAAGGACATTTTTCAAAGTATATCAGATTTAAAATGGATAGTGAATTGGTATTTAAAAAGTTAGTATCTTTTCGTTTCCATTGATTTTAAATCGTCTATAACTTTGTTAAGTCTTTTTAGTTCCCGGTCTAAAGTTTTTTTGTAATCTAAAGAGCCTGAATTTATCCGTTCACGTTCATCTTCCCAGTTTTGAATTCCTGTCAAAAATAAGAATTTGAATTTCCCGATGTTTGCTTTTTCAGCCCAAAGCGAAGCTTCCTGCCAGTAAATGTATCCTGCTTCATAACAAGTTTTTGCTTTTTCAAGATTGCGAAGATATTCATCTTTCCAGGGAGCGTCGTAAAAATACGCGGCGTTTTTATCGTAAATTCGTCCAAGCCGCAAGTGCTGTTCTATTAATTTTAAATTCAAGTGCATTTGAAAAAGATAACGGTATTTTTCCCATTGAAGTTCATTTTCAATTTTTGTGTATGCGTACAGAGGATTGCAAAAATCTGCTTTAACTGCTTTTTCCAGCCAGTAAATATTTTCTATGCAGTCATCTGGTTGCTGCTGATAATGAACGTGATAAAGCTTGTAAAAATCTTCTTTATATTTAACCATATAAGCATTGCTTTTTTCTGCTGAAAAAAGAAGCGCGATGAGAAGCAAAAATAAAATTTTGGTTGCTTTAAAAAAAGACTTTTCCACCTTTTGAATATCGGAGAAAATGCCTGTTGTTTTTAGAATATTTTGTAAATTGAATTTATTTCTTCTTCAATTTTCCGGCTGATTTTTTCCTTGTCAGCTGTTGCGTCTATGCGGACTATTTTCATTCCTTTGCTGATTTCTGTTCCGTTGTATTCCGCAAGAACTTTTTCGTATTCTTCTTTTGTTCTTTTTAAGAAATCTATTTTTTCATAAATTTCTTTTTGTCCTCTTGATGAAATTCTTTTTAGTGAAATTTCCGGCTCGATGTCGAAAAAGAATAGAAGCCTCGGCAATGGAAAAAATTTATTCAGTGTCCGAGGAATTTCTGGTGAGCAATCTATGCTTTGGTATGCGAGGCTTGAAAATAGATAGCGGTCGCTCACAACGATTTTTCCTTTTTCACAGGCGGATTTTATTCCTGTAATTAGTTTGTTTTCTTCTATTATACAGTTTCCATTTATATGTTCATTTCTGTCTGCGGCAAAAATATAGGCGGCGGTTTCGTTTGTAACCTGAATTTCGCCTTTGAGCATTTTGCGAAGAAATTTTCCAGTTTCTGAAGATGTTGGTTCTGCTGTAAATAAAAATTCCGGAGTTCTTGATTTTAAAATTTCAAGCTGAGTTGTTGTTCCTGCTCCGTCAATTCCTTCGAATACAATAAAATTTTCTAAGACCATATTAAACATCTCCGTTGCCCAAATTCGGGCATTTCCTCAAATAATTTTTTCTGTTAAAATATAAACGAGATTCTTTATGAAATCTAAAGTGTTAAAGACAAGCATTGGCATTCTTATTTTTCTCTTGATAGCTGCGTCTTTTATTGCTGCGATGAAACCTGTTTATAGCAAAGTTGACGTAGCAATCAGAAGCTGTGAGAAAAAAATTGTGCTGGAACTTGAAAAAAATACTGGCATGAAGATTTCATACAAATCTTTATCGCCGTCCATTCTATCAAAAATCTGCATAAAAGGTATAGATGTTTTGGATTCAAAAAGCGGGCAGCAAATTATTTTTGTAAATAAGATTTATGTTCATTTCAGCTTGCCAAAAATTTTGAAAGGTGATTTTGAAAATGCTTTTGAAAAACTTTTGGTGAAAGATGCTTGTGTAAATATTGACAGCAAAAAAAATTCTGCAAAAACTGTTTCAGAAAAAAATAATTCAGCTGAAAATTCTTTTGAAAAAGTTGAATCCTTGATAAAAAAAATTGCCTTCATTCTTCCTTTTGATGTTCAGGTAAAAAATTTTAAATTAAATTTTACTGCGGAAAATAAAAGTTTTTCTTTGTCATTAAAAAATTTTTATTTTGGAAAAAATGAAAATGCTGTTGATTCCTGGTTAAAGTCAGAAGGAAATTTTTTATTTTATTCTGGTGAAAGAAGTTTTGGAGCAACTTTTGTTTTGAATGGGAAAATTTTAAATTCTGTTTCTGGAAGTTCATGCACTGTAAAACTTGATAATTATTATAAGGCTGATATTTCTCTTCGGAAGCTTGAATTTCTTGCGGCTTATAAAAGTCCTAAGATTGAAATATTATCTGTTCGTGAAGTTTTTCCTTTTTCCACGATGATTTCTTTTGATGTTACCTCAAAAAAAATTTTAGCAAAGTTAAAGTCAAATTCTTTTGATCCGCTAAAAATTGTTAGAACCCAAAAACTTCATCCTGTTGTGAAATTTTTTAAAGGAACTATTTTTTCAACTGATTCAGAATTCTCATTTGATTTAAATTCGCTAAAATATAACTGGAAGTCAAAAACTTTTTTTTCCTTGCCCAGACGTTTTGCAAAAGGCACACAGACTTTAAATGTTGAGGCTTCAGGAAATAACATTGATATAAATGTAAAAAAACTTTCTGCGTCCGGTGGGATTGTACAGGGAACTTTTGAAGGTTCTTTCTATATTCCAAAACTTCAGCCTTCTGGATATTTGAATTTAGAGCATTATTCTTTTTTTAATGGAAATAAAATTTCCGCTGAGATTTTTTTTGAGCCACGAAAAGACAAAGGTTTTGATTTTTTTATTCCGCAATTGTATTTTGGAGATTACAGTTGCTACACAGCTTTTCAAGGATATTCATCGCTTGGAATGTCTATTGAACTTGCATTTGAAGCTAGCGATTATTCGCATCTTGAATACGGTGAGCCTGGCAGAATAAATGCGAGCGGAAGTCTTCAGCTTGGAAAAAATATGTACTTGCAGGCTTCTGCTGAATTGAAAAATTTCTTTGTTGAAACAGGCGTTAAGACTGGAGCTTTTTTTACAGAAAAAAATGGAAGAAATGTTTTAAACAAAGTTGTAAAAATTTCCGAGCCTTATATTTCAAATGTTGAAGCTTACTTTGCCACAGATTTTAAAGATTACAATTACAATTCTCCTCTTGCAATTTTTGCCAACACAAAAAAAGACAAAGAAGTTTTGCTTTTATCTGTTGATGGCACAGGCGGAAAAGTCGGAACTTCAGTTCAAGTAAGCAAAGCTGATTTGATTTATGGAAAAAATTCATTGAGCGCGTCTGGCGGTCTTGATGTGGAATTTCCAAAGCACCAGATGACTTTTTCTTCTGATTTTACTTTTAATTCGATTCCTTATGCGTTTAACGGACTTTTTGTTTTTGGAGACTGGCTGAACATTACAGGAGACTACGGACTTGATGTCGCTGTTGACTTTAAAAATTTTATAGACGGCTCTTTGCGTTTTAAAGATTTGCCTGTTTCTGTAAATGATTTTATGCTTGCGTTTTCTTTGGATTCCAATTTTTCAGTTTTGTCAAAATATGACTGGAACTTTTTTGTTGAAAATTTTTCCGCTTCTGAACTTTCTGGAAAATTTCGTTTGAAGCCAGAACTTACTATAAAAGGCGAAGTGAATGAAAAAAGTTTTCTTGCTTCTAGCGTTGTTTATAAAGATTCTTTTGCGCAGCTGGAAGGCGAGGGCTATGCATTTTGGAATATAAATGAAAAAATTTTTGACAGTTCAACTTTGTCTGTTCAGCTGAAAGATTCAAAAAGTTCTGAAAAAATTTCTTTTCAGGCTGAGCTTACGAATCCTATGAGAGAAATCTTTTCAGTAGATAATTTGAAACGCGATTTTTATTTTTCAGCCGGAACAAAAGTCGAGGCGTTTCCTTTTAGCCGTTTTCTTTTACGACAAAACGAAAGTAATGTTTTAAATGCGGAACTCTCTGCAAGCGGAACTTTTGAAAATCCGTATTTGTCTGCAAAATTAATAGACTCTTCTGTTCTGCTTGGCGGTTCAAATTTGACGGCATCGGCAGAAGCTTCTCTAATAGAAAATACTTTTACAATTTCAAGTGCGGACATTTCTTGGAAAAATTTTCAGATAGATTCAGTTTCTTCAAATATTGACTTTGAAACTTTTTCTGGAACTGCCTCATTAAAAGCCAAAGCTCATGCCGGAGAAAAAAAAATTGAAACGGGAATCGAACTTGTACTTTCAAATCTTTCTGAAAATCTAGAAGGCTTTTTCCCGGAAGCCTATTCGGTTGAAACGACTTTTGCTTCAGTTGAAAGCGAGCTTGTTGCAGATTTTGTTCCGTTTAAATTTTCTGTAATCCGTTCTCCGGGAAGATTCGATATTGTTACTGATGAAAATCTTGGCGCATTTGGAGAAATTCTTGATGATGGAAAAATCAGTTTTTCTGTTGCCAAAGATAAGCCTCTTTATTTTGATTTAAATGGAAACATAAAAAAGCAAATCGTTGATCTTGATTTTGAAAACATTTTCTGGGACGTTTCAAGATGCGCCCGCATTTTTAATTCAAAAGTTTTTTCTATTTATTCTGCGATTGTTGAAGGGAATTTAAATTTGTCTGGGACAATAACAGATCCCGATATGGACGGACGGTTTGTTATTTCGGATGTTGACTTTAATCTTCCGCAGTTTGTTCCTGAGCATTTTACAACTGCCGAAATGAATGTTGATTTTTCGCAGGAAGAAATTTCAATTCCAGAAACAAACTTTAAAATCAAAGACGGAATTCTTGCGGCGAATGCAGTTGTTTCCTTGGACAGATGGTCTCTTGGGACTCTTGAGCTTAACCTTGCGACTTTGGAAGACGAGGATATTCCAATCGATTCAAAAGTTTCATACTTTAGAATAAAAGGCTACACTTCTGTTGATGCTTCTCTTATTATGGAAGATCGTTCTGTCAGCCTGAATGGTTCTGTTGGCTTACAAAATGCGGAGCTTTCAGTTTCCATGAACGCTTCTGATTTTACTCAAAAGAAAAAGCCTGTCGCGTCAAATGACATTGACTTTTCAATAAACTTGGATTTGATGATTGGAAAAAAAGTTCAGATTGCAATAAATCCGCTGGTTAGAAGCCTTGTTGCTCCGTCAACTCCGATTTCTGTAAATGCTGATACTGCGACTGGACTTTGGGGAATAAAAGGCGATATTGTTCTGCGCGGAGGAGAAGTTTCGTATTTAAGCCGGAACTTTTATCTTAAGCAAGGTCAGCTGATTTTGGATGAAACCCAGAATAAATTTGATCCTGTTATAACTGTCCGCGCGGAAACTCGCGAGCACGATACAAACGGCGATCCTGTTACAATCACGCTTTCCGCAATCTCGCAGAATATTTCAAGATTCAATGCGGTTCTTTCTTCTAGCCCTGCAAAATCTGAAAGTGAAATTATGGAAATTTTAGGGCAGATTGCTTCAGGCGATGCGTCTTCTGTCGGAAACTTTCTTGTTGCGGCAGGAGACTATGGAGTTCAGGTTACGCTTCTTAGAAAAATTGAAAGTGCATTGCGTGATTTGAGTAATTTTGATATATTTTCTGTCAGAACCACTATCCTGCAGAATTCAATTATGCAGGGACTCAATATGAACAGAGCTTCTGATAATAATTCTATAATTGGTAACTTATTTGACAATTCGACTGTTTATATTGGTAAATACTTCGGCGATGACATTTACGCTGATGCTTTGCTGCATTGGACTTATGACAAGACTAAACTTGATTCTGGTGGAACTTCGGGCAATGGTCTTGTTTTTCAGCCGGAAATCGGTTTGGAATTTGAAGCGCCTTTTGCCAACATAAGGTGGAATTTTGCTCCTGACTTGGGCGAGCTCCAGCAATCGTGGACACAGGCAACTTCTATTACACTGTCATGGCGTGTATCATTCTAACGATATAGAGGATTTTATTTTATGCGCGTTAAGAACACTTTTTTTGTGTTTGCTGTTTTTTGTGTTGCGGCGATTTTTTCTGCTGCTCCTGTTTTTTCTCAGACAGATTCGGAAGACTGGTTTTACGGAAAGCCTATAAAAAATATAGTTTTTGACAATTTGAAAAATGTAAAGCAAGGCGATTTGGACGGCGTTACAAGCAGTTTTATAAGCAAGCCGTTTTCTGATGATTTAATCAGCGAGCTTTACGATAGACTTTTTTCTCTTGAATATTTTGACGATGTTGAAATCAAAGCTGCGAAAAATGCCGACAACGGAAAAACTGTGAATCTTATACTGAGCGTTGTTGAGCGTCCTGTCGTTATGAAACTGAATTTTGACGGAAACAGATATATTCATGATGCTGATTTAAAGTCAAAAATTTCATTAAAAGCAAAAGATATTTTTGTAGAAAGCAAAGTTCTTGAAGATGAAAGAGCCATAAGAAATTATTATATTGAAAAAGGCTATACAAAAATTTCTGTAGAATCTTCTTTTGAAATGCGTGATGACGGAGCTTATGTTACTTTTAAAATCAGGGAAGGCCGCCAGACAGTTGTAAAAAGCATTGGCTTTGCAGGAAACCAAGTTGTTTCTTCAAAAACTCTCAAAGGAAAAATTTCATTAAAAGAAGCCGGACTTTTTAGGAAAGGCTCATTTCAGGAATCGTCTTTGTCTGCGGATTCAAGGGCAATTGTTGCTTATTATCAGAACCGCGGATATGCAGATGCGAAAGTTGTAAATATTGATCAAAAAACTTCGTACAATGAACAAAAGAACCGTGAGGAAATTGAAATAACTTTTGAGATTCAAGAGGGAATTCAGTACAATTTCGGTGGAATTACTTTTGACGGAAACCATGTTTTTACAACAGAAGAACTTGAAAATCTCGTTACCCTGAAAACTGGCGCGGTTTACAACGAAACAAAATTTCAAGAAACAAGAATGAATATTCAGAACTTGTATTATGAAAATGGCTACACTTCAAACAGATTTGCAACTGATATAAACAAAGATGCGGAATCTAAAGTTATTTCATATACAATCAGAATTCAGGAAAATCCGAGAAGCCATATTGAAAATATTATCATAAAAGGAAATGAAAAAACAAAGGATTTTGTTATCCGCCGTGAAATTCCGATTGAAGAAGGCGATATTTTTTCAAATGCAAAAATTTCAAACGGAATGAGAAACCTTTACAACCTTCAGTATTTTTCTGCGGTTTCCCCGGAAGTTCTTCAAGGCTCAGAAGAAAATCTTGTTGACATTGTTTTCACTGTGGAAGAGCAGAGCACAACTTCGCTTGACTTTGGATTTACGTTCAGTGGAGTTTCTGATCCTGGAGAAATTCCGATTGCGCTTACTGCAAGAATTCAAGACTCAAATATTTTTGGTGAAGGAAAACTTGCTTCTGTTGGAACAACGCTTTCTACAAATGAACAGTCAGTTTCTTTGAGTTACGGTCAGAACTGGCTTTTCAACAAACCTATAAGCACAAATATTTCGCTTAGCTATTCTCATTCAAACAATTATGCTTTAAGAGACAAGATTCTTCCGAGCGGCGACATTGACAATGATTATTATTATATGCAGTATGAGCAGAATCAGTTTAGCCTTGGACTTTCTTTAGGACATCGCTGGACTCCTAACTTTGCGATTCTTACACTTTCTGGTGGCGTTACGAGCAGCCTTATTAACAATCTTTATGATGATTCGCTTTGGATTCCTTATGATACTTCAATAAGCCAGTACTCGGATAACTGGGAGCCGCGCAATTCCATCTGGACTTCATTTTCTATGGATGGAAGAAATATTGCATGGGATCCTTCAAGCGGATGGTTTGCAAGCCAACGTTTTTCTTGGTACGGACTTATGCATGAAGGATTTTTGCCGTTTGCGCCTGACTGGGGAGAAAACGAATTTTATTTGCGTACAGATACAAAGGCTGAAAAATATTTCACTCTTGTAAATAAACCGATAACAGACAGCTGGGCATTGAAACTGGTTCTTATGGGATATTCTGGACTTTCGTTCCAGTTCTCGGCTTTGGATTCAACGATAAAAAAGAACAATCAGCTTTATATAGACGGAATGTTTAATGGCCGCGGATGGACAATTTACAATTCAGATAAAGGTCGCGGAAAAGCTATGTGGTGCAACTCACTTGAACTTAGAATGCCTGTGATTCCTGGAATTTTCTCGCTTGACCTTTGGGGCGATGCAGTTGCAATTACAGATGAGCCTTATCAGTTCTTTAATTTAAAAGAGGAAGACTGGTACTTTAGTTTTGGTCCGAGTTTTAGATTTTCTATTCAGCAGTTTCCTTTGCGTCTGTTGTTTGCAAACACATTTAAAATCAAAGATGGTTCTCCTGTATTCACTGATCAGGACGGAGACGGAGATTACAACTGGAGAAAGAACTGGAATTTCGTTCTTTCATTCAGCATGACAAACCGCTAGATTTTTACGCCGGAAATTTAAAATTAATTGGAGTTTTTATGAAAGTTTTTTTTACAAAAAGAATTGCTGTTTTTGCTTTGCTCGGAATTTTTTCAGCGGCATTTTCGTTTGCGCAGCAGATTACAAAATTCGCTGTTGTAGATACTGCAAAAGTTTATCAGGCGTATTTTAGAAATTCCGCTCCTGTAAGAAATTACGAAAATAAAAAAGAAGAATTTAAAAGAGAAATCGACCGTCTTGTTGCAGAACTTCAGCGTTTGAATGATCAGAAAATAGAATTTGAACGCAAAGGCAATGATACAGAAGCAATGAAAATTGAAGCGCAGATTACAAAAAAATCAGATTTTATAAATGAATATACAAATGCAAAAAACATAGAGCTTGAGTCTTTAAAAAAATCGCTTCAGGAAAACAACAGTTTCTACAAAAAACTTTATGATACTCTTGCTCGTGTTGCGGAATCTGGCGGCTACAGCATGATTTTAAATCTTCAGGAGTCAAACGCAATTTTGTGGTACAGTTCTTCTGTTGATATTACAGATCAGGTTATTTCGCAGCTTGGACTTATGTGATTTTATAAAAATTAAAACCTGCCTTTGAATTTTCATTCAGGCAATGGTCTGAAAATTGGAGCAAAAGATGGCAGAAGAAACCCCGGTTATCACACAGTATCTTGGAATAAAAAAACAGCATCCGAATGATGTTTTGTTTTTTAGGCTAGGGGATTTTTATGAAATGTTCAATGAAGATGCGCTTGAAGTTTCGCGGCTTTTAAATCTTACATTGACGCATAAGGGGGACAATCCCATGTGCGGCATTCCGTATCATTCTGCAAAAGGCTATATCGCACGGCTTCTTCGGATGGGAAAAAAAGTTGCGGTTGCAGAACAGGTTGGCGAAGTTGCAAAACGCGGACTTACAGAGCGAAAGGTTGTCGAAGTTGTAACGCCGGGAACTGCTGTTGAAAGCGAATATCTTGATGGCGGTTCAAATAATTTTCTTGCTTCCATTTTTATTTCCGGCGGATTTGCTGGACTTGCTTACATTGATGTAACGACTGGAGAATTTCGTGCCACAAAATTTCCGGAATATAAATTTGCGGAAAATGTTTCTAAGGAACTCGGAAGGTGCAGCCCAAAAGAAATAATTCTTCCTGAAAGTTTAAAAAATAATAAGGAAATTCAAACTATCCTTGAAACAATTTCGGTTGCGTCTGTTTCCTGGTATCCGGACTGGCACTTCAATGCTGAAAAAAATTATGAGCATCTTGTAAAGCAATTTAAAGTTGCGAATTTAAATTCATTTTCACTTACAAAAGAAAGTCCCGAAGTTCCTCCAGCAGGATTTCTTCTTGATTATATAGAAAAAACTACGAACGCGCCTGTTTCGCATATTTCAGGAATTTCAGTTTATCAGGATTCTCAGTTTGTTATAATTGATGATTCTTCGCGACGGAATCTTGAAATCACTTTTAATTTGCGTGACGGAACTTCTAGTTATACTTTGCTTGAATCTGTGAGCAATACAAAAACCGCAATGGGAAGCCGACTTTTGCGTTCATGGCTTTCTTTTCCGCTTACAAATGAAAATGAGATAAATTCAAGGCAGAATCACGTTGAGCTTTTTGTAAAAGACAGAAACTTGCTTCATTGCGTGCGGGAAAATCTTGATGGAATTCTTGACGTTGAGCGGCTGGCCGGAAGAATTGCAATGGACAGGGCTCATGCGAAAGATTTGCAGGCGTTAAAGGCAAGCTTAAAATTCTGGTTGAAGTCGCAGGCTGTTTTGGAACGCTACGATTTTTCTATGCCTGAAAAAGATTCCGCACAAAAAATTATTGACCTTATAGAAAATTCAATTGCGGAAGATCCAGCCACAGTTTTTACAGAAGGACGGATTATAAAAGACGGCTGGTCGGAAGAACTCGACTACTGGAAAAAAGTACGAAATGATTTTAACGGAATTCTTGAAGAATACATTGAGTCAGAAAAAGAAAAAACAGGAATTCAGAATTTAAAAATAAAAAGCACCGGCAACCTTGGATATTTTATAGAAGTTACAAAAGGCAAGCTTGATAAAATTCCGCCCCATTTTATTATGCGTAGGACACTTTTAAATGCTGAGCGTTATACAACTGAAAAGCTTCAGGAACTTGAAAATTCTTTAAATGAATCAGGCGCAAAAATTCTTGAGCTTGAGCATAATCTTTTTATTGAAGTCAGAAATGAACTGAAAAAATATATTCCGTATCTTCAGCAGGCTGCAAAAAAAATCGCTTACGTTGATGTTGTTTGTTCTTTTGCAGAATCAGCAATTCTTTACAATTGGAATCGTCCGCACGTTTTGTCTGATAGCTTGGAATTTTCTGTAAAAAACGGAAGGCATCCTGTTGTTGAGCGTCATCTTCCTGCTGGCGAATTTGTTCCGAATGATGTTTCCCTTTGCGGCTCTGAGCCTGAAAATTCCGCGTCCTTTGCTTTGATTACTGGTCCGAATATGGCGGGAAAAAGCACGTTTTTGCGTCAGAACGCTCTTATTGCGCTTCTTGCACAGACTGGAAGTTTTGTTCCGGCTGATGAAGCGAATATTGGAATTGTTGACAGGATTTTTTGCCGTGTTGGAGCTAGCGATAATCTTGCGCGCGGAGAATCGACCTTTCTTGTTGAAATGACGGAAACTGCAAGAATACTTCGTTCCGCAACACAAAATTCTCTTGTCATAATGGATGAAGTAGGGCGGGGAACTAGCACGGAAGACGGACTTTCGATTGCCTGGGCTGTAAGCGAATATCTTTTAAATACATTGAAATGCAAGACTTTTTTTGCAACGCATTACCACGAACTTACAAGGCTGGAGCACAAATCATTGAAACGGCTTTGCATGGCTGTTGCGGAAAACGGCAGCGATATTGTTTTCCTTAGAAAAGTTGTTGAAGGCTCAAGTGAAAACAGCTATGGAATTCATGTTGCAAGGCTTGCAGGAATTCCAGAATCCGTCATTGAGCGCGCAGGAAAAATCTTGGAAAAAATTCAAGGAGATGCGTCCGTTATAATTCCAGAAACTGAAACTGAGGAAGTTTCAAAAAATAAAGTTGAAATTTTTTCAGGCTCATTGTTTTCCGAAGAGGAACTTGTTCTTGATGAAATTCTTTCTTGTGACATTGATAACATGACTCCAATGGTGGCGTTGCAAAATATTTTACGATGGAAAAAAAGTCTAGCTGAAAAATAAATTTTTTTACAAAAACTGCATTTTTTTTATTTTCCGAGTAATCATATTATTGATGGCTTTTAGAAAATTTACAATTTATGATTTTAAGCGTTTTGCAATGCTTGTTTTGAATTTCATGTTTGGAAATGGAAAATGCTGTGTATGCGGAAATTCCACTTTCAATGGAAAAATTTGCATTTCGTGCTCGAAAAAACTTTATGATGAAGCGGAAAACTCCCATTGTGAAAAATGTCGTATCTGCGGAAAATCTTTAATCAGTGAAGAAGAAATCTGCATGTCTTGCCGTGAAGAGCGCATTCTGAAAAATTCAGATAAAGTTGTTCCTGTTTTTCCATACAGACTTTGGGCAAAGACTCTTTTATTCGAATGGAAAATGCAAAATCAAAGAAATCTTTCACTTTTATTTGCTGAAATTTGCAATTCTGTAATTAAAAAAAGAATTTCAGAAAATATTTTCATTGTTCCTGTTCCGCCTCGTCCCGGAAAAATAAGATCAAGAGGCTGGGATCAAATTGAAGAGCTTTCAGAAATTCTTAAAGTGAAATTTGGATACAAAGTTTTAAAGCTTTTGGAGCGCACGGAAAAAAATCAGCAGAAAAAACTGGACAGAAAAAAACGCTTGTCTTCCAAGGGAAAAATTTATACAGAGTCAAAACTTTTGAAGCGTCTTTCCTCTGAAAATTCTTTGCCGGAACAAGTTCTTTTAATTGACGACGTTTTGACGACAGGCGTTACAGTTGAAAGTTGCTGTGAAATTTTGAAAAATGCCGGAATTTCAAAAGTAGACGTTTTATCTTTATTTGTAGTAGACTAGAATTGTTTTATGAATTAAAATAATAGAAGCATTAGCTTTAAAATCTTTATGGATTCATGGGAGAAATCTATGGCAGATGAAGATACATTGTTGCAGCTTGTAACTTTTCAGCTTGGAGATGAGCTTTATGGTGTGGACATTATGGATGTCAAGGAAATCGTTAAGATTCAAAATGTGCGTCCTATTCCGAATGCTCCTTTTTATGTTGAGGGTATTATAAATTTGCGCGGAGAAGTCATTCCAATAATAAATCTGCATAAAAGATTTTATATCAAGAAAATGGCGAAGGCTTCAGATGATGAAATTGGTGAGGATGAAGGCGGATTTATTATTCTTGATATTGAAGGAAATAAAATCGGAATTATTATAGATAGAATTGCGCGTGTTGTTCCTGTTCAAGGCGATGAAATCAAACCTCCGCCACAGATGCTCAGTGGAATTGGCACAGAATATATTCACGGCGTAGTTCGTCAGGAAAATAATTATCTTATTATTCTTGATACACGCAAGTTGTTCAGTGCAAAGGAACTTCAGAAAATTCTTGAGCCGGAAGCTGTCTGATTTCTGTTCATGCTTGTTTTCTCAGAACATCTTCTCTTTTGTCCGTTTGTTATATTTTTTATGCGGAAATAGAATTATTGTTTCTGTGAATATTTTGTTTTAAGGAATTTAAAATGATTCATACTTATAGTTCTACAATCCGCCGCAAAGAAATGGAAGCTGTTCTTACTTGCATGGTTGATGAAAAAATCGGACCTGGCGAAATGAACACAAGGCTTGTTCAGACAGCAAAAGAACTGATTGGATTTGACGGCGCAGTTGCCTTAAGAAGTCCGGCGATTGCATTGGAATACATTTTTAAAGCTTTGAATCTGCCTAAAGAAAGTGGAGTTATTGTAAGCGCGCTTGCTCCGTCTTATCAGCTGCTTACTGCGGAAAAATTAGGATATAAAGTTCTTGCTGCTGATGTTTGCGAAGAAACTGGGCTTGTAACAGTTGAGTCTGTTGAAAAGTGCATAAAGGATGGCGGCCGGCTTTTGATTTTAAATGAAACAATGGGAATTCTTCCTGAAATCAAATCATTTTTGGAACTTGGAATTCCTATAGTTGAAGATATTTCGCAGTCGGTTTTTGCAACTTATCCTACTGAAGAACAGCCTGAAAAAAAAGAAGGAGGAGAGCAGAAAGCCGCTGTAGGAAAAAAAGCTGGAATGTATGGTCTTTATGCTATTCTTGGAATGGAAGACCGGGACATTGTAACTTCTGGAGGCGGCACGTTGCTTATAGCTCCGAATCGCCGTGAATGGACTGTGTTAAAGCACATTGCGGATGAAGCTCCTTTTACAGATATTCTGCCGGACATGAATGCGGCTTTGGCGCTTGTTGAGTTAAAGGAATTTTCACGAAATGAAAAAACAAGACGTGAGTTGTTTGCTCTGTTTTCAAGAGCTGTGATGTCTGGCAGGCATAAAACTTTTGTGCGCGCTGCGGAAGATGGCTCTACAATTTACTCTTTTCCTTTAGTTTTGAATTCTGGGTTTAAAGATGTGAAATCTTATGCGCAGAAAAAAAATATTGAAATTCGCCAGGCTTTTGAAAATTCTATAATTGCTCTTAGGCAGGAAGAGCTTGCTTCTGAATGCATCTGCGCGAATTCACTTTTGTTGCGCTGCGCATTGTTTCCATTGTATCCTCGACTGGGACAAAAAGATGCGGCTCAGATTGTAAAGGTATTGTCTTCTTTGCCATGAAAAAATGTCTTATCATAGCTAATTCTTTTAAAGAAAACGCCGGGCTTTTGGGAAATGAAATTTCAGTTTTTTTGAAAAAAGAAAATATTGAAAATTCGCTCTTTTTATATGACGGAAAAGAAGTCCGCTCAAAAATTCTTGATATTGATTTTTCAGGCTATGATTTTGTTGTAACTTTGGGAGGAGACGGAACTGTTTTGTTTGCCTGCCGTGGATGCGCACCTTTAGGAATTCCTGTTTTTCCGATAAATTTGGGAGAGTTTGGTTTTATTGCCGCAGTTCCAAAAGACAATTGGAAAAAAGAACTGGAGCTTTTCTTAAGGGAAAAATGCTACATAAGCAGCCGCTCTCTAGTTCAGTGTGAAGTTTTGAGAAATGGAAAAACCGTTTTCAGATGCTGCGGAATGAATGACTGCGTTATTTCGAGTTGTCCGTCTTCTCATCTTGTAAATTTAAATGTGGCTTACAACCATGCTCTTTTAGGGCCTTTTAAAACGAACGGAATAATTGTTTCAACGCCGACTGGTTCCACGGCTTATTCTGCTGCTGCAGGCGGACCGATTGTTGAGCCGGAACTTTCAGCTTTGGTCTTGACGCCGGTGAGTTCTTTCAGTTTGTCTGCAAGGCCTTTGGTTTTTGGAGAAAAAGGTGAAATTGTAATAACTTTGATGAGCAGCCGCTCAGATGCTTCTTTGACTTGCGATGGTCAGATTGATTTTGAGTTGAAAGAAGGCGATGTTTTGATTTTGAAAATACCAGAATTTCGGGCAAGGCTTATTTGTTCTACGCAGGAAAAATTTTTTTCAGCATTGCAGAGCAAACTAAACTGGTCAGGAGGTCCACGTGCTTGAAGAACTCGATATAAAAAATTTCGCTCTTATTGAAAGCGCGCACATCGAATTTGAAAAAGGCTTTACTGTTTTAAGTGGTGAAACTGGAGCCGGAAAATCAATACTGATTGGAAGCCTTGCCTTTTTGCTCGGCGGAAAATCTGGTACAGAACAAATTCGCGCTGGTTGTCATGAAGCCCAAGTTTCCGGCGTATTTTTCCTTGAAAACAAAGAAACTTTTCTTTGGCTTGATGAGCACGGAATTGAATCTGAAGAAAACCGCATAATAATCCGGCGAGTTATCCGCGATAATGGGAAATCTTCAGCATGGATTGGCGGAACTCCTGTAACAAGAGTGATTCTTTCTGAATTTTCAGCATTTCTCGTTGACATTCATGGGCAGCATGAGCAGCAGTCACTTATGAAAGTTGCCGAGCACCGTCGTTATCTTGATATTTATGCCGGAATTGTCGGAGAAGTTTCATCATTTACTTCAATTTATAATCAGCTTGTTGAAAAAAGAAAAATTCTTGAAAATCTTAATAGCAACGAATCGGAGCGAAATGCAAAAATCGATATGCTGAATTTTGCGGTTTCTGAAATTTCTGAGGCGAATTTAAAAGCTGGAGAAGACGAGGAGCTTGAAGCCGAAGAAAACAGACTGTCATCATTTGAAAAACTTTACGCTGATATTGAAGAAATAAATTCCGCTTTTGAAGGCGAAGGTGAAAACGGAATTATTTTCCTGCTGAAAAAAATCTGCGGAACTGCGTCAAAAGCCTTGGATTCTGATAAATCTCTTGAACCTTTGGAAAATCGGCTTCAGTCTGCGTTTTACGAAATTGACGACATTGCAGGCGAGTTTAGAAGATATGCAAGTTCGCTTGTTTTTGACCCGGAGCGGCTTGAGCAAGTTCAGGAGCGGCTTGAGCTTATTTTCAGGCTGAAACAAAAATACACAGGACGAAATTCTTCTGTCGCAAATCTTCTTTCTTATGCTGAAAATGCTTCCAGGCAGCTTGAAGAACTTGGCGGCTCAACTTTTGATAAATCGATTTTGGAAAAAGAAATTTCGGAGCTTGAAAAAAAAGTTTACGTTCTTGCAAAATCGCTTAGTGAAAAACGAAAATCCGCTGCGGAAAAAATGTCGCTTGATGTTGAAAAAATTCTTTGCAGCCTTGGAATGAAAGACACCAAATTCCGCGTTGGACTTACTGAAAAAGAAGGGAATGCGGTTGAGCAAAAATGCGGTCCTTATGGAATGGACAATATAGAATTTTTAATCAGTGCAAATCCTGGTTCTCCTTTGAATCCGCTTGCAAAAATCGCATCTGGCGGTGAGCTTAGCCGTGTAATGCTTGCATTGAAGACAATTCTTTCGGACGGTGATTTGGCGGGAACTCTTGTTTTTGATGAAATTGATACTGGAATCGGCGGAGAGGTTGCGGTTTCTGTTGGAAGCCACATGAAGCTTCTTGCGGAAAAAAAGCAAATTCTTTGCATAACACATCTTGCGAGTATTGCCGTTTATGCCGATAATCAAATTAAGATTCAAAAAGGCGTGGAAGGAAACACAACGGCCTCGAATGTTTTTGAAGTTTCTGACGAAGAGCGCGTAAAAGAGATTGCTAGAATGTTGTCTGGCGATTCAGATTCTTCCCAGTCGCTTGAACACGCATCTGCAATGCTGAAAAAATTCGGAGGAAGGTAATGGCTATATCAGATGAGTTGCGAAAAGAATTTAATGAAAGAGTCCGCCCGATAAAAGAAAAAATCAATGATTGCTTAAAAAAAGAAAGAGACGAATCTTTTGCTCTTAGAAGTGCGAAGGAAGGAATTGAAGAAAAGAAAATTTTTCTTTGCGAGGAAATGATTTACACGGCAACTTTGCAAATGAGTATAAACAGCATATCTCTTGAAATGCTTGAAACAAAAAACAACGATACTCTTAACGATGCCAGAAAATCAATTTATAAATCTATAATTTATCTTGAAGAACTTGTTACAAATATTGTTGACTGTCCGTTTTCTGACTTGGAAACTCATTTGGCATCCGTTGCTTTTGTTCCCATCGGAAGAAAACTTGACATTGTAAAAAAAATAGGGCTTGCAATTGATCTTCTTGTTGATGCTTTTGGCGAAAATTCAAAATGGAAAGAATCTTTTGTTGAGATGCGCGGCCGCCATGCTGTTGTTGCAAAAAATTTTATAAACATGAAGCAGGCTTGTAAAGATTATTTTGATCACAATTCTCCAGTTTACGAAACAACTGTAACTTACATCAGGCTTTTGCGCAACCTCTTGGACAAATGCGCAATGGAATACCGGGATCGTTATGAGCTTGCTTCCCGTCGGCTTGATGATATGCGTATGGCGATAAATCTTCTTATTGCAAACAGAAGAATTGCAATGGCTCTTGGCGACAACACAGAATCCGAAAACATAAGAAAAAAAGCGCTTGTTTGGAAAACTAAAATGGAAGCCGACGTAAAAGCCGGAAGCTCAAAATAATGAAAAAAGAATTTACGCTGAAAATTTTCGAAGCATTTTCTATTGAACGCTGGAACGATTTGGTTCGTCCTTTTGAAATAATCGAAATGGACAAGCACGCAGAAAAAACAGTCGTTGCATACATAATTGCAAAATATGAAGAAAATCTCGGCGCAAAAATTGATTGGGAATGGCTGATTTATGCGAGCCTTTTTGATTTGCTCAGAAAAATTCAGCTTTGCGACATAAAAAGCCCGGTTCAGACTCTTATAAAAAATGAATATCCGGAAGAATACGCCCGCCTTAACGACTGGGTTTTAGAGCGTTACAAAGATTTAATTGACGATAAGGAACTTTATAAGAAATTTGAATTTTATTTGAAGGATTTAAGCAGTTTTTCCGCTGAAAAAAAAGAGCTTCCTCTTACTGTAAAAATTTTCCGAGCGGCGCATAAATATTCAACTTTGCGTGAGCTTGAAATGATTTCTCCAGTGAACGAAACTGAGCGTCTGGATTCAATCCGTAAAGAGCTTAATGCCGACTTGCAAAAATACCTTGATTTGCGCGGACTTCAACTTTTGATTACAAAACAGAAGCCGTTTGAATTTTTGATGCGGATTGAGCAGCTTCGTTTCCAGACAAGGTGGAATCAAACTCCGAGAGTTCCGCGGACATCCGTGCTTGGTCATTGCTTTTTTGTTGCGATTTTGACTTTGCTTTTGTGCCGTGATTCTGGCGTGAAAATGTGTGCAAAACGTCTTTATAACAACTTTTTTTCAGGCCTTTTCCATGATTTGCCGGAAAGCGTTACGCGCGATATAATTTCGCCTGTAAAAAGAGCGACCGACGGACTTCCTGCGATAGTAAAAGACATTGAAGATAAAATTGTTTCAAAAGAACTTGTTCCGCTTATGGAAAAATTTTATTGCGATGAAATACTTTATTTTACTAGCGATGAATTTATGAACAGATGCGTTTTTGACGGATGTGTTCTTCCTGTAAGTTTTGAGGAACTGAATTCCGCATTCAATGAAGACAAATATAATCCAGTGGATGGCCGCTTGGTTCGTGTTGCCGACCATTATTCTGCATTGCTTGAAGCCGGACTTTCTATTCGCTACGGAATAACGAGCCAGCAACTTACAGATGGAAAGGCAAATCTTTTGAAGGTTTATGATGACGGAAAAATTATCAATGGAATCGATGCAAAAAAACTATTCCACGAATTTATAGACTGAAAAAAAACGTTTCATTGTTTAAATAAACAACTTTTTGTGTAAAAAAAAGCATTGGTAAGGTGATTAAAATCCAGCCAATGCTTTTATAAATTTAACCTTTCATGTCAGCGGGATCTGAGTCCTCTTCTATTTCTTCTTCGTCATTGTAAAATCCATCATCAAATCCGTGGATTCTGTTGTCGTATCCGTCTTCCGGCTCTTGATCGTCATAAGGCTCGTCGTAATTGTCAGATTCTTCTAGGAAATCATCCTCGAAATCATCTTCATATTCGTCATCTTCAAAATCATCGTCAAAATTGTCATCAGACATTTCTTCTGAAAAATCATCATCTTCATAAGAAAATCCAGTCATTGATGAAAATTCAACATCGTCGTCATTGAGCATTGCTATATTCCTTTTTGTAATTTAGTTTGCCGCTGACAAAGCCTCATGTAAAGAGTAAAATACTGTTATGTTTTTGTCAATTGAATTTTATTTTTTTGCAAAGAAACATACATAATTCGACAGGGCAAACGCATGTAAAAATTTTTTGTTTTAAATCTCTAAAGTACTATTTAAAAATGCACAAAATGGTAAAATCCCCTTGGGTGGAATTATGCTTTTAAGAGAAAGTCTGGAAGAAATAGACGATTTTAGAGTAAAAAGGTGCAGGAAGTTTGAACTGGCTGATATTTTCCTGCTGGTTTTGTTCGGGCTGCTAAGCGGCATCAAGGACATTGAGCACATAGCTGAATGGGCGGAGGAAGCGGAAGAGTCCATCAAGGGGCTGGTGAAGTTTGAGTTCGGTCCGCCAAGTGCCGACACAATTCTCCGGGTTTTCAGAAATGTGAACGCAGATAAAATCGAGAAAGTTTTTATAAAGTGGGCTCATGGAATTTACGAGAAAGTAAAAATTGAACCGGACAGAACAATTGTTGCCATCGACGGAAAGACGATGTGCGGCTCAAACAAGGTCACGGGAGCAAAGGGAATTCACATTGTAAGTGCATGGGCAGATGAACTGTCCCTCATTCTTGGGCAGGTAAAGACAGATGAAAAGTCAAATGAAATCACTGCAATTCCTGAGCTTCTGGAACTGATTGATATAAGGGGAATGATAATCACAATCGATGCAATGGGCTGCCAGAAAAAAATCTGCGAGAAAATTAAGGAAAAAAAAGCAGACTATGTTCTTTCTTTGAAAGGAAATCAAAGCACGACACACGAAGCCGTAAAAGACTTTTTCTCTATGGATGAAAAGGAGCTTGCAAAATACGGAGTTATAAAAAGCGAAAAGGAATGTAATCCTGACCATGGACGAATTGAAAACAGGCAGTATTACCTGTGCACGAACCTGTCGTGGCTGGAGAATAAAGATGAGTGGCCGGGGACTTAAGGCTGTTGCCATGGCACGGGAAGAACGGACTGTAAATGGAAAAACTTCCACAGACATCAGGTTTTTTCTAACTTCACTTGATAACATTGAACTTGTGAAAAAATCAATTCGACTACACTGGGGAATTGAAAACCGCCTTCACTGGTGTCTTGATATGACTTTCAATGAGGACTACAAAAGGCACCGAAAGGATCATAGTCCGGAAAACATGACAGTTATGCGCCGGCTTGCATTAAATATCTTACGCCAAGCAGAAAAACCGGAGAATAAAAAACAGGACAGTTTAAGCAAGCGCACGATCTGGTTTCGGGAAAACCGCCAGTTCCGCCAAACGGTTTTAAGGCTCCTTTAAAATTTCACACTTTCTGTAATTTTATCAGAAAGTGTTTTTACATGCGTTTGCCCTGCATAATTCGATTCGTCTTATTGACAAAAAATAAAGTAAAACACTATAATATTTGCGTATGTCTGACAGTATAACTGTTTTAGCACCTGCGAAAATAAATCTTGGACTTGAAATTTTTCCAAGGCGTGCTGATGGTTATCATGGGTTGCATAGCATTTTTACGACAGTCGGTTTGTTTGATGAAATTTGTGTTTCTAAAATCGATGAAAAAAATACTTGCATAGTTGATTCTTTTGGAATGGATCTTCCAAATCAAAATACAATAACTGCGGCGTACAAAGCTTTCTGCGTGCTGACTGGCATAGATTTGGGAGTTCATGTTTCAATTAAGAAAAGAATTCCTTCCGGCGGTGGATTGGGGGGCGGCTCAAGTGATGCTTCTTCTTTTATTCAATCCGTGAACAATCTATTTAAAGCTGGTCTAGGCATTGATTCTCTTTCTGCAATTGCAGGAAAAGTCGGAAGCGATGTTTTTTTCTTTACTTATGCACTTTCTGCGCAGGACGGAAAACGGTTCAGCAAGTTTGAACCTTTTGCAGCTGTTGTTGAAGGTCGTGGAGAGAAAGTCAGGCAAATACAGCATAGAAGTGATTTTTCTGTGCTTTTGGTTTTTCCAAATGTCGGTGTTTCTACAAAAGATGCTTATGCTCTTGTGGATGAAACTCTTGATTTGGAACGCAGGCGGAATAAAATTTCACTTGAAGAAATTTATAATCTGCCAGTAAAAAACTGGAGCTTTAAAAATGACTTTACAGTTCCTGTTTCAGAAAAATATGCAGGAATTGCTGAGGCTTTAATTAAGCTCAAGTCTTGTGGTGCGGATTTTGCTGACATGAGCGGTTCTGGTTCGACTGTGTTCGGCATTTTTGAAAAAAAAGAAACGGCTTTAAAAGCGAAAGTTCTTCTTGAAAAAGAATTCAATCTTGCGCTTTGTTTAGGCGGCTGATATAATAAAATGCAAGTTTTGCAGCTTGATGAAAGAAAATCATAGGCATTTTGTCTGCGGTTTTATAGATTTTTATTATAAAGAGGGAAGATTGTTATGCAGATTACAGATGTTCGGATCCGCAAAGTTGAAGGCGAAGGAAAGCTAAAGGCTTATGTTACTGTTACATTTGACGACTGCTTTGTTGTTCACAATGTAAAGATTATCGAAGGATCTTCTGGTCTTTTTATTGCAATGCCAAGCCGTAAGACTGCAAATGGTGAGTACAAGGATGTTGCTCATCCAATCAGCCCGGACTTTCGCAATGCGATTCAGTCCAAAATTCTTGAAGAATATAATGCGGGACATATAGAAACTGGTTCTTCTGAAGAATAAGTTTTTAGTCCACATATATTTTGGGACGTCGTCAAGTGGTAAGACAATGGCTTTTGGTGCCATCATTCCGCTGGTTCGAGTCCAGCCGTCCCAGTTTTATACATATTTTAAAATTTGTAAGGAGTTCTAAAAATGGAACAGTTTGTTATTAATGCAACTACACGCACGGAATCAGGAAAAAAATATGCAAAAAAAATTCGTGCACAGGGAAAAATTCCGGCAGTTGCATACAATGAAAAAGGTGAATCATTTATGCTTGAAATTGATGCCAATGAATTTTCAAAAGCATGGAGATCAATTACAAAAACTACACTTATCGTTTTGAAAATTGATGGTGTTGAAAACAAAGCATTTATAAAAGATACAGAATATGATATTAAAACTGACAAATCTCTTCATGCTGATTTTCATATTGTAAGTGGTCAGAAGAAATTTACTTTTGTTTATAAGATTCGTTATTCTGGAACTGCTGCTGGAGTTCTTAAAGGCGGATTTATGGTTAAGCACGTTCCTGAAATTAAAGTAAAGGCTCTTCCACAGGATTTGCCTGAATTTATTTCAGCAGATGTTTCTAAACTTGAGATTGGACAGAAATTTACAATTGCTGATTTTAATCTTGGTGATAAAATCGAAGTTCTTTCTGATCCTGCGGCTCTCGTTGTTTCTATTGCACCTCCAAAAAAATAATCAGTTTTTAAAAATCATATTATGAGATTTTTAATTTCTGAATAAAATCCCTCTGTGTTTTGCAGGGGGATTTTTTGTTGTGTTTTTTTTAGTCTTACGAGTATGGAATTTATTTTGGATTTTCAAGCTAGAGTTTTAGAAAATTTAAATTTGTGTCTTTCCGAGCTAAACACAAATCTTGATTCTTGCACTTGCGCCGGAGTTGCGGTTTCTGGCGGTGCCGATTCAGTCTCGCTTCTTGTCGCTTTGAAAAAAAACTTAAATATTCAGCTGAAAGCCGTTACCGTGAACCATAATATAAGAAGTAGCAAGGAAAGCTCTGATGATGCCGATTATGTTGAATCCGTTTGCCGTTCCCTTGGTGTAAAATGCGTTCGCTATGATGTGGCTCCAGGTGAAATTTTTTCTCTTGCAAAAAAACTTAAGACTTCAGTTGAAGATGCCGCTAGAAAAATTCGGTATGAAAAATTTTCAGATTTTATAAAAACTGAAGGAATTTCTTTTGTGTGTCTTGCCCACAATAAAAACGATCAGATAGAAACTCTTGCCATGCGTTTTTTGCAAGGTTCGGCTAATCTTTGCGGAATTCCAATGACGCGTGAAAAATTTGTCCGTCCGCTTTTAAATATTTCCAGAAGTGAAATTGAAAAATATCTTCAACTTCAAAAAATAAATTTTAGAACTGACCGCACAAATTTTGACAATCAAATTTTTAGAAATCGAATCCGAAATAAGCTTGTTCCTTTTTTAGACAATGAATTTTCTGGCTGGCAAAATGCAGTTTTTTCTTTGGCTGAAAAAAGCCGTGCGGAAAATGAAGCTCTTTCTTTTTTTACTGAAAATGAACTTTTAAAGATTGACTGCAAATTTGAAAATGAGAAGTTTTCATTTGATGCTGAAAAATTTTCTTCACTTCCGCTTGCAATAAAAGTCAGAATAATTTTTAAAGGAATAGATTTTGTAAAAGCTTCCGAAAGAATTCCTTACGCTTTTGTATCCTGTTTGGCTTCTGGATGTTTTGAAAATGCCGGCTGTTCAGAATGCGGCGGACTTGAATTTTCATTTTGCAACGGAAGGTTTTTAATTCAAAAGAAACGAAAAGTAGCGACAGAAAGCGTTTTTTTTGTTATAATAGAAAAAAATGGAATTTATCAGGCTGGAGAAATTTCTTTTGAAGTTTTTTCGCATGATGATGAAATTTTTTTAAGAACTGATTCGTCTGAGATTTGCTTGAAAAATTTGAAGTTCCCGTTTGTATTCAGAAGCAGGCAGCCGGACGATTTTGTGAAAAATGCAGACGGTTCTTTTAGGCAGGTTTCAAAAATTTTGGATGATTGGAAAACTGGAAAGTTGAGAGATTCAATTCCACTGATTCAAAATATCTGCCCAGAAAAAAATAATTCCTCTCAGGAAATTTGCTGTGTGTGGGGAAGTCTTTTTGGCTTTAAAAACTGGATTGTAAAATGAAAATGCAACAGAATAAAAAATTGAAATCGCTGCATCTTTTAAAAAGAATTTTATTTGTTTTTGCCTTTTTGAATTTTTTGGATTTTTCTTTTGCTGAAAATGAAAATTCAAAGCTTGCAAATAAAAAGACTGCGTTGCGTTGTCTGGAAACTGCTTCAAATTATATTTTTGAAAAAAACTGGGAAGCTGCAAAAAGCCAGGCTTGCTTTGGAATTGCATACGATGATTCAATTTCGGACTTATGGTATTTGTATGCTGTTTCTGAGAATGCCCTGGAAAAAACAAAAGCTGCGGTTCTTCCGTTGATTGAAAAGGCGATAAAAAATGACAGTTGGTCAAATTACAACCGCGACAACGCGCGCCTTTTGTATGCGGATATTCTTTGCGATACTGGCAAAATGTCCGAGTCATTGGATGTTTTGGACAGTCAGCCGTTTTTGTATTCTTCTGATTCTGAATTTATTAGGATAAAATGCCTTTACAGATTGAAAGATTCTTCTTCTGTTTCTAAGGCTCGAAATAAAATTGACGGCGCAAGAAGAATTTATCCTTCTGACACAAGGTTTCCGCTTGTATTTTTTAAAAATGAAAATCCGAACGATTCAGATTCAACTGTAAAAAGGCTTGCTTCATTTTTTGTTTCCCAGCTGGATTTTTATTTGCAGCGTGAGCCTGAAAATTCAGAACTTGAAATTTATTCCGCCTTGTTTTCTTCTGGTGAAAATAAAAACAGAATTTTAAAATCTTTCACTGCAAAAGGATTTAAACATCCGCTTTATGCCCAGGAAGCTTTGAGTGAAAATCTTATCGGCGAGCAGGAAGCAGTTGATTACATTTTTGACTTTGCAGATGAAAAAATTGACTATGAGCTTTTTAAGAATTTTATTTTGCGGCTTTCTGAAAATGATTCTTGTGATAATGTAAAGAAACACCTTGAAGCTTTTTCTGGTTCATTTTCTTTTGACATTGACAATGACGGAATTGAAAATTTAATTGTAAAATTTTCACGCGGACGTCCTCAAGAAATTTTATTTGATGAAAACCAGGATGGAGAACTTGAATGGACTGTTCAGTGCGATTTTGGAACTCCGGTTTCTGGATACTGCAGAGAAATGAAAATGAATTTTTCTTGGGCAAATTTTCCGTATTTTAATTATGCAGAGTTTGTGCAAGAAAAAATTCCTGTTGAAAAATTTAATTTTGTTCCAGAAACATTGAGGTGGTCTCCTGTTTTGATTGAACGTGATTCTGAAATTTCAGAAAAATTTGGCTTTGACTTTTTTATTCCAGCTGTAAAAAATGATGGGCAAAAGTTAAATGTTGCAGAACTTCTTGATTGTGCTTCTGATTTTGAAATTACAACTTCTTCAAATGAAAAAATTCGTTTTGTTCTTTTAAATGGAAATATTCAGCAGGCATTGTATTATTCATTTGACGGAACGCTTTATGCTCAGGCTCATTTTGAAAATAATATTCCGGTTTTCAGAACTGTTGATTTTGATAAAGACGGAATTTTTGAAGCCACAGAATTTTATTCAGTTGATTCAGAGAAAAAAGTGAATTTTCATTCGCTTGAAGATGAGAGGCAGGTTGTAAAAAATCTTTTTGGGCTTCCATCTGAAAACGCAGAATTTTATCTTAGAATGATTCAGATTGACAGAAATAAAGATACGATTCCTGATTTTACTGAAGAATATTTGGAGAACAACGGAAAAATTTCTTCTTGGGATACAGACGGAGATGGAAAATGGAATGTCCGCCATGTTGTTTATCCAGACGGAATTTCTGAAGAATCAATGTTCTATACAGTTCCAGAAAAAAATCTTGTTGTTGTGAAATTTGAAAATAATATTCCTCAGAAAGTAACGAACGGAAAAGAAGAATTTTTTGTTTATAAAGACGCTGATTCAAATTTTTACTGGCTTTTGAAAAATAATTCTTTCAATCCTGAAATATATTCTGCGCTGGCAAAAAATGCAAAATTAGAGCTTGACAAAAAAAATGTTCAAGGCTTTTCGATGATTACTGTTGAAAACGAAACTCAGTCAGTGATTTGTATCCGCATTGAAAAATTTGACTTTGGAATTTTAATAGAAAATGAAAATAAAAATTAAAAAACTTTTCAGTTTATTTTTTGCTATTGGTTGTGTGTTGTTTGTTTTTTCCTGTGGAACAATAAAAGGCGGCAGTGAAATTTTTGTTCCTGTTGATTACAGTGAAGAACGCGCAGTTGACATTGAAATCGATCTTGTTGAAAAACTTTCAACAGAAAATAAAATAAAATCTTTGTGGCGCGCAAAAATTTTGTATGATAAAATTTCTTCAAATAAAAAATGCAAGCAAATTTTTGAGCAGACAACTAAAATTTGCGTGGAATCTTGCATTCGTGCTATAGATGAAGAAAAATATTTTGATGCGCTTGGATATTATTTGTCTTTGGAAGCGGCAGGATATTCTGAGCTTAATTCAATTCCAAAATCAAAAGCTGAGCTTGAAACTTTGGCTTACAAAAATGTTCCGGGCGGTTCGGTTCCTTCCGTTTCAAATGCAAGTGTTTCCGACATGATAAAGGGCACGGTAACTGTTTTTGTTGACAAGGGAATAAAAATTCAGCGAGGAATAGGCTATGCGGATGCTGTTTTGGGAAGCGGATTTTTTATTTCAAAAGATGGATACATTGTAACAAATCATCATGTTATTGCAGACATGGTTGACAAAAAATATGAGGGATTTTCAAGGCTCTATATAAAACTTGCAGAAGACCCCGACACAAGAGTTCCTGCCAAAGTTGTTGGATATGACAAGACTTTGGATTTGGCTCTTTTAAAAACAGAAATAGATGCTCCTTATGTTTTTGCTCTTGGCTCTAGTAGCGACCTTTCAGTGGGTGATAAAGTTTATGCGATTGGTTCTCCGTTGGGACTTGAAAAAACTTTGACAAGCGGAATTATTTCTTCCACGGACAGACAGCTTTTTACGGCTGGAACTGTTTTTCAAGTGGACGCAGCTATTAACAGCGGAAATTCCGGCGGACCTTTGATTGATGAAAAGGGCAGAGTTCAGGCCGTTGTTTTTGCTGGAGTTCAGAATTTTCAGGGACTTAACTTTGCAATTCCAGTTGAATATTTAAAAAATGAGCTTCCATTTTTATTTAATGGAGGAGAACGCGAGCATCCTTGGATTGCTTCTTACGGAAAGACAAAACGGCTTCCTGGTTCAGGCGCAAAGAATGAAGGTGTTGCCGTTTTTTATGTTTTGCCGGGCGGAAGCGCAGACCGTGCAGGAATTAAAGAAGATGATGTTGTGATTTCTGTTAATGGCGAGAAAATTAATTCGCTTTCGGATCTGCAGATTGCGTTTATGAAACAGCCTTCTGGAATTATAACAAAACTTGGAATTTTATCTTCAGATGGAACTGAATCTGAGAAAATTGTTTACCTTGAAAAACGTCCGTCATCTCCAGGATATGAATTTTTTAAACGTGATTCGCTTGAAAATTCTTTTTATCCTATGTTTGGAATGAAGATGGTAAGAGTTTCACCTTCAAACAAAAAAAAGTATTCTATAGTAAGAATTATAAAAGGCTCTGTCGCAGATGAAACTGGATTCAGTGAAAATGATCCTATTGAACTGCTTGGAATTGATTTCAGTCCTGAAAAAGAAGCCGCATACATAAAGCTTTACGCAAAAAAAAGAAAGAATGGCTATCTTGATGTGAGCCTTGGATTTTCAGCAGGGTTGGACAGCCCATATTATTTTTAAAACTAAACTGAAAAAATAAAAAGGAATAAAGATGACAGAATTAAAGTATAAACGGAACTTTTGTATTACAGCTCACATTGATCATGGAAAATCGACTTTGGCGGACAGGCTTATTCAAAAAGCAAAAATTGTTGACGACCGCCAGATGAAAAATCAAATTCTTGACAACATGGATATTGAACGCGAGCGCGGAATCACAATAAAAAGCCAGGCCGTTACAATTCCATACAAGGCAAAAGACGGACATGACTATGAACTGAATTTTGTTGACACGCCGGGACATGTTGACTTTAGCTATGAAGTAAGCCGTGCGATTGCCTCTTGTGAGGGAGCATTGCTTCTTATTGATGCAACCCAAGGTGTTGAAAGCCAGACGGTTAGCAACCTTTACATGGCGATGGAACATGACCTGACAATTGTTCCTGTCATAAATAAAATCGACCTTGCAAGCGCGGATGTTGAATCTGTAAAAAAGCAAATCGACCATGATTTGGGACTTGAATCTTCTGAAGCTCAGCTTGTCAGCGCAAAAACCGGAGAAGGAATTGACGATTTGCTTGAAGCCATTGTTACAAAGTTTCCGCCGCCTAAAGGTGATGTGAATGCTCCGCTTCAGGCTTTGATTTTCGACTGCCATTATGATGAGTACCGCGGTGTTGTCGTCCATTTGAGAGTAATGGAAGGACGCGTAAAAACTGGCGATATAATCCGCTTTATGAGCAACAACACCGACTACAAAGTAGAGCAAGTTGGTGTTTTCAAAATTAAATATGAAGAAACTGGAGTCCTTGAAGCTGGAGACGTTGGCTACATTATTGCCGGAATAAAAACTGTAAGCGATGTAAGCGTTGGCGACACTATAACTCTTGCTTCAAAGCCTGCCGCTTCTCCTTTGCCAGGATTCAAGGAAGTAAAGCCGGTTGTGTTCTCTTCAATTTACCCGATTGATTCAAATGACTACGAAGAACTCAAAGCGGCAATGGAAAAACTTAAGCTTAACGATGCGTCTCTTATTTATGAAAAAGATAATTCCCTTGCGCTTGGAAACGGCTTTAGGTGCGGCTTTTTGGGATTGCTTCACTTGGAAATAATTCAGGAACGCCTTGAGCGGGATTTTGACCAGATTGTAATTTTTACAGCTCCAAGCGTAAAGTACAAGGTAAAGATTCCCGGCCACGAAGAAATTTTTGTAGACAATCCTGCTGACTATCCTGAAGGAAAAATAGAGTCGTCGCAAGAGCCGTATATAAAAGCTTCAATAATAACTCCTGCCGAGTATCTTGGTTCTATTATGGAACTTTGCTGCCTAAAGCGTGGAACACAAAAAAATATGCAGTACCTTGACGAAAAGCGTGTTGAACTTACTTATGAAATGCCGCTTTCCGAAGTCCTTTTTGATTTTTATGACAAACTGAAATCTTACAGCCGCGGATATGCAAGTTTTGACTATGAAGTTATTGACTACCGTCCGACTGACTTAATAAAAATAGATATTCTCATAAATTCAAAACCCGTTGACGCATTGGCTCAGCTTTGCTACAGACCGAGTGCTGTTGAGCGCGCAAAAGTTGTCTGTGAACGCTTAAAAGGAGAAATTGCCCGCCAGCAGTTTAAGGTTGCAATTCAAGGTGCGATCGGAAGCCAGATAATTGCAAGGGAAACTGTAAATCCTGTTAGAAAAGACGTTCTTGCAAAATGCTACGGCGGAGACGTAACTAGAAAACGCAAGCTTCTTGAAAAGCAAAAAGCTGGAAAAAAGAGAATGCTTATGGCTGGAAATGTGGAGCTTCCGCAGAGCGCATTCCTTGCTGTCTTAAAGGAAAAAGAAGATTCTTAAAAATTAAAGCGGCTTGTTTTCCTTCATGGCGATTTCAAGCTGCTTTATGAAAAAATCTGTTTCTGCCCTGATTCTTTTTAGAAACGACTGCTCCATTTTGAATCTGTAGCCATCAGGAAAATGCAGAAAAAGATACTCCCGTTCTTCTGCAATTTTTTTTATCTGCTTGCTAAGAGAAAGTTTTTCAGGCAAGTTATTTCTAAAAGGCGACTTTTCTCCATCTGAAAGCAGGCTTCTAAGTTCTTCAAGTTTTCTTTTTTCCTTTTCACAGAAGCTAGAAATATTTTTATGCGATTCGCATTTTTCTTTTTGCAAATTTCCTTTTGTCGCAAAAAGGTTTCTTTGGGGTATTCCAAGTTTTATTCCTGTGCTTGAGCAGTCAAAAAGATTCTTTTCATTTTGGAACATCAGCTTGAATTGCTGGGCGTATTGCAAAAGAATTTTTGTGCTACATATTTTTTTTCCGTTTTTTGACATGACAGTTTGCGTCGACATGGAAAAAGCCGCATCGTAGTTTTCTATTGGAGTAAGTCTGTTGGAATTTATAAAACGTTGTTTTAAAGCCATTGTGTCTTTTGCATGCGTTGTTCCTATGGAATAGCTAAAATCTAGTCCTGCAATAAAAACTGGAATAGAAGAACTGCTTCTTATTTTTAGCGCAATGTATGTTGCCGCAAGCCCAACAGAACCCATTGGCTCAATAAAATTCCTAATGACGCTTTCTTTTTTTAGATTGTCAAAGAAAATTCCATCCGCATATTTTGTCGCAAACCAGATTATATTTCCGCCAAGAATTTTTGTGGCTTCAGGTCTTGCGCATAAATCCGCAAACAAAAGAATGTTTTTGTTTTTTGCACCTAGAAACGTTTTTTCGATTGCAATTTGGCTTTCCATTGTAACAACTGCGTCCGGCGTTATGTTTCTTGCTAGTAATGGAGACAGAGCGGCATCGACTGTGATTATAAAAAAGTCGTTTGGGGAAAAACTTGAATACGACAAAGTGTCCAGTCCTTCTCCTGCACCCAAAACTAGCAACGGTTTTGAAACTGTTTTTGCAACATCTTCCAATGTTTTTGTATATTCAAGATGCGCAATGTTCCTTAAAAAGTTTTTGGAAAAAAGACGCCCGAATTTTACAAGTGTGATTCTATTTTTCCAGAATGTGGCGATTATTTCACTTATTGCGTTGACTGTAAAATCAAACTTTTCTTTTGAAAAATTTACTCCCGCACTAAAGTCAATTTTCAATGCGCGCTTTATGCTTCCGCCCTTGCAAATGCTTCTTACATATGAATCTATTTTTTCGCCTTCATTTAACTTGAATAACGGAATGCCTGCGCTGTCGTTTTGCATTGCAAGCTCAAAAAGGTTCTCGTCATTTTCCAGCGCGATGATTTCACAATTTTCCGGTAGAAGCGATTTTAGTTTTTCAATTCCGTACCAAAGAAGAGGAGAGCAGGCTATTATGAGAGTTCCGCTCAAAACCTGCATTTTGTCTATGTAAGTTTCAATTGCTTTTGCAGGATTGTACTTTGAATATAAAAAGCGACCTTTGTATTCTACTGTCTTTAAAACAGAAAAGCCCTGACCGGCACTTACCAGACGGGGCTTCTCCTGAACTGATTCGTTCAATTTATTTCCTGTTTTTGTTTTCGCTCATAAGAGTAATGTAAGTTGCAAAGAAATTGTCTACAACTTTTGGATTTGCAAAAAGAGCGGAATTTGCTGTGTTCAAGTCTGCGTTGCGGATTTCAGTTTCGCTTGCATCTTCCACTTCGTCAGTTTGAATTCCTGTGCACTTAAGAACAACGACATTTGAGCCAAGAATAAATGGCGAGCTGATTTCGTCTTGCTTTAAAGAAAATGCTGTCTTGTATGCGTCTTCATTTGAAGCGATTCTTGCGAGCGGTCCAGTTTCAGAAACAGAAGAATAAATGCTTGAACTTCCGTAGTTTACAGGGAAAGGCTGAACTTCTGATTTTTCCACATTGAACTTTTTGCATGCGCTGTCAAAACTTGAAATAGCGGCTTCTGAAACAAAGTTTTCCGCAATCTCAAGGAAGTAGTTTTCAATGTAGCTTTTTTCGTTTGAGTTTATGTAGCCAAGAACTGCGTCCTGAACTGTGCTGTCTTCAAAATCCGCCGCAACTACAGAATCGTCGCACTTGAATATTGAATATCCGCGTTTTGTTTTTATAATTGCGCTGATTTCATCTTTCTGAAGTTTTTCAAGCTCTGCAAGTGAATCCACATTGTCAAGCATATTTTCAATCTGGTAGCGGTAAGCTCCTGCATTTTTTCCTTCTGCGTCAGAATAATATTTCTGGGATTTTTCACTTGCTGCATCAGCAAATGTAATTTCGTTTCCATTTATCTGCTTTAAAAGCGCCTTTGCTTCCTGCTCATCGTCAACTGTGATTACAGAAAGGTCGTATTTGATGAACTTTTCAGCATTTTCTTTTCCGAATTTTACAGCTTCTTCTTTTGGGAAGTTCGCCGTGCTGAATGCAACTGCGTCAAATGAATGTTTTTCTGCTCCCATTGAAGCAAGAAATTTCTTTTCCGCGCCGCTTCTTTTAAGTCCGTACAATGGAGTTCCGTTGAAAGAAACTTCATTGCCAGCCCCGAACAAATCATAAAAATAGCGTTTGTAAACAAGGTTGCTTTCAATGTCTTTTCTTAGTTTTTCAAGATCAACTGCGCTTGTCTGATTGTAAGCTTTCTGTGAGAATTTTCCTGTTGAAGGATCTGTGAAGCTTTCAATTACAAATCTGTTTACAGCTTCTTTTGGAACTATGTAGCCTGATTTTTTTACTGAGTCAGTGAACGCCATGTTGATTACAGTCTGATAAAAGGCTTCTCTCATAATGCGGTAGTATGAATTTTCGTCAACTTTGTATCCGCCAGCCTGATATGACTGCGCAAGATTTGAAACCGTAATAAAGAACTTTGTGCCTGGCTCATAAGTTATGTTTTTTCCGTTGTAAGAGCCGAAAGTGCTTGCCTTCTGCTTGTTAAAGATTGACTGAAAAACTGCGCTCGCTCCAAAGGGAAGAAATACCAGCGCCGAAATTACAAGTATGATTACAGCTCCGATTTTTGAACTGTCTTTTTTTGTTTTCTGTTCAGTGATTTTGTTTTCTTGATCCATAAGAAGATTCATCCTTTTTATATATAAATAGAAGTGAAACTATTTTATCATTGTAAAATGCAAGTGTCAATGTAAAGTGCATCTCTAAAAACTGAAGCTTTTAGTGGCTTCATAAAAACTTTCCTGCACATTTTGTCTTTCAATACACAAACTTTCGATTTCATGCTATACTAAATCTATTCGGAGGAATTATGATTCAAAAAACATTGAAAGAGGCTCTTTCTAAAAATGAATATCCAGGACGCGGAATTATTGTTGGAAAATCCGCAGACGGAAAATACGCGGTTTCTGCCTATTGGATTATGGGAAGAAGCGAAAACAGCCGCAATAGAATTTTTGTGGAAGATGGAGACGGAATCCGCACTCAGGCATTTGATCCTTCAAAACTTACAGATCCAAGCCTTATAATTTACGCGCCTGTAAAAGTTCTTGGTTCCAAGACAATTGTAACAAACGGCGATCAGACTGACACAGTTTATGACGGACTTAAAAATGGACTTAGCTTTGAAAAATCCTTGCAGTCAAGAATGTTTGAGCCGGACTCTCCGAATTTTACACCGCGCATTTCAGCCTTGCTTGAAGTTGAGAATGGAAATTTTAATTTTTCAATGTCGATTTTAAAGAGCGACTGCGGAAACGAATCTTCTGTAAACAGATACACTTTTGACTTTGAAAATCCGCGCGCAGGAATCGGCCGCTACATTCACACTTATATGCAGAACGGAAATCCTCTTCCTAGCTTTGAAGGTGAGCCTGAGCTTTTGGAACTGGACGGAACTTCTATAGAAGAAACTGCAAATTCAATCTGGGAAAACTTAAATGAAGACAACAAGGTCTCGCTTTTTGTGCGCTTTATTGAAATTGCAACAGGAAAAGCCCAGACAAAAATTATAAACAAGAACTAGAGATGTTTTTATTATTATTTCAGCGATTTCAAGAGGGTAAGAACTTTTTGGAACGCTGAATTTTCCTTTTTCATTTCTCTGGACCCTCTCGTTATATTGCATAAAGACAAATTGTATTTTTTTGCAATTTCGCGCTGGGTTGTTCCTTCGTCAAGTTCCTTTACAAGACTCCATCTCTTGGAAAAATCCTTTAATTCAGACTTTGTAAAAAGACAGCCGAAAAAATCAAATATAAGATTTTCGTCCTGAATTTTTGAAAGAAGCATGCATATTTCTTTAATCTGATCGTTCTGGCTGTTTTTTGTTTCTGGCATTTTTACCTCTAAAAGAATGATAATCCAATTGCATTAAAAAAGCAAACTGTCTTTAAAATAAAAAGACCGGCTTTTACACCGGCCATGCCTTTTGGCATCCAGGCTCCAATGGGTGGGAGGGGATAAATTGAACACCTGGTAATTTATATATCGGAGCGCATTCCGTTTTTCTTGAATTGTTTTTTTTATTGTTTAGCTTGAAATTCAAGTTTTATAGTTTAATGTCATTGCCGTGCTTGACACTTAAATGGTTGGTTAAATATTTGTTGAATTTGCGGCTTTATTCGTCCGTTTCTTCAATAGTTGCGTCAATGTTTACAGAAATATTGTAGCTTCGCCCATCCAATGCTGAAACTGTCTTTGTTATTTCGTAGTCGCCAACAATGAATTTTACGGTGTGGTCGCCGCTTGTTGTATAGAACTGTTCTACTGGAGCCGTGTATTCGTCATTGTCGAATGCTATTTTTGTACCTTCTGGCGCAATGAGCCTGATTATTGGCTTTATTTCCCTAAGTGAAATTTCAATGCTTGAAGTCTTTGCCTGCTCAACGCTTACAGTGCGCACTTCATTACGATAAGAGCCGCTTACGATGTTTACGTTATGGCTTCCTGCTGGAACAAGAATGTCTTTTTTGCCAAGCTCCGACTGTTTTCCGTCAACAAAAACAGTGAATTCTTTTTCATCTTCGTTTTCTGGAGAATTTATGGCAAGAGAAATTTTCCCTTCATTTGAAAGAATCGGATATGCGCACACGCTGAATTTTGACTTTGAAATGGAATCGCTTGAGCCTTTCATTGCGAGCTGAAGCCTGAAGAACAAAAAGCCGTCGGCATTTGCAGGAATCATCTGCGCCATATATGAATATGCATCGCTTTTTATTGAATTGTTTTTCTTTGTTGGAACTTTTATATTAAAACTTAAACTTTCACCGAACGTTCCGACTTCCGCTCTTGTTCCGCTGTAGTCAATCAGTTTTGCATCTGGAACTGGTGAAATTCCTGAATACAAAGACCATGCTACGGAATCCCTCCATTCTGCGACTATTTTTGGAACTTTTATTGAAATTTCAATTCCTTCTATAAAAGTCTTGTCTTCCGGAAGTTTTATTACAACTGCATCGTTTACGCCTGCTTCAACTGATTTTTTTTCAAAAAGTGAATCGATTGCAATTAAATTTGTCTTGCGCACACGGAAAGGCTCGGCTTTTAACAGAAAGATTCCGCAGAAAGCCAAAAGCATCAAAGAGAAAACTTTTTTGTTTTTCCTAGAAATGCAAGATTTCATGTTGATATTATAATCTTAAATCTTCTATATTTCTAGTGTAATTTCTTTTATTTTAAGTATTTACCGTGGATATAATGAAGAGCCGTTCTGCTTTATTTCAAAGTGAAGATGCGGCCCTGTTGAAAGTCCTGTTGTTCCGACTTTTCCGATTTTCTGTCCTGTTGCAACCGCTTCTCCTTCTTCGACTAGGATTTCAGAAAGATGGGCGTAGGAGCTTTCCATTCCGCCTGCGTGGGAAATTACGATGTGGTTTCCGTAGATTTTGTTTCCTCTTTCCACGGATTTTACAATTCCAGTTTTGCAGGCAAATACAGAAGTTCCCGTTGGAGCTGCAAGGTCGATTCCTTTATGAAACTGCCATCTGCCGGTTATGGGGCTTTGCCGTTTTCCGTAGTCGGAAGTAAGAATGCTTTTTTCTAGCGGCATGGACATTCCGGGATTTAAAAAATACGCCCGTTCAGCCGGACTGAATCTTTCGCCGGGAATAAAATAGAAAATTCTTCCGTTTATTTTGTACTGCTCAAATTTTCCTTGCATTATTTTTTCTTTATGCTCGTTTGCAAGCAGAAATTCAATGGAAGTAGCAGGAAACTCCGGGATAAAAATTCCGTTTGCGGAAGGAAGAATTATTGTTTTGCCTTCAAGAAGCTCGCTGCTGTTTTCTATGGAATTTGCGGTTGACAAAGTTTCCTGCCAAATGCTGCATCTTGCCGCCATGGTGAAAATTGTGTCGCCTTTTTTTGCTTTGTATGAATAGAAAGCCTGAACGCTTGTATTTGACTTAAAAAAATCTTTTTGGCACTGCTGGACTTCCTGTTGGTACTGGGAAAAAAGAAAGTCGCGCGATTCCAAAGACGGAATTTGCGGAAAACTTTGCGACCATACACAAAAAAGTGAAAAAAATGTTCCTACGATTAAAAAAAGTTTTTGCTTCATAAAAAAAGGGCTGCTCAAGAAAATATTCCTGAACAGCCTTGTTCTTTAACAGCTTGTGGCTGTTATTCTTCTGAGATTGCTCCAACTGGACATACAGAAGCGCAAGATCCGCAGCTTACGCAGTTGTCAGCATTAATCTGACGCTTGTCGTTTACTTCGCTGATTGCTTCTGAAGGGCATTCGCCTTCGCATGCTCCGCAGTTGATGCAGTCCGATGAAATTTTGTAAGCCATAAAATACCTCGGTTTGTGTGTGTGGAAAACTTCTATTTATAGAAATCTTCTAAAAAAATAATACTTGAAATTTGCTAAAAAGGCAAGTTTTGTTTTCTGTTTTAAGTGAAGCAAATGGCTTGTCATACAGAAAGGTTCAGCTAAGGCTGAATTTTTCCGTCTATAAGCCTAGATGACGGCACTGATGCGTCTGCATTAAAACAGCGATGCGCACTACATTTAAACACCAATCCGTGCTATAGTTGCCGCGCCCAAAAAGACGCGGTCCAGTTATACACATTGCCCGGCGCGGGGCAAAAACGCTATTCGCATGAACGCACAACGCGGAAGCCGGTAATATTGCCCCCTTCGCTCGGAGCTTTAATGCCCCGGCTGTCAACAGAGCAGATGTTGTCGTAGTTGCACCAAGAACCACCACGTAGAGAGCGGAGAGAACCGGACGGCACACCTTCAGCAGGCGTATCGCTTGGTATGTTCTCTCTCCACCAGTCCCAGCACCATTCCCATACGTTTCCGCTCATGTCATAAAGTACGTAGCCGTGCGGTTTCTTTCTTTTTACTTCCCTTGTTCCTTTGTCATACTCATACTCATATTTTGCATACCACGCAACATCATCTATATCGTCGCTTCCGGCGTATTTATAGTTTTCTCCGCCTCGTGCTGCCCATTCCCATTCGGCATCTGTAGGCAGACGGTAGCCGTTTGCTTTCCAGTCGCAAGTTACGGCGTTCCATGTATCATCGCTTTTTGTCGGTACTTTTCCCCACTTGTCCGGGTCGGTAGAATCTTTTATTTTGTAGCACGATGTCAAGCCTTCCTTTATAGAACGTTTATTGCAGTAGACAAGTGCATCATACCAGCTTACTTCATTTACAGGGTTGTTGTCCGGATTTCCGTCTACATTCGCCATGTAAGAAGGAGTACTACCCATTACATCTTTCCATTCCGCCTGCGTTACTTCGTGGTCGCTCATCCAAAATGATTTTATCTCAAGTCTACGTTTACTTACAAATACTTCTGATTCCGGTGTCCAACTTTCGCTTCCTGTGATTGAAACAGCCGGAATTTTTACAAAGTCTTTTGAAATTTCTCCACTTCCGCCTGAAGTTCCTCCGCCTGAAGTTTCTCCGCCGGTTATTTCTGAACTGTCAGAGCCGCCGCCGGAGCTTCCGTCAGAGCAGCCTGCAAAAGAAAATGCAATCGCCATGGCAGCCAGCACAGCTGAAATTTTAGCAAACTTTTTCATAAGCCCGCTCCTTAAAAACAATAGATTCCGCTGAAAAAATTCAGCAAGTCTATTGTACCCCCCCCGGGATTTGTCAAGTGGGTTAGTAAGTTTTTTGCTGATTTTTTGACTGCCGCCTCTCTTTCCGCCGCTGTTTTTTGAACGCATTATTAAATTCAATTTGAATCGTTTTATGACAAAGATGATTTCTGTGTATCTTTTCTTTTTCTACTTTAAAACTATTTTTTTTTATGGTATATTTCCAAAGACTTTTTTGAATTCAGTGCATAAAATTAAAAAAAAATGTATATAAAGTTATAAAATCTTAAATTAAGAACTTTGGAGTTTTAGTTTCCGCTGCTTTTTGTTTAAGATTTTATTCCTGCTGTTATATTGGAGAAAAAAATGGCTAAGACAGAAGAAAAATTTCCGGTTGAAATGTCGGAAAAGTTAAAGGCCTTGGAGGCTGCAAGGCTTCAGATTGAAAAGCAGTTCGGCACAGGCTCTTTGATGAAGCTTGGAACAAAAACAGACACCGCTTCTATTGACGTTGTTCCTTCAGGCTCAATATTGCTTGACGAGGCTCTTGGAATTGGAGGCTATCCGCGCGGACGTGTAATTGAAATGTACGGTCCTGAAAGCTCTGGAAAAACTACTCTTGCGCTTCATGCTGTAGCGGAAGCTCAAAAACTTGGCGGAATTGCGGCTTTTATTGATGCTGAGCACGCTTTAGACCCTGTTTATGCCAAAAATCTTGGTGTTAACATTGATGAACTTTGGGTGAGTCAGCCGGATACAGGTGAGCAGGCTCTTGAAATTTGCGAAAACCTTGTTCGCTCTGGTGCTGTTGACATAATTGTTGTGGATTCAGTTGCCGCCCTTACTCCTCAAAAAGAAATTGAAGGCGAGATGGGAGATTCCGTTATGGGACTTCAGGCTCGTCTTATGAGCCAGGCACTTAGAAAACTTACTGCCATTGTCGGAAAGAGCAAGTGCATTGTAGTCTTTATAAACCAGATCCGCATGAAAATTGGCGTTATGTTTGGAAACCCTGAAACTACAACAGGCGGAAATGCGCTTAAATTCTATTCTTCCATTCGTCTTGAAATCCGCAGAATTGAATCAATTGACGGCAAGGGCGAAGAGGATGCTGTAGGAAACCGCGTGCGTGTAAAAATTGTAAAGAACAAAGTTGCTCCTCCATTCCGCAAGGTTGAACTTGATATTTACTTTGGAAAAGGAATTTCTTCTGCCGCATCTATTTTGGACTCTTCTGTAAAACATGGGCTTATAGACAAACGCGGCGCCTGGTACACAAGAGGAGAAGAAAAAGTCGGTCAGGGAAAGGAAAATGCGGTTGCCTATATAGAAAATAATCCGGCATTTAAAATGGAGCTTGAAAATACTTTGCGTGAAAAGATTTTTCCTGGACAGGTTTTGCGTACAAAAGAGGGCGAAGTTGTAACAAAAGAGCAGATTCTTCAGTATGAAAAGGAAATGCGGGCAAAAGGTGTTGGAACTGGCTCTATCGTTGACTCACCTTCAAAAGAAGAAAAGCCTGCTGAAAAAGCTCCTGACGCAGAAGAAAAAACTGCAAAAGCTGCAAAGTCAAAGGCAGCAAGCCTTGCAAAGGCCGCTTCAGAAGATAAGCCTGTGCCAGATGAGCTTTTCTAAAATTTATGGAACATGTTGTTTTGGGGCTTGGCTCTAATAAAAGTTTCGGGGCGTTTTCTTCACTTGAGCTTTTAAAAAGAGCCTGCTCTTGCCTTGCGGATTTTATACATGGGCTTGAAGTTTCTTCCATATATAAAACTGCGGCCATGTATGTCTGCGAGCAAGAT
This sequence comes from Treponema succinifaciens DSM 2489, assembly GCF_000195275.1. Classification (NCBI taxonomy): domain Bacteria; kingdom Pseudomonadati; phylum Spirochaetota; class Spirochaetia; order Treponematales; family Treponemataceae; genus Treponema; species Treponema succinifaciens. Next base: position 1,940,685 of record NC_015385.1, on the reverse strand, counting down.
GATTTTTATAATATGGTTGCCGTTGGAAAGTTCAGCGGAACTCCTGATTCTCTTCTTGAAAAAATCCACTCAATTGAACAGAAATTCGGACGCGACAGAAGTCTTGAAGTTAGAAACGGTCCGCGCTCCTTGGACATTGACATAGAGCTTTTTGGAAATCAGACTGTAAAAAAAGAAAATCTTGTGATTCCGCACGAGCGTCTTTTAGAAAGAGCGTTTGTTCTTGCGCCTTTTCTTGAAGTTTTGCAAAAAAATGCCGATGTTAATAAAGCGGACATAGAATTCTACGGAAAAAAACTGGAGCTTTTAAAGGATCAGCGTGTGGAAAAATATTGTTCGTTTTAAAAATATTGCTTCGGAGTGCAAAATGGAACAAGAACGGACAGTTTGCCATAGAAAATTTATGGCAGGAACATTTGAAGGACCTCTTGATCTTTTATGGAGCCTTATACGCGAAAATAAAATAAATATCTATGATATTCCGATTGCGGAAATTACGGAGCAGTTTCAGGACTACCTTGACTATGCTGTGGAGCTTGACTTGCAGGATCTGAGCGAATTCTATCTTTGGGCTGCAAAACTTGCGTGCATAAAGAGCCGCCTTCTTTTGCCTGTTGAAGTCCGATATGACGATGACGAAAGCATGGAAGATCCCCGCGAAGAACTTGTTGAGCAGCTTATTGAATATCAGCGTTTTAAAAAACTTTCTGTTTTAATGGAAGAGCAGGAAGAGCAGAGCGAATGGAGCTTTGAGCGTAAAAAAATAGAAAGAACGCTTCCGTTTGACGAAGATGATTCCCAGTGGAAAAAGATGGACACTTGGGCTTTGCTTCAGGATATGCAGAAGATTTTTAGGAATCTTACAAATGTAAATCCAGACGAGCGTCTTTTGAACATGGGCGAGGATATTGCTCCGAATGAAAAAATAGCCTTGATAAACGAGCTTTTGGAAAAGAAAAGCGAATGCATGTTTACAGACTTGATAACTAGAAAAGGCAACGAACTTGACGTGATTTGCGCTTTTATGGCGATTCTTGAAGCAGTAAAATTGAATTTAGTTGAAATATATCAAAATAAAATGTTTGGAGATATAAAAATATGCAGGAAGCAGAAAGCGGCATGATTTCAGAGGAAAAAAAAGAACCAAATGAAAATATAGAGGCTTTGGAAGATACCTTGGATGAAGCTGAAAATGACCTTGAAAAGCGCCGGGCAGAATTAAATCTTGATACAGAAACTGCTCTTTTGGAAACTGTTCTTTTTTTGGAAAGCGAGCCTCAGACTGTTGAAAATCTTTCAAAGATAACAAAGATGGCTCCTAATGTAATTGAAGAATGCATAGAGCGTCTAAAAGAAAAATATTCAAATGCGGATTCAGGAATTGAGCTTTCGATGATTATCGGAGGCTGGACTCTTACGCCAAAAAGAGAATGCTTTGACTTTGTAAAAGAGCGGTATGGAAAAAAGAATGAAGGCAGGTTAAGCCGTGCCGCTATTGAAACTTTGTCGATAATTGCTTACAGTCAGCCTATAACGCGTGCGGAAATCGAAAGCATCCGCCATGTAAATGTGGACAACATGATGCGTGTTTTGCTTGACAGAAAGTTTATAAAGGAAGTCGGAAAAAAAGATATTCCCGGAAAACCTGTCATGTACGGCACAACAAAAGAGTTTCTTGAATTCTTCCATTTACAGAGCATTGCCGATTTGCCGCAGCTTGATGAAAAAGAAAGCGAGAGGTTCGAACTTGCCCGTTAATAATTCAAAAGAGAAAAAAGAAGACGTTATGCGCCTTCAGCAGTACATGGCGAAATGCGGTGTTGCAAGCCGCCGTGCCAGCGAAGCGATTATTTGCGCTGGACGCGTTACCGTAAACGGAACTGTTGTAACAGAGCTTGGAACTAAAGTCGACGTCCAAGACAAAGTCTGTGTTGATGAAAAAGAAATCCACCTTGAAGAAAAAAAATGTTATGTTCTTTTAAATAAGCCTTCTGGATACGTGTGTTCCGCAAGCGATGAAAAAGGTCGGCCTGTTGCGGCGGATTTGCTCAAGGAAGCTTATTCGGAGCGTCTTTACAATGTTGGCAGACTTGATATGTTTTCAAGCGGCCTTATTATTTTTACAAACGACGGAGACTTCGCCGCAAAACTTTCACATCCTTCCGCGGAGCTTGAAAAAGAATACATTGTGGACACAAGCCTTCCTATGCCGCGTTTTCTTGCGGATGATTTTATGGACGGAATCAGAATCGACGGAGTTTTCTACCGCTGCAAAGATGCCCGCGAGCTTAATTCACATAGAATGAGAATCGTTCTTGTTGAAGGAAAAAACCGTGAAATCCGCCGTGTATTTGAAAAGTATGAAGTGGGAATAAAAAGCCTTATGCGCATAAGAATTGGCTGCGTTGGAGTTGGAGAACTTCAGTTTGGGCAGTTCAGGGATTTGACTCAAGACGAAGTTAAAGCCCTTCTTAGACTTTGCAAAAATTAAAAAAGAGGTTGTTATGGTTGTTGCTATAGATGGTCCTGCAGGAACAGGAAAAAGCACAGTTGCTGGAAAAGTCGCAAAAGACTTGAATCTTACATATTTAAACAGCGGAAGTTTTTACCGCGCGCTTACACTTGCTTTGCTTGATTCCGGGATAAATCTTGATGATGAAAAATCCGTAGTTGACTTTGCAAAGAAGCAGAGGCTTGACTATGTGAATGCAAGGCTGATTCTGAACGGAAAAGATGTTGACGATTTGCTTCATCAGGACAAGGTTGATGCTAATGTTTCAAAAGTTTCTTCTTTTGTTGAGCTTCGGCATTTTGTCAATTCAAGAATGAGGCAGATTGTAAAAAGCCTTAGCATAATTTGCGAGGGCAGGGACATGACAACTGTTGTGTTTCCCGACGCGGAATTCAAGTTTTATCTTGATGCCAGCATTGATGTTCAGGCAAAGAGGCGTTTTGATCAGGGAGTCAGCGGACTTTCACTTGAAGAAATAAAAGCCGCCATTATCAAGCGCGATGAAATGGACAGAAACAAGGCGGAAGGCTCGCTAAAAAAAGCAAAGGACGCATTCTATATTGACACTTCTGACTTGACCATAAATGATGTTTGTGCAATAATCGAAAGCAAAATAAAATCAAAAGGGTTTGCTATGGAAAAGGAAGTGGAAAAGAATGGTGCCCAGGGCTCCGACAACATTTACACACAATTAGAAGCATCTATTAATAACATGGAGCCGGTTGAAGACGGTGCTAATGTAAAGGCTACTGTTGTTCAAGTTACAGATGATATTGTATTCGTTGACGTAAACTGCAAGTCAGAAGGAAAAATTCCAGTATCTGAATTTGCTGGAAATCTTCCAAAAGAGGGAGATGTAATTACAGTATATCTCGTAAGTCAGTTTGGAAAAAATGGTCCTATTGTTTCAAAACAGAAGGCCGATGAAAAACGTCTTTGGGAAGAACTCAAGGTTGCTTCTGAACAGAAAACTCCTGTAGAAGGTGTTATTTCTTCTGTTACAAAAGGCGGATATATGGTTAATCTTGGCGGTGGAATTTCTGCATTCCTTCCAATCAGCCAGGCAGATGCTCAGAAAGTTGAAAAAGAAGACAAGCTTATCGGCGTAAAGTCTAAGTTCTATGTTGAGCGTCTTTATAGCAACGGCAAACGTAATGTTGTTGTAAACCGCCGCAAGTATCTTGAAGAGCAGATTAACGAAAATCGCGATAAATTCTTTGAGACTGTAAAGATTGGCGACACAGTAAAAGGTGTTGTAAAGTCATTCACAAGTTTTGGCGCATTTATTGACCTTGGCGGATTTGACGGTCTTCTTCACATCAATGACATGAGCTGGGGACACGTAACTCGTCCAAAGGATTTTGTAAAAAAAGGTCAGGAAATCGAGCTTAAGGTTATCCGCCTTGATCCAGAGGGAAAGAGAATCAACCTTTCTCTTAAGCATTTTACAGAAGATCCGTGGGTTCACTTTGAAGAAAAATACCATGTAAATGATATTGTAAAGGGAAAAGTTACAAAAGTTCCTGATTTCGGTGCATTTATTGAGCTTGAAGAGGGAATTGAAGGTCTTGCGCATATCTCTGAATTCAGCTGGACAAAGAAAATCAACAAGCCGTCTGATATGGTAAAAGAAGGCGATGAAGTTGAATGCATGATTCTTGGCTATGACATTCAGGGCGGACGCGTTTCTCTTGGTCTTAAGCAGGTTACAGAAAATCCTTGGGATTCAATTGCTGACAAATATCCTGTTGGAACAAAGATTTCTGGAAAAGTTGTAAAGATTGCAAACAGCGGTGCATTTGTTCAGCTTGAAGAAGGCATTGACGCTTTCCTTGCTGGCGAAGATCTTTCTTGGACAAAGAAAATTAAGCATCCTGGAAGCGAAATAAAAGTTGACCAGCCTTTGGATGTTGTTGTTTTGGACTGCGATCCAGAAAACCACAGAATCCGCGTTGGCGTAAAGCAGCTTACAGACAATCCTTGGAAGGCTTTTGCTGAGGAATATAGAGTTGGCGGAACTCTTGCGGGCGAAGTTACTTCTATCAATGATTTTGGAATTTTTGTAAAAGCTCCTAATGGAATTGAAGGTCTTGTTAATAAAGCAAACCTTAGCGATGACCGTGATGTTCCTTTTGAGGAAGCTGTAAAGAAATACAATGTTGGCGATAAAGTTAATGTTTATGTTGTTTCAATTGATGTGGACAAAGAGCGCGTTGCTTTCTCTGTAAAAGAATACAAGAGAGCTCAGGATCGTGCTGAAATTTCACAGTATATGTCTTCTAGCAATGATGACAGAGCTTACACAATTGGCGACAGCGTAAAGAGTCACGAAGAGTAAAAAATAAAATCAATGAGTGGAAACAGTTTGATTTCTTTAGACAGGCTAAAGTCACTCATTGAAATCAATACGCGCATAAATTTAAATTATGCGGATCCAGATACATTGCTGGTTTCAATTTTGGAATCAGCAATGCTTATGGTAAAATGTGAAGCCGCATCTCTTCTTCTTGTGCGGAAAGAAATCGATTCACTGGAATTTTATATCAGTCTTGGTCCTAAAAATTCCGAAGTAAAAAAAATCCTTGTTGAAAAAGAATCAATCGCTGGCTGGGTTGCAGAAAATTGCGAGTCGGTCATAATCAATGATGTAAATAGCGATCCGCGCTTTAATTCCACAGTTCAAAACATGACAAAATATGTTACAAGAAACATGATTGCTTTTCCTATGAGTGTGAAAGGCGATTGTGTTGGCGTTATTGAGCTGATTAACAAGGAAAATAACGGCGACTTTACTGCTGACGACCTTGAAATTCTTGAGCTTTTGGGCGAACAGGCGGCTGTTGCTTACCAAAATGCCTTGCGTTACAGGAAAAATAAAGTTCAGCTTAATGCGCTTCAGTATGTAGTTGACGCTGGCAAGGACTATCATCCTTTTATTGCGCGGAATCCTCTTGTTCTTTCATTAATTGAAAATATAAAGCGTGCTTCTGCGATTAATTCTTCTGTCTTGATTACTGGTGAAAGCGGAGTTGGCAAGGAGCTTTTTGCAGAGCAGATTCATCTTTTGAGCAACAGAAAAAACAAGCCGTTTGTCCGTGTGAGCTGCGCTTCTTTAAGTCCGTCTTTGCTTGAGTCGGAATTCTTTGGACACGTGAAGGGTGCTTTTACCGATGCTGTTTCTGCAAGAAAAGGCCGATTTGAAATGGCTGACGGCGGAACAATTTTTCTTGATGAGATTGGTGAGCTGCCTTTTGATTTGCAGGCTAAGCTTTTGCGTGTGATTCAGGAAAAAAAGTTTGAGCGCGTTGGTTCTTGCGATACGATTTCAGTTGATGTAAGAATTATTGCCGCAACAAACCGCGACTTAGAAGCAATGATAAAGGAAGGCACTTTTAGAAGCGATTTGTATTTTAGGCTGAATGTTCTTCCTATTGCTGTTCCGCCTTTGCGTGAGCGCAGGGACGAACTTGAAGATTTGTGCGAATTCTTTTTGAATAAATTCAAGGCTGAAATACACAAGGATTTTCTTGGATTTTCAGAAGCGGCAAAAAAAGCGATTTATTCTTATATGTGGCCGGGAAATATCCGCGAGCTTGAGAATACAATTGAGCGGGCTTGTATAATCGGGAATCCGCCTTTTATTCAGCTGAACGACTTGCGGCTTCCTGTGGATTCTGAAAATTTGCAGGAAAACACTGAAATTAAAAATTGCGCAGAAGAACTTTCACTTATGAAAGACCGTAGCTTAAAGAATGCGCTTTCGGAATTTAAAAAACAGTATGTTGAAAGAATTCTACGGGAAACAAACTGGAATCAGACTGCCGCCGCAAAAATTCTTGATATTCAGCGCACTTATGTTTCAAAGCTTATTTCTGAGCTGAATATCCGCAGGACTTAGTTTCAGGTTTTGACAAAAAAACTGATATTCTATATAATAAAAAAATATTCGGAGTAAAAAATGTCTAAGGGAAAAAAAGCTACTGCAAATGTAAAAATTGAAGATTTCATTATTAGAAATAGAAAAATATTCGTTTGCGGTGTGGCTGTTTTGGTTGCTGCTGCTGTAGTTGTTTGCGTTGTGTTTGCAATTTCTGATTCAAACAAGAAAAAAGATCTTGCTGCTATTGATTCAATTGAATATTCTTATGTTTCAAAATCCGGCGGAATAGAGGAAGATGCGATTTCTTCACGTCAGGCAAAAGCAGAAGAAGCTCTTGCTCCTTATCTTTCAAAAAAGAATGTTGCCGGCGTTCGTGCCAATATGCTTTATGCTGATATTGCCTTTGCAAAGAAAGATTTTACGAAAGCACTTGATTGTTACTTAAAGGCTGCCAATGCTTCTAAAAAGGCTTATACTTATGCAGAATGTATGTACAATGCAGCTGTTTGCGCAGAGGAGCTTTCTAAAAATGATGATGCTGTGGCTTATTATAAGGCTGCTGCGGATGACAAGGATTTTTACCTTGCGTCCCATGCGCTTTTTAACGCTGCAAGAGTTTTAGAACTTTCAGGAAATTATTCTAATGCCGCGGAACTTTACCAGAAGACTGTTGATTCTTACAGCGGATACGAGTGGGCAAACCTTTCTGAAAGCCGCCTTATTGATTTAAGGGCAAAAGGAAAAATTGACTAAAAATCAGTATTTTTATAAAGAAAAAATGGGCGGTGTTTGTTTTGCAAAAAAATTAAAAACCGCCTTTTTTTTATTTGCCATGCTTTTTGTCAGTTGCGGTTTGGATACTTTTTATTACCTTGAGCCGCCAAAAACTGACGGGCACACAACAAAATACACAAGCACTGATAGACCTCAGCTTTATTTTTCTTTTTTGACCAATGAAGAAGGCGACAATTCTGATTACGGCTCGTCCGATTTTTCTTTTCTTGGAACTGAAGTCTATTACAAGATTTATAATAACTATTCTACAATGGTCAGCGCGCAAAGTTCGATTGACTCATTGAACTCAAGCAGTGATGTTTCGGCTGCGGCAACAAATATTATAAATTCAAGAAACTATAAGACGCTTTTATTTTCTTCCTATAACCAAACTCCTTTGATTCCAGAAAAAAATGATGACCGCTATGTTTATATCCGCCTGAATAGCATAAAAGGTTCTTCTGAATATTCTGCTGTTGTCTGCTACGGAACTTCTGCAATGGAAAGCTATGTTGCTGGTTCAAGCGGCATAACTTTGATTGGAAAACCTTTGCGCAATGTGAGTTCCGGCTCAGGGTACGGATTTGACTTCAAGAAAACTGACAACGGTAATCCGCTTCCGGTTTCAAGCGATGAGGATGTAAATTGGTCTAGCAGTTCCGAAGATGGAGTTTGGTATGTTGATATGTGGGCGGTTTCCGTTGGCAGGGATTCAAGCTATTCCCCGTCTTACAGCAAATTGCTTCACCTTGGCTCGATCTCAATAAGAGAAGAGTGGTACGATGACTAAGTTTACAAAATTTCGAGGATTTTATTTATAAATGTGCAGTTTTTTTCCATATCCTCTTTTAGCTTCCATGGCGGATTCATTATAAACATTCCGCTTCCGTAAAGATGAGAGCCTGACTCTGTTTTTGTTTCCTCTGGATTTTTTGTGACTAGCTCAACTTTAAAGCTTTCGCAGGGAGTTGTTCCTAGTTTGCAGAAGTCTTCAAGTTCTGTTAAAAGCTGAGAGGTTTCATTTTTTCTGCGGAGCAAAAGCGGATACCAAAGCGCGATAATTGCTGTGTTCCATTTTTTTCTTACAGTTTTTAATGCGTCGCAGACTTTTTTGTAATCATCTGCATCTTCGTAGCTTGGATCGCATAGAACAAGTCCGCGTTTTATTAGTGGTGGTGTGAGCGCGCAAAGTGCTTTGTAGCTGTCTTCATTGTGAATTATGACCTTGTGGTCTTTCATGTTGCTTCTTAATGATTCAAGCGCTTGCGGATGTTTTTCTACAAAATGAAGGCTGTCTTTGTCTCTTGAATAAAGGCTTTCAAGTTCCGGGCTTCCTGCGTATTTTTTTTCTTCAAGATAAGAAGATTCACGCTCGATGTATTCTTTTAGTCCGTGAGGAAATTCCTGCGAAGTCCGTTTGTAGAATCTGTATATTTTTTCTATTCCGTCTTTTGCTTCGTTTGTCTTTAAAATCCGCTCGTCATCAAGACTGAATATTCCGGCACCTGAGTGGCTGTCTATTATTGTAAAAGGCTTTTCTTTTTTGCAAAGAGAATCCAAAATCAGGCAAAGGCAAGTGTGCTTTAAAACGTCTGCAAGATTTCCGGCGTGATATTCGTGCTGATAGCTTAGCATTTTTCAATTTCCTTTATCCAAATCTGCGCGCTTGCATCGCTAGGCATTCTCCAGTCTCCTCTTGGCGAAAGATTTACTGTTCCAACTTTTGCTCCGTCCGGCATACAGCTTCTTTTGAACTGCTGGCTGAAAAATCTTTTGTAGAAATTCTTTAGCCATTTTAAGATGATTTCTTTTGTGTATATTGTCTTTGTCGCCTTGTCTTCTTTTCCAAGAAAAGCTTTTTGTGCAAGAAAATAAATTTTCCGTGGAGAAAATCCCCAGCGCAAAACATAGTAAAGGAAAAAATCATGAAGCTCGTAAGGACCTACAATTTCTTCTGTTTTCTGACTTATTTTTCCTTCTGAAGGCGGTAGAAGTTCCGGGCTTACAGGTGTCGCAAGAATATCATTCAGAACATCAGAAAGATTTTTGTTTCCTTTTTCAAATGCCTCGTCCGCAAACCAAGAAACAAGGTGGCGGACTAAAGTTTTTGGAATACTGGAATTTACGCCGTACATGCTCATCTGGTCGCCGTTGTAAGTGCACCATCCAAGAGCAAGCTCGCTTAAATCTCCTGTTCCGATTACAATTCCGTTGCACTTGTTTGCAAAATCCATAAGAACTTGAGTACGCTCGCGTGCCTGGCAATTTTCGTAAGTTACATCGTGTGTGTTTATGTCTTGCCCTATATCTTTAAAATGCTGAATCACAGCGTCTTTTATATTTATTTCTTTTAAGGTTGTTCCCATTTCCTTTGCAAGCAGGCAGGCGTTGTTGAATGTTCTGTCTGTTGTTCCGAAGGCGGGCATTGTTATAGAAAAAATTTTTTCTCTTGAAATGTTGCATTTATCAAAAGCTCTTGCGCATACTAAAAGCGCCAAAGTTGAATCTAGACCTCCGCTAAGTCCTATGACTGCTCCCTGCGCATGAATGTGCCTTAGCCGTTTTGCGAGTCCTTCCGACTGCATTTCAATTATTGAAAAACATCTTTCTTTTCTTTTTTGAATATCAGAAGGAACAAATGGATGAAGATCAATTTTTTCATAAAGCTGCTCGTCTATGTTGTCTGCAAAATGTTCCTGCTGAAGTCCGCTTACAAAAATTGTCTTGTATTCAGATTTTGCAAAACTTGTGCTTCTAGAAAAAGTTGTGGACTTGATTCTGTCTTGCGTGAGTTTTTCCAGATCAATGTCCGCTATAAGAAATTCCTGCGTGTTTTCAAAAAGACCGGATTCGGCTTTTATTGCTCCGTTTGCTGCTATGATGCTGTGTCCGCTGAAAATCATATCGGTGGAACTTTCATCGTGGCTTGCGTTTGCGTAAATGTATGCGCTTACTGTTTTTGCGGAATGTCCTGTCACAAGAATCCGTCTGTATTCTGCTTTTCCTGCGACTTCATTGCTTGCGCTTAAATTTGCAATTATCGTAGCTCCGTTTAATGCGTGCCTTGTTGAAGGTGAAAACGGAACCCACAAATCTTCGCAAAGTTCCGCGGAAATTTTTATGGAAGAGTCATTTTCATCCTGAATAAAAATATCTGTGCCAAACGGAATGTCTTCCAAGCCTTTGCAAAGTGAAATTTGTTTTACAGTGTTTTCAGAAAATGAGGCAAACCAGCGGCTTTCATAGAATTCAGAATAATTTGGAATAAAAGATTTTGGTATTAAAGCAAGAACTTTTCCTTTGAAAACGAAAGCTGCGCAGTTGAATCGCTCCGAGTCCAGTTCAACAGGAAGTCCTACGCAAAAAAGAATATTGCAGTTTTTTGTTTCCTCGCAAATATTTTTTAGGACGATATAGCACTCTTCTTGAAGTGTTTTTTGTGTGAATAAATCTGCGCAAGTGTAGGCGCAAATGGAAAGTTCCGGGAAAACGAGAAGCTTTATTTTTTTGTCCTGAGCTTTTTTTACAAGTTCAATTATCTGCTTGGAGTTGAAGTTGCAGTCCGCCACAGAAAGTGAAGGGGAAACGCTTGCAACTCTGAAAAATCCGTAGTTCATAAATCGATTATACGAATTATCCGCAGAAAATTCAATTTTTTTTATGTGTAGCAGGCGAGAATGTCGTCCTGGCTGTTTTTAAGAAGTTCTATTACATCTGGCCGGAATGCGTCTTTATCTTCTAAAATTGTGTTCATGGCCATGTTGAATTCGGCTGCGCTTATTTCTTCTGCGGAAAAAAAGTTTATGCAGAATTCTATTGCGATTGCGCACATCTGCGTGTAGATGTTGTTGATGCTGCTTTTTAGACCATGAGGCATTCCTCTTCCGTCATAGCGTTCGTGGTGGTGCATGCAGATGTCAGAGCAGACTTTTACAAAATATGCGACACTTGGCGAGCTGTTCACGCCAACAAAATCCGCTCCTGCAATTGTGTGCGTTTCTGGAATGTCATCGATTTCTGACTGGGAATAAACCTTGAATTTTTCATGGCTTACAATCATTCTGCCTATGTCATAAAAATATGCTGCGCGGCTGATTATTTCAATTCCTTCCGGCGTGAGATCTTTTGGAGCTTTTGTCGCAAAATAATTTTCAAGCATTATATGCACAATTTCAGTTACGTGAATATAAAGATCGTCGTTCTTTTTTTCACTTTTTAGATAAGTAAGATAAACACGGCGAAGCTTGTCCGCGTAAAGAATTGTCGCCTTTAACTCTTTATCTGATACAGTTCCTTTTAGCATTGAAGCCGCAAGAACTTTTTTTGCGAATATTGATTTCAGTTTTGAAAGAATCTGCTTGCTGTCATAAGGTTTCTTGAAAAATCCTGACGCTCCGAAATTTGCGGCTCTTATAATGTTGTCTTTTTTCGCTTCTGAAGAAATGAGCAGAATCATCATTCCTGAATGCTTTGACTTGTCTAGCAGACTGAGCACTTCGAACCCGCTTAGTCCAGGCATATTTATATCAATAATAAGTCCGTCAATTTTTAATGCCGGATTGTTTAAAATATCAAGCGCCGCATATCCTGAATCTGCTTCAATTACATTGTAGAAACTTGCCAGTATGTTTTTTAAAACCGCTCTGTCAATTTCAGAATCATCAACTATTAAAATTGTTGTCATCTCTTGCTCCAGTTGTTGAATTTAAAAACCGCTGAAACTGAATTTTTAAATATTCCAAATTGATTATATCATATCATCTTGAAATGTAAAGAAATAAACTTTTGGAAAAATTCGTTGCCTTGACATCTGGTGTGTATTTTTTTAAAATACTAAAAAAATTTCGCGTTTATTTTTGGAAATCTATATGCTTGAAAAAATGAGAAACATTGGCATCATGGCTCACATTGATGCTGGAAAAACAACCACGACAGAAAGAATTCTTTATTACTCTGGAAAAATTCATAAAATCGGTGAAATTGATGACGGCGCGGCTACAATGGATTTTATGAAGCAGGAGCAAGAGCGTGGAATTACAATCGCTTCAGCTGCAATCACAACTGAATGGAAAGGCTACAAAATAAATATCATTGACACTCCAGGCCACGTTGATTTTACTGCGGAAGTTGAACGCTCTTTGCGTGTTCTTGATGGAGCTGTTGCCGTAATCTGCGCCGTTGGATGGGTTCAGCCTCAAACTGAAACTGTCTGGAAGCAGGCTGATGAATTTCATGTTCCGCGCATTTGCTTTGTAAACAAAATGGACAGAGTCGGTGCGGACTTCTTTGGAGCAATGGAAGATGTTCGCAAAAAATTTGGCTGCGAGCCTGTTGCCCTTGAAATTCCTATGGGAAGCGGACAGGACTTTGAAGGCGTTATAGATCTTCTTAAAATGAAAGAAATCTGCTGGGATTCAGAAACTGAAGGAGAAAAATTTACAGAATCAGAAATCAGCGATGAGTACAAAGAACTTGCACAGGAATGGCGGGAAAAACTTGTTGATACAGTCGCTTCAAATGATGAAGAACTTACAGACCTTTATATAGAAGGCAAGGAAATTTCTGTTGAGCAACTTGTATCTGCATTGCGCAAAGCTACAATTAACAGAACGCTTGTTCCGTTCCTTTGCGGTTCAAGCCGGCATAATCAGGGAGTTCAGCCTCTCATTGATGCGGTTGTCGCTTATCTTCCTTCGCCAGATGAAGTTCCGCCTGCTGAAGGAATTCATGTAAAGAGAAATGAAGAGGAAAAAATTCTTGTAAAATGCGATCCTGATTCAAAGACTCCGGCTGGTCTTGTTTTTAAAATTCAGTATGACCGCGAGGCAGGAATTCTTTGCTTTGTAAGAATGTACTCTGGAAAAATTTCAACTGGAACTCAGGTTTACAATGTTGGCAAAAAAAAGCGTGAGCGTGTAAATAGAATTCTCCGTGTGAATGCAAACCGGATGGAGCAGATGGACAGTGTAAGCGCAGGAGACATTGCGGTTTTTGTGGGCTTGAAATTTGCGCAGACCGGAGATACTTTGGGTAGCGAAGGAATGCCAGTTCTTCTTGAAAGTGTAAAATTTCCGGAGCCTGTTATTTCGATTGCGATTGAGCCGGAAACAATGGGCGACCGTGCAAAACTTCAGGAAACTCTTGAAATCCTTAGCCGTGAAGATCCTACGTTTACTTTCCGCGATGACGAAGAAACAGGACAGCTTGTTATTTCTGGAATGGGAGAGCTTCACCTTGATGTTCTTGTTACCCGAATCAGAGACGACTTTAAAGTTCAGTGCAGGGTTGGTTCTCCGCAGGTTACTTACAGAGAGTCAATTTCTACTGCCGCCGATTATAAGGAAGAGTTCAGCAAAGTTCTTGCCGGAAAAGAAAATGCGGCTTGCCTCACGATTCATATTGAACCAAGAGAAACTGGTGCTGGAAATTCTTATACTTGCGCAGTGCATGACAATTTAATTCCAAAAGAAATTTATGAAGCAATTGAACAGAGTATTCAAAGCTGTTTTACTTCTGGAATACGAATGGGTTACCCTTGCACAGACATTGCGGTTTCTGTAACTGACATAAAATATGATGAGCTTACAGCTTCTACTTTTGCATTTGAAGCCGCCGCTGCCGAAGCGTTTGACAAAGCGTGCGAGTCTGCAACTCCTGAACTGCTTGAGCCGGTAATGGAAGTTGATATTGAATGTCCTGCTGAATTTGTTGGAGACGCAATGAGCCAGATTACACAGCGTGGCGGAATGATTGTTAGCATGGATGAAAAGTCAGGCGAAAGTGTAATTCATGCAAAAGCCCCAATGGCAAAAATGTTCGGCTTTTCAACAAATCTTCGCTCTGTAACTCAAGGAAGGGCAAGCTTCGGAATGGTGTTCAGCCACTTCCAGGTAAAGGTGTAAATTCTTATAGGACGCTTGAGCAAGATTGTTTACTGCGTTACTGCTTTTGCGGAAACATCTTCTCGGGCTGTTCCTTTTGCGCTGCTTGCATTGCCTCTTCTACTGAAATTAATTTAAAATAAAAAAAGACACTTGAAAACCAAGTGCCTTTTACTGAGCTACTCGTGATTCGAACACGAGACCCACGCCTTAAAAGGGCGTTGCTCTACCTACTGAGCTAGTAGCCCATCCGTTTTTCAACGTGATTAGTATCATATACTCTAAAACAAATTTGGTCAAGAGCATTTTACTGTTTTTTCAAAATAATTCTAACAAAATTTTCCCCTTGACACAGTTTGAGTTTTCTTTTTTACTTTTATTAGTTATATGAATGGACTTGTTTTAGACGGAAGTAAAAATGTTTTTCAAGTTGAATGTGATGATGGCTTTATCCGCGAATGTTCTTTAAAAGGAAAAATCTTAAAGGACGGAAAAGGCTATTACAATCCGCTTGCGCCTGGAGACATTGTTGTGCTTGATGATGATTCCCTTGAAGAGGAAAAAGGGCTTATAAAAAATCTTGTTCCTCGGAAAAATGAATTTGTCCGCTGGAATGTAAAAAAAAGACAGCCTCAGGTTCTTGCTTCGAACTTGGATTATCTTCTGATTGTTACAACTCCCGATGAACCTCCGTTTAAGCCGCGTTTTATTGACCGTGCGCTTGTTCAGGCTGATTTTCAGAAAATAACTCCAGTGATTGTCTGCAATAAATATGAGCTTTCGCAGTCTGATGAATTTAAAGAGAGGCTTTTGAACTGGGAAGAAATGGGCTACAAGATAATCCGTTCAAGCGCAAAAACTGGAGAAGGAATCGAGGAGCTTGCGAATTTCATTGAAAACAAAACTTGCGCCTTTGTTGGAAAAAGCGGCGTTGGAAAAAGTTCTATAATAAATGTTCTTGATAACAATGTTGTTTTAAAAACCGGCAGTCTTTCTAAAAAATACGGAAAGGGAACCCATACAACTACAAAAGGGACTTTGATTCATCTTCAGCTGAATGAAGCTCTTATGGGCGGAAGAAAAGATGCGGTCGCAAATATAATCGATACTCCGGGCGTAAAAACTTTTTTGCTTCACGGAATTTCCGCGGAAAATCTTGCGCTTTATTACAAAGAATTTTTTCCGTTTATTGGAAAATGCAGTTTTGGAATGAGCTGTTCCCATGTCAAAGAAAAAGGCTGTGCAATTTGCAAAGCTGTTGAAGAAGGAAAAATTTCAAAGGCGCGCTACGAGAGCTGGAAAAAAACTTTTGAAGAATTAAAGACTGGCATTTGGGGCGACTGATTTTTCAGTAAAAAAATTTTTTGGAATTTCTGATTCGATTGTAATTTTTTCTTTTGAAACCGGATGCACAAATTCTATTTTTCTTGCATGAAGCTTTATTCTGTCTGATTTTATTCCGCCGTAAAGCTCATCACCTGCAATTGGAAGATTCATACTTGAAAGCTGAACTCTTATTTGATGTGTGCGTCCTGTGTGCAGCTGGCAGTCAATTTGAATAAAACCGTTTTTTTCTGAAATTATCTTAAAATCAGTTTTTGTAAAAAGTCCACCCCTTGATTCTGGAACAATTCCCATTTTGCAAGCCGAGCTTTTTGGTGAGATTCGCGCGATGAAATTTTCAACTGTGAATTCTTTTTGTTCAGGAAGTTTTCCAGTGCAGACGGCTCTGTAGATTTTTTTTATTCCGCGGGTTTTAAACATTTCAGAAATGTCTTTGTTTACACTTCGGCTCTTTGTGAATAAAAGAATTCCGCTTGTTTCTCTGTCAAGCCTGTGCATTATTCCAACGTAAGGTGGATTTCTAAGAGAGGAATTTTTTTGCCACAAATATTTTACCGTGCAGTCGTGGGCATTTTTTCTTTGACCTGTGATTGTCTGCTCGGTTGGAAGAAAAGGCGGCTTGTTTATTGCGATTAAATATTCATCTTCAAAAAGAACATCATTTTCTGTAAGTTCAAAATCTGCGTCTTCCGGTTGTTTTTCAAAAAAGAATTTTTCCTTGTCAATTAAAACTTTTATTGCGGTTCCAGAATTTATTTTAAATGAAGGAATTCTGCATTGCCTTGAATTTATGTAGACTGCGCCGGAAACAATTAAACGTCTGATTTTGCTGTTGGAAATTTCGCCTTCAAGAAGTTCTGGAATTTTTTGCCGTAAAAATTCATTTAGAGTTTTCTTTTCGTTTGCTGTCCAGTTTTTTTCAATCATTGTTTTATAATAAACTTCATTTTGAATAAATTCAATTTCCGCCGAATTTTAATTTACAAAAAAAATGCAAGGTTCTATAATCTTGCAAATATGGAAAATCAAGAAAATTTAAAGCTTGGAGTTTGCTGGATTTTATTTTCCGCATTTGGATTTGCAGTAATGGGACTTTGCGTGCGTTTGGCAGGAAATCTTCCTTTTGTCCAAAAAACTCTTTTTAGAAATCTCATTGCGTTTTTTGTTGCTTTTTCAACTTTGTACATGAAGGCTAAAAAGGATAAGTCGGTTTTTTATGTTCCGCGTGAGGCTTGGAAATTTTTGCTTTTAAGATTGGCTGTCGGCTCCCTTGGAATTTTTGGAAATTTTTATGCTTTGGGTTTTATGAATATTTCTGACGCCGCTATGCTGAATAAAATGTCGCCATTCTTTGCTGTGATTGCAAGCATTTTTATTCTTGGTAAAAAGCCAAATTTTGTTTCTGCGTTTTCGTTGATTGTTGTTTTTACCGGCTCGCTTTTTGTCATTAAGCCTACATTTGATTTTGTAAAAGTTTTTCCAGCTCTTTTTGCTTTTGTCGGCGGAATGGGAGCTGGTTTTGCATCTTGCTTTGTAAGAAAACTCCATTCGTATAATGTTTGCGGCGATTTTATAATTGTGTTCTTTTCACTTTTTTCCAGCTTGCTTGCTGTTCCCTTTGTTTTCTTTTTCCATGCGTCTATGAGTTTGCCTCAAGTTTTGATTTTACTTTGCGCGGGACTTGGAGCTGCTTGCGGTCAATTTGGAATGACAAACGCGTACTTCAATGCTCCGGCTTCAAAAATTTCAATTTATGATTATTCGAATATTGTTTTTGCAGGAATTCTTGGATTTGTTTTTCTTGATCAGGTTCCAGATATTTTTAGCGTTGCAGGATATTTTATTATAATCGGAACAGCAATTCTTGTTTTTATTTACAATTCAAAAAATGCGGCTAAAAGGCAAAGTGAAAATTAGCAGGGAGTTTTGCTTTCTGCAAGGGATTTTAAAATAGATTCCATTACTTTAAAGCTTGCAGGAGTCAGCGATTCTATGTTGTCATTCTGTGTGTGGAAAAGACGCCAAGTGTAGGGCAGGTGCTCTTTGTATGAAAAGTCCGGAATGTTTTCTTCAATGCGTTTTTGCTTTGAGGATTCTCTGTTCATCACCGCATCTTCAAGAGACTTGTCGCTGTTGATTTTTCTTGCATAAAGCGAGGCTTCTTCTGCTGGCAAAAGTGTAATTGCGACCGCTGGAATTCCGCAGGCAAGAAAAGACGCATTGTCGCTGTATGGAACTGGAAGAGTCATCCATCTGCCGTCTGTGGCGCGCTTTAAAATATTTTGTGTTCTTGTGTAAAGGTCATTGAACTGCGATTTGAATTTTGCAGAAGCAAGAGAACTTAATCCGCTTTTTGAAAGAATTGGAATTTCCCCACGTCCGCAAGCATCAAAAACATAAACATCATCGTTTGTAATTCCAAGACGCTGAAAAGTTTTTGCAATTCCAAATGCGCCTTGGTTTGTTACAGTCCAGCCAAGCTCTTCTCCGTCTGTAAAGAAAATTCTTACATTATGGAACGAAGGATAATCTTTAAGCCACACCGCCCAGTTCATGAGCTGCCAGTCCGCCGCGCTGTTGTCGTTTGCGCCTGGACTTTCTTGAACTCTGTCATGGTGGGCAATTACAGTTTTTATTTTAAACTGGGGATTGTAGCTTGAAGAACCAAACTGAACTAAAATGTGATTCTTTCCGTCTATTACAACACGGTTGGAATTTACACCGCGGCTTTCAAGCCATTCTTGTATAAAATCCGCCCTGTTGCAGTCTTGAGCTAGATATTCTGAAAACTCATTCGGAAAGAATCCCATATTATTTTAGTAGTCTCCGTTTCTGCGACGATTGTTTGAACCGAATCTTTTTCCGCTGTCTCTTGAAAATCCAGAACGCTCACGAGGCTTTTTTTCTTCTGCATAGTTTACGCGGATTTTGCGTCCGTCAACTTCTTTGCCTGCAAGCTTGGCAATTGCCTTGTCTGTTTCCGCAGGATCTTCCATTTCAACAAAGCCGAAACCTTTTGATTGGTTTGTATCGCGGTCAATAATAATTGTTGCAGAAACAACATTTCCATAAGCAGAAAACAATGAGCTCAATGTATCTTGTGTTGTTGCATAGCTCAAGTTTCCAACGTAAAGTCTTTTTGACATAAATAATTCCTTGCAGATTCACAAAGCCTTGGCAAGGAATCATGCAATATTAAAATACTATGGAAAAAATGCGCTGTCAAGTAAAATTGCCTTTGATAAACGGACCAAACGCATTATAAATGTATTCAGCACAAAACTGGCTGCCATGCACGGTTTCCTGGTTCAAAACCGCGCAATAATGCGCTGCACGCTGATTGTTGCAAAGCAACTATAGAATTGCCCGCTCACGCGGTCGCAACAATCAGAGTGTTTTTGCCCCGGGAACCGTTCCTTCCCGCAAACTTTACTTAAATTATTTATAATGCGTTTGCCCTGCCTTTGATAAATTTATCCTGTTGATTTTTAACATTCTGTGTTATAATATCTTTTACATGAAGAAAGAAGAATTTTATGATTTGCTGGAAAGTATTCCAAAAGCCGAGCTCCATGTTCATGAGGAGGCTGTTTTAAGCAGGGAAACCGTAAAGAAAGTTTATAAGCGTAATTTTAATCAGGATATGTCAGATGAGGAATTCAATTCTCTTTTTGAATACGATGATTTGACGGGCTTTCTTTCTTCCTTTATAAAAATCCAATCTTATTTTACAAACATAAATGACTTTGAATATATGTTCAAGGATTTTGAAGCTTACTTGAATAAAAATAATATTATCTATTGCGAAACTTTTTTCAGTCCGACTTCGCATTTAAAGAAAGGCTGGAGTTTCCACGACATGATCAGTATTGTTCAAAAAAACATTGAGCGCATAAAAGAAAATTCCGGGCGCACTGTAAAACTCATTGTTGATGTGAGCCGCTCGTTTGGCGTGGAAAACGCAATGAAAAATCTAGACCTTGTGCTTGCTGAAAAAAATCCTTATATCGTTGGAATCGGGCTTGGTGGAGATGAAAAAAAAGGACCTGCCGCGGAATACAAGGATGTTTTTGTAAAGGCAAAAGAAAACGGACTTCATGTTGTAACTCATGCAGGAGAAAGCTGTGGCGTTTTTTCCATGAAAGACAGCTTGGAACTTTGCAAGGCTGAACGGCTTGGTCACGGAATCGCCGCTGCTCAAGATGCTGATTTTATGAAGTATCTTGCGGAAAATAAAATTCCGCTTGAAGTTTGCCCTACAAGCAATATTTTTATCCTAAAAGAATTCAACGGCGATATGAAAAATCATCCTGTAAAAAAACTTTATGATGCGGGAGTCTTTGTTACTCTTAATACAGATGATCCTACATTCTTTAAAGTTTCGCTTATTGATGAATACTGGAATATTTACAAAGATCAGAATTTCTCTTTGGACGAAATAAAAGAGATTATCAAGAATGGATACAAGGCTGCTTTTATTTCCAAGGAAGAAAAAGATGACTATTGTAAAAATGTTGATTCTGCCTGGGACGCTTGGTTTAAAAAACATCCAGACGCAAACTAACAGAATAATCTGAATTTTGTTATTGGCATTTAAATATTGTTGCCGTGCAAGTCGCAAATCTGATATGCACGGCAATTTTTTTGTCATCTTTTAATTTTTACAGTAAAACTAATCTTGGTTTCTTTTCCTTGCCAGTCAGTTATTTTTAAAGTTCCTCTTCCGGCAGTGCCAGTTGTTTTTACGTAGATTCCTGACATTCCGCCTTTAAGAGAAACTGCTTGTGGTCCGATTATTTCAATTGCGCCTTCTGCTTCTGCAAGTACAGCTTCCTGTATAAAAGACTGAAGGTTTCCGTTTTCGTCTTCTGCCCGCAAATGAACTTCTGCAACATCGTAAGTTTCTTCTTCTATTAAAATTGTGCGGCTGACTTGCGTTTTTAAAGAGGCATTTTTGCACATTGACTTTACAAGCGTTTTTACAGTCTTGCCGTTTTTTATTGCTTCAAATTTATAAGAAGAAGATTCTCCGCCCCAGTTGCTTATGTATTTTCCAAAGAGTGCAATTAGTTTTTCTTTCGAAATAACACGCATTGCAAAAAGCTTTGCGGCTTCCAGTTTATATTTTGCAGAAAGACTGTTCTGCCCGAATTTTTTTATTGCAAAAATCAGCTCTTTTATTTTTTCACTGTTCTTTGCAGAAATTCCTTCTTCATCAATGAGCCTGTTTCCGATTATGTCGTCAACAAGAATCGGTCCGTGCGCAAGATTTTTAAACGGTGAATCAGACGCTTTGAATTCCTTTATAAAAGTGTTGTTTACAAAAAGCTTTACGGAATCAGCGTTTGTAAAAATCCACAGGTCGCCTAAAAGTCCTTCGTTGTATTCTCCGATACTCATGTTGGAATTTACTTCAATAAAATCCCCTGTAAAATCTTCCTGGCTTTTATAGACAGCGGCTGCCAGCTTTGGATTTCTGAACATATCCATTACGCCGTGGTAGCAAATTCTGTCCCCGGAACCGAATTCCTTGTGAGTGTTGTAGTCGAAGGCGCACCAGCCACTTGAGCCTGCGCAGTCATCGTGTCCTGCAACGCTGTCAAGAACTGTGGCGTGCCTTATTGCGTGCTCAGTTCTTCTTTGCTCAGTGTCGAATGATTTTGTCGGGAACATATGGCCTGAATGTTCTGTTACTAAATATCCGCCGTGGCTTTTTGTAACTTTGATTTTATCAAGGCTTCCGGCGTTTTTACCTGAATGGCTAAAGTCGTTGTAAGTATATACATCTTCCAGCAAGTTGCTGTTCTTGATGCATCTTACGCCGCCAGTTGGACGAGTTGAGTCTGTTTTGTGCGCAAGGAAATTTGTCGCCTTGTAGAATTCGTCATCGTCCTTGCTTTCATTTATTCTTACACCCCACATAAAGACTGAAGGATGATTTCTGTACTGCGAAATCATTTCATCTTCATTTTCCAAAGCCTGCGCTTTCCAGGCATCGTCGCCAATGTGCTGCCAGCCCGGAAATTCCGTGAACACAAGAATTCCAAGTTCATCGCATCTTTCTATAAAATATTTGCTCTGCGGATAATGCGAAGTCCTTACGTAGTTTACGCCAAGCTCGAGTTTTAAAATGTCGGCATCTTCTTTCTGGATATTCTTTGGCATTGCGTATCCCACGTAAGGGTATGACTGATGTCTGTTTAGTCCGCGAAGCTTTATTTTTTTTCCATTGAGATAAAATCCGGTTTCATCAAATTTTATTTCCCTGAATCCGAATCTTACATTTTTTTTGTCTGCAATTTTTCCCTTTGGATTTATAAGTTCTGTAACAAGATTGTAAAGAACCGGCTGCTCAAGAGTCCACGGATGAACCGGCTGTGCGTCCGCCGCAGTAAGAATTTTGTTTCCCGGAACGCCTGTGTTTATCTGCGCCACCACAGAACTTGAACTTTCCACTCGCTGAACAATTGAATATCCTTCCGCGTCAGAAGAATTCAAAGTTATCTCTGTTTCAAAATGGCTCGCCTTGGTTTTTATAAAAATGTCTTCTATATAAATAGGATTTTTTATATCAAGATAAACGTCTCTGTAGATTCCTCCGTAAGTCATGTAGTCGATTACAAATCCAAATGGCGGAATGTTTAAAGACTCGCGGCTGTCCAGTTTTAATGCAAGCAGGTTGTTTCTTCCTGCCGGCAAAAGAGAATCTGTCAAGTCAACTGTAAAAGCTGTATATCCGCAACTGTGCCTTGCAAGAAATTTTCCGTTTAAAAAAACATCGCACTGATGAGCCGCGCCTTCTATTGTAAGAAGAATTTTTTTCCCTGCCCATTCTTTTTCTGTCTTAAAAAATTTTCTGTAAATGCTCAGCTTTTGATATTCGCTTTCATCAAATCCGTTAAAAGGAGTTTCGCAAACTGAATGCGGAATTCTTACCTGCTCGAATTTTCCCTTGTATTTTGAATCCAACATTTTTTCATTGAATGACGGAGAAAATTCCCAGCCGTTGTTAAAATAAATTCTATCTTTCATTCTTTTAGTCTATTCAAAAGAATTTTTATCGTCAAGGTTGAAGCTGCCAGTTTAATTGTAAAAAAGTCGCTTGTTTTGCGACCTTTTATGAAAAAGTGTTCTTATAATTTGTAAAAAATCGCTTCTTTCTTCTTGGCAAAAGTCGGGGAGAATGGAATTAAGTTATATTATTTTTATTGGAGGGCTTTTATGAAAAAGCTATTGGTTGCTGGGTTTTGTCTTTTGGGAGCTTTGTGCTTTATGCAGGCTCAGAATGTTGACTGGAAGAACTATGGAGCGGGAATTGAGGAAGGAGATTTTATTGTCCGTGGCGACATTGGATTTTCTAGGCACTGGAAAAGTTTGCCTTATGACGGCTCTATGAAAGTTCCGTATCTTGAAGCGTCTGTTGAATACACAAAAAAGCTTGGCGAGCTTCCTCTTGGATTTGGCGGATTCATCGGATATTCTCAGGACAAGATGAAAGAAACTGCTTCGTTCGGAGTTGAAGATGTTCCTGACTACGAATGGAAAGGCGAAATGAATTACATCAACTTGGGCGCGCTTGCAAACTATCATATTCAAGTTCCTGTAGAAAAACTTGATTTGTACGCAGGACTTCGCCTTGGACTTGAATTCTGGAACTGGAAAGTTGATTACAAATATCCTAGTTACGAACCAGTTTATAATTATGATGGTTATCTTGTCAGCTATAAATATAAAACTGAAAAAGAATCAATCAAGAAAAACGGAACAAATTTCTATGCTGGAATAAACTTTGGAGCTTCATATTTCTTTACTGAAAAATTCGGCGCGAATATTGAAGTAGGTTATCCTCAACTTATAAAAATCGGCGGAACTGCAAAGTTCTAGGATTGAAAATTCTGCGCCTTTACAGACCGTGCTTTTTTACGATTTTTTTTATGTCGGTCTTTAATGCGCGCAGGATTTCAGATTCAATCAGCTTTAGTTCTTCCACAGAAACAGAATCATTGCTTGAGTCTTGCGGCATATAAAGTCTGTAAGGCTCAACTTTAAGTGAGGCGGCGATTCTTTCAACAAACGAAAGAGAAGGAAAACGTTTCTTTGTTTCAATCTGCCCAATGTATGAAGTGTCTGTCTTGCAAAGTTCCGCAAGTTTTTCCTGCGTCATGTTCTGTTCTTTGCGGAATCTTTTCAGATTGCTAATAAATGTGTCTTGTAAATCCATTGTTTATATTCTAAAAGCTACTTTTTTCTTTTTGTATACGCTTGACGCATGGTTAAATTGTGCTAAAATATAGTCTATTAGCTAATAAAACGGCGTGGTTGCATAGAAAATGCAGGAACGCAAGGAGAATTTTATGATTAAAGTTTTTAAAAGTATTATGGCGGCTTTTCTTGTTGCTGTAATGGTTGCTAGCTGTTCCAACGGAAGTTCCGGGGGGGGGCGACAGTAGTGATGAAAATTCCACATCATCATTAGCTGGAACTGTTTGGGAAGTTGGAGGTGTATACCTGTATTTATATGAGGATGGGATATGCTCTTTGGTGGCAGGATCGGCTCAGCCAGGAACTTATGATGAGTCCACAAAAACTATACATATAACATCACCTGTTTCTATTTATTATACTTATGAAATTTCTAGTGATACAATGATACTTTCAAAAGATGGAAAATCTATATACTTAAAAAAACAAAGTTAGTTTTTTTGTTTTGCATGGTTTCCTCAAAAAGAAGCCATGCAGAAGATTTTTTATTGAAACTGATAAAGTGAGTGAAAAAGATGTTTTATGAGCAAGCAAAAAAATGATGATTTAGAAGTTGCTAAAAGAACAAGAGAATATATAAATTTTTTCATAAATGAATATATAAATTGGGGAGATTTAACAGAACTGTTTTGCTTTTCATTCAATGAAATGAATAAAGCATTTAATTCCAATTTTAAATTATATTTTAATATAAAATCATGTTTAATGTTGGAAGACCTTTTAGAATATATTGAACTTATTAATGATAAAAAAAGTTTACAGGGATATGTTGTTGAAAGGTTGCCAAATGAAATTTTTATTCGTAGACCGCTTATAGTAAATAATAAGTATGTTCCTGTCTTGTTTACAGAAAATATTCCGCAAAAATTTGATAAAGATTATTCAACTTTTATATCTAATAATGAAATTGAAATAAACAAGTGCTTAAAAGAAAAGGGATTAATTCTTAGACTAGTAGCAAACAATGAAAACGAATATATAATTACATATAAAACAGAGCGTATTATAGAACACGAAGCATTACAAATTGCGGAACAATTACAAGAAACTTTTTTGACAGAAAAGACGGGATTTGAAAAGCCAGTTAAAATTGAAAAATATTGCTCTGAATATGATGTTATAATTGATGAATCTGTTTTTGAAAAAGCAATTGAATATGCGAACAGTAATTTGATTGATATAAAAATTACTTATAATAAAAAAGAAAGTATATTAAAATCTAAGTTTAATAAAATATTTATTGAAGAAAGTGCTGTTTCAAATTTAAATTATGATTTAATACTTGAATGTCCTGTTTGTGGTATTAGATTTGCAGCAGAAAAAATAAAGAATCATATTTTGGAGCATCATACAAGCTGGAAAAGCAGATGTTCAATATTGCAACAACTTGATTATGATAAATTTTATTGTAATCATTGTAGCAATGGAGATTTAAGATTGCATTCAGCATCTTATGTTGCTTCTATAGGGCATATAACTGGAGAATGTAAGAATAAGGATTTTTGGGATAAAAAGAAATATTCAAATGATATTCATGCAGTCAAAATGTTGAGTGGAATTTGGGAAGGTTCTATTTATTCAGATGATTCTTCCTTTCTTGGAAATTCAGGACAATTATTTCGTGATAATGGAAAATTTGGATCTTATCCACTAGAAGATAACTATGAATGATAAATGGAGGTAAAAACATGGCAACCGGTATTTTTGATTCAAAAAACGGAAAGGTAATTTTTGTATGTATAAACAAATCATACGAAAAATTGAGCAAAGGCATAAAAGTTGCAGGAAGAGCGTCTCGCTGGGACTGTGTTCGCAAATACTGGCCAATTGATGACGTAAAAAAGGCGAACGAGGCAGATTTTATTTTGGGTGTTTGCCACAAAGAAATTGTAGTAGTATGCAAAATGGACGAGCGTGGCTGGCGAAAAATTTCAGAGGATAGCCAATTAATGAATGGGTTTAAAAATGACGCTGAAATAATTGAATGTCCTAGTTTGCTTTCCCGATATGCGTTTTCTGGTGAAATTGTTGATGATTCTCCATATTTAGGAATGGAAATTCCAATTGAATATGGATTTAACCAATCAAGAACAGTAACTTACAATTACTAGTTTTTAGAATTTTTGTTAAGGAGAGAAAATTTGTGTTGCAAAATATTTTATTTGTTAAAAAATTAAATTTATAATCTAATTTCGTTTATTATAATAGAAGTGTTTTCAATTTATAGAAACAGGAGATGATTGGCAATGGGCGGAAGTTATATTGAAGACTGGAATTTGTTGGTGGCTCAGCATTCACAATTTTATAATCAACCTGAATATAAAATTCAGGCTCTTTGGGAAAATTATTTTTCCGAAATATTTGGTTTCAAAAAGATTCTTAATGAAATTGATTCGCAGCGGAAACTTCATATAGGCTCTACAGACAGGGAAATTCCCGACATCATTTTGAACAAGGACGGCAGGGATTTATTTATTTATTGTGGAATTAAAGCAGTATTCACTTTCAAAAAATGATGACTTTGAAAAACAGCTTTTAAACTATATGAGCCACACAGACCTTAGACTTTCAATCGGTATTCTTGTCTGTGAAAAACTGTATCTGTATTTTTACAATCATTCTGACAATAAAAATGATTGCCTGGAAATTCCTTTTGAAAAGGACAACGAGCTTGGAATAAAATTAATGGAGCTTTTCAGTAAAAACAATTTTGATGTAGAGAATACAAGAGATTTTATTCAGTCTGAAATCAAAAACAAAAATGATGTCGTAAAAGTAAAAAAAGAAATTTCAGAGGAGCTTGTAAAAAATCTTTTGACGGAACATTTCATAAAAACTTACGACAAAGATGTTGTTGAATCTGCACTGAAAGGTTTTTCATTTATTTGCTCCGAAAGAAAGAATATGAATACTGGAGCATCTGCTGTAGTTCAGAATCCTTCTGTTCCATTTACTTCAAGTGGAAAAAACAAAGCCCAGTTCACGGTGAATGGAGTTCCTACTGGAGGAAAATGTCCTACTGTTCGATATGTAATAGAAAGCTATGTAAAAAACAATCCTGGAATAACTTTTGAGCAATTACAAGAAGCTTTTCCTGATGAAGCTGCGAGACCAGGATTTGGAAAAGTTGTAAGACGGCTTGAAGATGTGAAGGATAATGAATGGGGCGGACACAGATTTAATAAACATCCAATAATTTTGTCCGATGGCCAGCAAGTTGCTGTGAGTACACAATGGGAACCGCAAAATATAAAAAATTTTATAAGAGCCGCAACGGTACTTGGCTTTGATATTTCTTCCGATTTATAGTTTTTAAAAGTCCCCCGTTTTGCGACTTTTTTAGCTTGCATTGCCGTACAATTTTGTAAAAACTTAAAAGAAAAGAGAGAATAGCTTATGTCCGAGAATGCAGAAAAAACTGACAAGAAAAAAGCATCTGTTGTTTTTGAAAATGTGAAGGTTTACATTGAAGACCGCGGCAAAACCTATGAATATTTTATGACGGATGACATCGATGTTCTTTTCAGAAAACTCAATTCGCTTGGCTACCGCAATGTAAAAGAATCCGACTGGAGGCTAAACTCATCACTTGCAAAGTCTGTACGGAACAAAATGACCGAGCTTGGATGCCGTTTTTCAATGACATTTTCCCATGGCACAAGTGTCCTGAATTTCTGGGCAAAGAATTCAACTCGTCCTTATTTTGTTAATCTTGATGAGCTTCTTCCTCTTGATTCTGTGCTAAAAAGGCAAATGAGTCGCATAAAAGAAAGTATTACTGGAACTGAAAATTTTAAGAAGCTTGCAGAGCGGAATTCCTGGACTCCGCTGATGATGGCAGTGATGTTGAATTCGCGAGAGTCCGCAAAAGAATATATTGCAGAAGGATTCGATGTAAACTGTTCTGACAAAGATGGCATAACTCCACTTATGATTGCGGTTTTCAACAGAAACAAAGAGATGGTGGAGCTTCTTATAAAAAATGGCGTAGACGTGAATTACTGCACAAACCGTGGAACTTCAATTCTTCTTCTTGCAATTATGAACAACAAGGACGACCTCTATACCGAGATAATAAAAATACTGCGGGATGCGGGTGCGCGGACTGACAACATTTGCCTTAACTCAAAAACTCCAGAAGCAAAACTTACTTTCAATCAGACTTTGGAATATTTTATCTCGCAGTTCACTTTGAACGGACGAGGAAAGCCAAGCCTCATCTACAAGAACACGAGCATCGGCGGTGAGGGAGGAATTGACAAGCGGGCCTTCTCAAAAATCAGAAGCCAAAAAAATCCAAACTATCATCCCAAAAAGAACACTGTTTTTCTCCTTGCGCTCGGAATGAATCTGACTGTTGAGCAGACCGAGCAGCTTCTATTCAGCGCAGGCTATGCTTTTGACGAAAAAAACAAATTCGACATGACAATCAAGGATTTTATCCAAAAACGGAATTTCAGAATCGAAGAAATTGAAAATGCTTTGTTTGAAGCAACTGGAAAATATCTCGGACAAAAAGAAGACTCAGAAAAATAACGGAAAAAAAAACGCATAATACAGGGCAAACGCATTATAAATAATTTAAGTAAAGTTTGCGCGAAGGAACGGTTTCTGGGGCAAAAACACTCTGATTGTTGCGGCCGCGTGAGCGGGTAATTCTATAGTTGCTTTGCAACAATCAGCGTGTAGCGCATTATTGCGCGATTTTGAACCAGGAAACCGTGTCTGAAAGGCAATTTTATGCTGAATCATTTATAATGCGTTTGCCCTGGCACATAATAAATATAAAATTGCAATTTTCCTTGAATGCAATTATAATTTTAATATATTAAAAAATTATAGGAGGCATCTCATGATTGCAGTCAAGGCTTATTATGACGGAAAATCTTTTGTTCCTCTTGGAAATATTACTTTTAAATTAAAACAGTCGGCTATAGTTGTTGTGGATGAAGAAAATGATTCTGATGAAAAATCTGTTTCATGCCGCGGACTTGCTGCTATCTATGCGAATCCGTCGTTGGTTCACCTTGAACAGGAAACAGCTTCTTCTGCTTTTTCTGGAAAATAAAAATGACTCTCATAGATACAAATGTTATTCTCCGCTATCTTTTGGATGATATTCCAGAACAGGCGGACAAAGCAGAATCTGTTATAAAGCAAGGTTCTTTTACTTTGCCAGAAATTATTGCCGAAGTTGTGTATGTGCTGACCAAGCTTTATAAAGTTCCTAGAAATGAAATAAAATCAATAGTTGTTCCTGTTTTTAATGAAGTTGAAATTCAGAATAAGGAAATTATTGTTAATGCGCTTTCTATTTTTTCCGAAACATCATTTGATTTTGTTGACTGCATTATAATTTCGAGAAAAAAACTTCTTAATGAAACTATTTTTACGTTTGATAAGAAACTTTCTGCAAAATTAAAATAACTCCTTGTATTTTCCATGGCATTAAAATTGCAATTTTCCTTGAATGCAATTATAATTTAACTGATTTATAGTTTTGAATTTTTGTGAGGTTTATATGCCGTTAAAACTTATAGGAATTTTATTT
This sequence comes from Treponema succinifaciens DSM 2489, assembly GCF_000195275.1. Taxonomy (NCBI): domain Bacteria; kingdom Pseudomonadati; phylum Spirochaetota; class Spirochaetia; order Treponematales; family Treponemataceae; genus Treponema; species Treponema succinifaciens. The sequence goes on along the minus strand of NC_015385.1, from coordinate 1,911,481 downwards.
TTGGTTGTTCTTGTCGCTCTTCTTACTGGATTCAATCTTTCTAACAAGTGCTCAATCTGGTTTTTTCATAGCTTTGAAAATATTCCGGTTTTTGCAGCATTGCTTTCCGCTTTTTTGGCTGGCGTTGTAATTACGCTTCCGTTCACATTTGGGAAAAAAAGAAAAACGGATTCCTTTTCTGAAACAAAAAAGAAAGAAAAAAAATCCGGGCAGAAAGTTCAGCAAGAAGAAGCTCCTTTGCAGCAACCGCAGGAAAACGCTGAATGAAAAAATTATTGCTTGCATTTTTCGCCTGTGTTGCTTCCGCTTCTATTTTTGCGCAGAATAAAAAATCCGCGGAAATCATAAAAAAGGAAGCTCTAAAGCAGGAAACTGTTCTTGACTCAATTGACTATTTAAAGCATAACCTTGACTTTGCCGATACTGCCGCGGACACTCGTTCTCTTCTATATTATACCGGAACTTTGCAGGAACAGCTCGGACTTTATACCGACGCCGGAAATTCCTATGCAAAGGCAGCTGGCATTGCGGCGCATGATGCTTCAAATATGCCAAAGGTTACTTCTGAGCAACTTGTTCTGAATGCTGTGCGTGCGAATCTTTGCGCTGGCAACTGGGAAACTGCCGATTCTTACTTGAACAGCGCGGTCAGGAATTCCAAGAATGAAACTGTTTCCGCTACGGTCAAACTTTATTCTGTTTGGAGTGAACTTTGCAAGGCATCTTCTGTTCCCGGCGCGGACATTTCCGATTCCCTGGAGCTTTTAAAAGCATACAGTTCAATGCACTCCATGAAAAGTGTAAAGGCGCAGGTTCTTTTTACCTTATGGCATTTGACTTCAGCAAGAATTTATGCGGATGAACTTAACCGTGAATTTCCTTTAAGCCCGGAATCATCTGTTGCAAATGGAAAAAGCCAGATAATGCGCGTTCCGTTCTGGTACTTTGTGCCGAAAGAAAATGCCGCTTCATCTTCACAAAACCGTTACACTGAAAATTCAAAAGTGCCAGCGAAAGATTCTTCTGTTCAGCCTGAGATTTCTTTGTCGCAAAAACATCCCGGAAAAAAACAGCAGCTTGGTCTTTTTAAGAAAAAAGAAAACGCCGATGACTGCATAAGAAAAGCAAAAGAAAAAGGATTCGACGCATACTGCTACACAGAAACCCGCTCCAGTGGAACTACATATTTTATAGTCGCCGTGGACGAAAACTCCAGCATGACAATGGGGCAAAAACTAAAAAACGCCGGCATAGACTGTTATACGATTGAATAAAAGTTGCCACACGGATTTGAGCATTGTCCGCATAAAACGGAATCTTTGTTTTTTAACCAACGACATTGTCAGCTGGTGCAAATAAAAAATCCGCAAATAAAAACTTTTGGAGCTTTTATGAAGCTGCCAATTACAACCGGCCGCCTGATTATCCACAGATACGCAGAAAAGGATTTGAACGACCTTTACGAATATCTTTGTGATGAAGAAATCGTGCGTTTTGAACCTTATAATGCGCTCAGTTTTGAAGAAACAAAGAAAAGCCTTGAATGGCGGATTTCTTCCGATGAGATTTTTGCAATTGAACTGAAAAGCCTGCAAAATGATTGGAAACGTCTTTCTTGGGAAACGCGACTGCGACCCGCTGGACGACGACGAAAAACTGTAATTTCCACTTGAAAAACACATGAAATTCACATATATTCAAGTGTAGATTACTGTTTTTGGAGGATACTATGGCAAACTTGACAATCACTTTGGATGACCAGGACAAAAAAGACATCTCATCATTCTGCGAGCAGGTCGGAATGACTGTTTCAGGGCTTTACAACGTTTTTACAAAACAAGTTCTCCGCGAAGGACGGATTCCGTTCGACGTAGCCGTTGACCGCCCTAACCGCAAGACAATCAAGGCAATGAAAGAAGGCGACAGAATTGCGAACGACCCGAATGTGAAAGGATACTCATTTAATGAATTTGTCGAGGAGATGAAAAAATGGTAGAACCAAAATATCAAATCAAGTGGACTTCGCAATACAAAAAAGACATAAAACTTGCAAAAAAACGACATTACAAAATTGAAGAATTACAAAAAGTTGTCTTTTCGCTCGCAAACGCTCTTCCTCTCGATGAAAAATACCACGACCACGAGCTTGAGGGAAACTGGAAAAATCACCGTGAATGTCACATAAAACCGGACTGGCTTTTAATTTATCAGATAAAAGATGATGTGCTGATTCTTGAACTTTCACGCACAGGAACTCACGCTGATTTATTTAAAAAATAGAATTTTTTTCCAGCCCGCTTATTTTTCCCGAAAAATTGCTGTGATTTTCACGCTTCATGGTAATACGGACAGATGTCCTCAAAATGTCCGTCCTTCATTCTGAAAACCCGAAAAATTATTCTCCAAAAATCTCCGAATAATAATGCTTTTTTCCGTCCAGGCTTGCGTAGCGGATTTGCTCCTCATCCTGATAACATAGAATGAAATTCGGAGAGCCGGGAACTGTGAATTCCAAATCAAACGGCAGGTCTTCAAATTTGTATTTTGTATAAGGTTTTCCGGCGGAATCTGCGAGCGGTTCATTCGGGTTCAAGCCCTTGTCAATTTCTCCGCCCAAAGCCCAGTTGCTGGGGCAGTGCGGAATTTCGTATTTGAAAATTCCCCTGTCGGTTTTTACGGTTAAAATTTTGTCTGAATTTGTGTCGTTAGTAACAAGAAAATGCGCATCTCCGTGCTCGTCTTTCCACACGGAAATCACAAAAAGATAGCCGTGGTGGTCAACGTTTTCAATCTTTGCGTCGGAAAGCAGCTGCGGATAAAAAACCGTCCCGAAATTGTTCGAGACAAGCACATTCTGCATTACAAGATTTTTGTGCGACCAGGAAACTCCGTTTTTTGACCGCTCATTGTTTTTTCCGTAGTCCATATAAAGCGGAAACCATAAGCCGCCGCCGTTCACGTACAGATTCCTGAAAGAGACGTTGTCAACATCGCTGAATTCAAGCTGAAACATCACGCACGCGTTCACATAAGCCTTGTTTTCCGCGCCGAAATTAATGGAAGGAATCTCAAAGCGCACATTGTCAAAATGAATCTCGCCGGTTTCAACTTTAGAAATCCATTTTCCGTTCACTTCGTTTTTTCTTGAACGCTGGTCGCCGTAAATCTGAATTCCGTCCAGATGAAGCTCTCCGGAAAGCGGTCCGTGCGCAAGGTCATAGACGTAAAGATTCTTCGCATGGAATTCACGCAGCGGATTCATCGCATCCGAAGTGAATCCGCCAATCTTGCAGTTGTTCAATGTAATGTATGAGCTGCTCACGTTTCCTGTGAACGAGCAGTTGTTGAAAACAAAATAAACTTTTCCCGCCGAATCAGGGCTTACCGCATCATTTCTGAAAGCCTTGAACCTGCAGTTTTCAAAAACAACCGTTTTTCTTCCATCGTATCTGTCCATTCCGAGCGTAACAAAATCGTGGCTGGAAAAATCAAAATTGCGGACAGCCGTGCGGTCGGGAAGCTCCCTGATTTTGTAAGAGGAAAAATTGAACTGGTCTGTGTCTGGGCGAAAAGTTACCGTAACGCCGGGCGCAATCTCCGTGTTGCCGTTTGCCACCGTAAAATCCGCCGACTCATCCGCGCCGCAATTCCGGCTGTCAGGAATATTTCTGTAATCCCACGAATTCCGGCGGATCCGGTCAGGATCATCGTCATCCTCATCAAAAATATGGCACGAAATAAGCGATGATACAAATAAAAATACAGTTGAAAAAAGAATAAAAAATCTCTTCACATTGCAATTCTATATTTTTACGGAAGAAGAATCTATATATTTGCAATAAATAATCCTGCCAACAAAAAATGCTTCAAAAAAAAACTTATGTTCTGGCAGGCAAAAAACAATAAAATTATAAGTTGTTATTCAATATTGTTTTGATTTTATTTAGAACATCAGGTTTGTCATTCACACTATAATCTGACGGTTCCTTATCATCAATAAAATTAACTTTAACCTGAAGATAATAGTCATTGCTTTCCAAGATAGCCTCAACTTGATGGATTTCCTATATGCTGGATATTTGGAGAGTATATATCCAAGAGAGAAGATTATTTCAAGAACTTCGGAGTAGTAGAATAATATATTATAAAAAAAGAAACTTTGACATTGAAGGAAAATAAAGGAACTTTATAATGTTCTTCCGGCAGGTTTTTATTCTATCGGCAAAATATACGCTCATTTCTACCTTGGTTTTGTCTGTTTATTTTGCCGCTTAGGAAGTCAAATAAAAAAGCCGCCAAGCGTTTTAGTTCTTAGCGGCAGTTTTTGCAATTAATGCACCAGCTTAAAGTCCTTTTACAAATTCTTTTTTAAGAAAGTCAAGGTCAAGCTCTGGATAAAGAACGTGTTTTGAAAGAAGCTCCTGGACTTCTTTTTCCGCCTTAGCCTGAACGGAACCGTCAAGCTCGATTTTTCCTTTTGCAGGCTTTCCGTCTTTTGTGAGTCCAGGTTTTGTTCCTTTTAAAACAAGGTCAATAATTTCCGCGACTTTCTTCATGTCGTTTTCATTCATGCCCAAAGTTGTAAGCCCCGGAGTTCCAATACGGATTCCAGAAGTCCACCAGGCGCCGTTCTTGTCATAAGGAAGAGCGTTTGCGTTTGCTGTAACACCGCATTTGAACAAAGCCGCTTCCGCCTGTTTTCCTGTAAGTCCGTAAGTTGTAACGTCAACGAGCATAAGGTGGTTGTCTGTTCCGCCGGTCTGAAGCTTCATTCCTTTTTCAATGCAGGCAGCAGCAAGAGCCTGGGCGTTCTTTACAACGTTCTGCGCATAAGCCTGATATGCAGGAGTTTTTGCTTCTTTGAAAGCCACAGCCTTTGCCGCGACAATGTGATTCAGAGGTCCGCCTAGAACCATAGGACATCCTTTGTTCACATAGTCTGTGAATTCCTTCTTGCAAAGAATGAGCGCGCCGCGTGGCCCGCGTAAAGTCTTGTGTGTTGTAGTCGTAACAACGTCAGCCCATTTTACAGGATCGTAGTCGCCTGTGAAAACTTTTCCTGCAACAAGTCCTGCAAAGTGCGCCATGTCCACCATAAGAACTGCTCCGCATTTGTCTGCAATCTCGCGGAATTTCTTAAAGTTGATTTTTCTTGGATACGCGCTGAATCCTGTAAGAAGAATAAGAGGCTTTACTTCCATCGCCTGCTTTTCGATTGCGTCATAGTCCAAAAGTCCAGTTTCCCTGTCAACTCCGTAAGGATGGCTTTCAAACATACGGGCTGAAACATTCATCTTGTATCCGTGGGTAAGGTGTCCGCCGCATGAATAGTCAAGTCCCATAAGACGCTGGTTGCCGAATCTTTTGCGCAGAATGTCGAACTGCTCGGCATTAAGCTCCGCAAGAGACTTTACGCCCATTTCCTCAAGAGTCGGAGTTTCAACAGTCTTTGAAAGAATCGCCCAGTAAGCAACAAGGTTCGCATCGCATCCTGCATGAGGCTGAACATAAGCGTAGTCTGCTCCAAAAAGCTCAGCGGCTTCTTTTGCGGCAGTTTTTTCTACTGAATCAATGTTTTCGCAGCCGCCGTAGTAACGGTGCTCTGGAAATCCTTCCGCGTATTTGTCTGTAAGAAGGTTTCCCATTGCGGCCTGAACATTGAGCGAGCAGTAGTTTTCACTTGCAACAAGCTTTAAATGCCGGCGCTGGGTTGCAAGCTCCTTTACAATGTCTTCTGCAATTTCCGGGGCTACATCAGAGACAAGCTGAAGATTCGCAACATAGGAAGTCATGGCAGGATTCAGTTTTCCGCCGCATTCCTTTACATAGTTTTCAAGTGGAGTAGGCATTGGATTCACCTCGCTTTATATATTTTAATCAGTTTAACTCTTAGCATTCTAGTTGAATCTAGCTCTTTCCGCAAGTAAGCTGAAGTCTTGAAAACAGGCGGGGTTTCTAGCCTGCATCGTTATGCTTTATATGCACAGAACAAGGTATGTATGTTTTATGAAATCAACTTAAAAACAAAACAAAATTAAGTTAAAAACAAAGTGAAATCAACTTAAAATCAAAATGAAATTAAGTTAAAAACAAAATAAAATTAAGTTAAAAACAAAATGAAATCAACTCTAATAATTTGTTTTCCAACAGAGTGCTTACAACCTAAATATGGATATTTAATAAGATAATTATAAAACTCTTTTCAAAAATTGCAATATCAAATTGCACTATTTTTTGATTTTTTTTCAAAGTCTATAGATTAAGTCTAGCTGCTCATTGAAAAGTTCTTCTGGTGTTTTGTAGCCTAGTCTTTTTCTTGGCAGTCCGTTTATCAGGTCTTCAATTCTCTCAAGCTCCTCTTCAGAAATTTTATTTATGTCCGCGCCTTTTGGAATGAAGCGTCTCAGAATCCGGTTGTGGCGCTCGTTGATTCCTCTCTCGTATGACGAGTATGGATGTGCGAAGTATATTTTTGTGCTTTCATTTTCAAGCTCGGCAAGCGAGGCGAATTCAAGTCCGCGGTCGGATGTCAGCGTCTTGAAGATTTTCTCCGGTCTATCTCCAAAGTCTGAGAGCAACTGCTTGATTTCCGAATTGACCGCACTGGCCGCTTTCGCTGGAATTTTCCGCGTTATGTAGAAATCCGTGTTGCGCTCGACGAGTGTCAGGACGACAGCGTTCTTTCCTTTCTTTTTTCCGATTACCGTGTCTATTTCCCAGTGCCCGAATGTTTTCCGCGTCGCGACTTCCGCAGACCTGCTGTCAATGCTTGCTCCGAGTCTCATCTTTCCTGTTCTGTTTTTTGAGACGTGTTTTTTTCGTCTGAGGCTTTCTGGCAGATCTGAAACTTTGACTTCCATAAGCCCCTTGTGAATCCAGTTGTAAAGCGTCTTTGTGCAGACTGAATTTTTTTGTGTGAAGATTCTTTCTGCTCTTAGTCTTCCTGACGTAGCGTCCACAGACCATTTTTTCAGGGGGCTTGAGAAATTCTTTTCAACGTGTTTTATGAACTGCGCGCATTCACGGAATTTTCCGGTTCTGTGGCATCTTATGCGGTTTGCCTCATATTTTTTCTGACCGAAGTCTGCACGGTAGCATAAGCGGCGGCTTCTGTATATTTGCTTTGAGCCTCTTCTGATTTCATTCTTGACTGTGTTGTATGCGCAGCCGATTTCCTTTGCGATTGAATAGACCGTGTGTCCGTCCTTGAGTCTGAGCTGGATAAGCGTGCGCTCGCAGATTGTCAGGTGCTTGTTTCTGACGTGTTCAAGTGTGTATTTCATTTGGCAGATTCCTTGCCGGACTGGATATTCAGCCGCCAAAAGAATTTGCAGTTTTCTGTCTATTCTCCGAATTCTGTGTTTTGCCGCATATCAAAGTCCGATTTGTTTAAATAAGCACAATTATCTTGATATGTCAAACTGTTTTTTCAAGATGAGAAATGAGGTCTTATGGAAAACTCAAGCCGTGCTTAGGCACGGGCGGCATCTGGAAGTGCCTCTGAGTTTCCCACAAGCCTAATTCTGCAACCGACACGTGTCGGTTCATTTTTTATTTCTTTTTTCAAACAGTGGTTCAATTTCCCATGAATTTTCTTTGTTCAGAATAAAGCGGCACTCATAGTTTCCGCTGTCTTTCTTCATGCATTTTTTGAGTGATGTCTTTTTCCCCTCGCATAAAGCCTTTATGTCCGACTTTGCGAATTTTGTTCCTCGTGTTTCTTTCCACAGCGACTTGAATTTGCAGCCGTCTTTGTAGCCTGTGCAGAACCAGTTTTTTGCACTTTCTTTTACAGGCTTTCCGCAGGCTGGACATTTGATTTCATTCTCTGTGATTCCTATGTGGTCGATTTTTATTTCCGTGCTGACAGCTTGCCTCACAAAGTCCTTCATTTTTTTCTCGAAGGTTTCGGGATTTTCCGCAAGCTCTTTTTCCCATTGAGTTGTCGCTGATATGTCGGCAATCTGTTTCAATGAGGAATTTCTTAATGCGGAAAGGAGCGTTTCGCCGAGTCTTGTGCAGATGAAATTTTTGTTCTGGAGTTCAATGTATCCGTTTGCAGTGAGCTTAGGAATGAATGTGTGCCGTGTAGCCGGAGTTCCAAGTCCTGTAAGTTTTTCATTTTGTTCATTATGAACCGACACGTGTCGGTCGGGCTTTGGATTTTCCATGAATGATAGAATGCTTGCCTCGTTGAAATATTTCGGAGGTTTTGTCCATTTTTCCTTTGTCTCTGTTTTGGAAAGGACAAGCGAGTTCCAGTCGATTCCGTCAAGGCTTTGTTCTTCGCTTTCAGTTTCTTTGCTTTGGACCGACACGTGTCGGTCGGACAATATATCAGTAAAATTTTTCCAGCCTGATTCTGTTGTCTTTTTTCCGGAGATTTTGAATGTGTTTCCTCCGACTTCAAGAATATAGACCTGCTGGATATATTTTGCCTCCGGGAGGAAGGCTGCCATGAAACGCTCAAGAATCAGCGTGTAGATGTTCATCTGTTTTTCGTCTGCGTTTTCAGGAAGGGCTTTCAGCGGAATCAGGGCATGGTGGGCTTCGAGTTTTTTGTCGTTGAAGCACCTCTTGTTTGAAACGGAAAAATCCTCGCTTGCGGCAAGCTGCCTGTATTTCGGATATGCTTTGCAAAGCTCGTCAAACACATTGCGGCAAAGCTCCACGTTTCCGCTTCCCATCACTTTGGACGGAGTTCGCGGATAGGACACGCATTTCAGGTCGTCGTATAGCGATTGGATTATTGAAAGCGTTTCGTTTGCGCTGTACCCAAAAAACTTGAAAGCATCTTTTTGTGCTGAGTTCAGGTTGTAGAGCTGCGGCGGCTCAATGGATTTTTCCTCTTCTCTTTTTTCTTTCAGGACAGCTTTCTTTCCTATACATTCTTTCAGTTTCTGGCTTCTTGAATCATCGGGGAATTTTGTTGTGTTGTTTTCAAAATAAATTCCTGTGCATTCGGTGTTCCCTGAACCGACACGTGTCGGTCGGAAAATTCCGTAGTGCTCAAAATATTTCTCGCTCCTGAAATTTTTTATTGCGTCGCACCTTTCCGAGATTGCGTTTAGAATCGCCGTCTGGACTCTTCCGACAGGAAGCTTTGTGTTTGCGGCGCGGCTTATGTATCTTGAAAAATTCATTCCGACAAGCCAGTCTGCGTGCTGCCGTGCGAATCCCTGAGCGGAAAGCACATTGTATTCTGACAGAGGCTTTGCATTCCTGATTCCATCTTTTATGACCTCGGTGGTGAGAGCCTGCGATACCCAGAACCTTTTTATCCTGCTGAAGTCTGTGATTCCAGCCATCAGAAGACATTCCCTTGCGATGACTTCGCCCTCGCGGTCTGCATCGGTCGCAATCAGGATTTCCTCGTTGCGGTGCTTTTTCAGAAGGCTGATGACAATTTTAGTCTGTTCCGATGTCTTTGGATTTTCTCGGTAATCGAATCTCTCTGGAATAATCGGAAAAATTTCGGAAGTGTAGTGTTTCGGCTCTTCAAGGTTGAACAGATGTCCTTTGCAGTTTGTGATTGTGGTGTCTTTTCCGGAATATATTCCGCCGGTTTTCCTGCATGAGAGTGCATCCGCAAATTCTTTTGCGACATTCGGTTTTTCTGCGATGATAAGCATTTTGAACTCCTTCGGGCGGGCAGAAGTTCATTTCCATTTATAGCCTGATATTCAGGATTTTTCAAGAGTATGTGTATCCGCTGCTGCTGTTGAACCGACACGTGTCGGTTCAACTTTTAAAAAAGGGCGTTTTTTCCGATAAAGTCGTGCTTTTCAAGTCATTAAAAGAATTTTCAGAAAAAGAGCCGTTATTGAAAAGAGATGAAATGAACAAAAGAGAAAAAAGAGTAACTCTTGGACGCAAGATAAAGGTTTGTGCTACAAGCCGTACTATTTCGTTTCCAGTTCTGAAATTGTCTGTGTTACGTGCGTTTTTTCTGTAATGCGGATGTCTTTTTTCTTCTATAATATGCGGTGTAGTACAGTGGATTTCTGTTGCATTTTAGTATAGGATTTTTGAAATTTGTATTTTTGTAAGAAATATTTATATATTGACAAGATATTTCTATAATGACATATTTATTACAGGTTTAGACGTGAAAATATATGTCATTGGTGGAAAAATATGTATTTCTCAAAAAAGAGAAAATTTTTGATAGTTCAGGTGATAAAAAAATCGCCGGATTTGCTGTGCAGGATTTCCCTTGATGTCGGCTGGTGCGGATTGCAGGAGCTTGCGGAGATGTCGGACATAATGTTCCGTGCCTGGAGAATATGGAGCAACAGCCGCTGGACTTTCTTCAGAAAAAAATATTCCGGCATTTTAAGAAAATTTTATGTGGGCTATGACAGCGACGGTGGAATGTGCAAGCCTCAGTTCTGTCTTCTAGTTTTGGCCAAGCCTGATAATAAAGATGAAGAATGGCAGTTCAGAAAAAAAATATATTTGAGCTGGTATTCAGCCTGGAGCAGTGCAATGAGAAATTATTCCGATGTCAGCGTCAATGTTGAATTTTTGGATAAGGAAAATGCGATTGAGGCTGTCGAAAAGTTCTGTAATCTGAATCTGTTTGAAAGCTCTTCCGTGGATAATGAACTGATTGAAATTGAAAAGCGGATAAGGCGGAATCACCGCACATTTTCTGTCGGCGGAATATTCAGAAAAGCACTGAACCGACACGTGTCGCTCGAGGAGAAAAATGAAAATAAAAGAAAATGAAATTCTTAAAGCCAAATGTAATAACTGCGAAAGCGCATACTGGGAGTATGGAAAATTATGTCCATGGAGGAGCTTGAGCGGAGATTACTGCTTTGACGGAATGACCGCAGAAGAAGCACACAGGGAAATTTCAAAACACGTTGACGATTTTCAAACAGAGATAGCACGAGGTCTTGTGAGAGAATGAATATAATTACAGAAATACTTGGATATATTATTGTTTCTTGCGTATGCCTTTTTGGTGTATACGTTTACACTTACACTCTAGTAGACAACTATGTTCTGAAGAAAAGATCGGAAAAAAAAGAACAGGATGAGATGATAAAAAAGCATATCAGAGAATTCAGGGAATGGGATGAAATGATGCAGGAACGAACAAATCTTTTGATAGACATGGCAGTAAAGCAGCAGAAAAATAACGAAAAAAGACTGCAAGAATATCTTATAAAGAGAGACAGATTACCTGAAGATTATTTTGAAAATCCTGAAAAATATATAAATATGAAGGTGAATAAATGAACAAAGAGTTTTGTAAAAAAAACAAAAACTTAATAAAACTAACAGTAATGAAAGAGCAAAAAGAACTTCTAAATTTGAAAGCTCTTCCGTGGATAATGAGCTGATTGAAATTGAAAAGCGGATAAGGCAGAATCACCGCACATTTTCTGCCGGTGGCGTATTCAGAAAAGCACTGAGCCGACACGTGTCGGTCGAGGGGAAGACAGCGGATATTGGGGGAATAAAAAATGGCAAAAAAAGAGCGTGAGCGCAGAAAGGAGAATTCCTTTTACAATTCAGAGCTGGCACGGTTGCAAAAAAATGTCGTCCGTGCGCAGTATGATGTGCTTTTTTACAAAAATGGCAAAGAGGCTGCGGACAAGATGTTTTTTTATAACGCATGGAGGCATCGTTACAGAGGACTTGATTTAGAAAAGCCTGTGGCGAAGTCCTATGAAAAGGCAAAAGAAAATCTGAAAAAGGATGTCTTGGATATAAAGGAACATAAGAAAAAAAACTATGAAAAGTCAAAAGCAAATAGAAGCTAGGGGACTAAAATGAGCAAACTTAATATTGTTGATATGTTCTGTGGTGGCGGTGGTGAATCTACAGGACTTATAGAAGCTGCGCACGATTATAACTTTGATGTAAACATGAGCGCAATTAACCACTGGGAAAGAGCGATTGAAACGCATTCAAAGAATTATCCTTTTGCGGAACACCGTTGCGAAAATGTACAACACATACAGCCGCAAACACTGAAAGCAAGCAAAAACACTGATTTAATGTGGGCAAGCCCTGGATGTCAGCATTTATGGAAAGGATTGTATCTGATGAATTAATTGAGGAATAGATAATGAGATATGTTATTGAATGGGAAGATTTTGATGGTTCTGGTTACTGCCTGAAATATTGTTCTAGAAAAAAAATCGATAATAGAAAATGGTTTTACTCAGAAGAAGGAGAGCTTTCGGAAATAATGGTTTTCAACAGCAAAGAAAAGGCAATCAGAGTAAAAAAAAGAATAGAAAAACAATTCTGCATAATTCTAAGAATAAGAAAAATCAGTAATGACACTGCAAAAAGAATGAATGAGGAACTGTATTTTAAATATATACTTTATTCTTGTAAAAAAATTGAGAACGAATTGACTTTGACCAATGGTCAATTATAGAAGGAGGAAATAACAATGTCCTATTATGATGACGATAGTGTGTTGAGAAAAATTATCTGCTTCTTTGTTTTTCTTATTTTATTTGCTTTGCTTCTATTTGTAATTGCATACGGTCTTAATCTTGGCGACAAGAAAAGCGAAGCAAAGTCCATTGAGTGCACTGTGAACTATGTCAGTCTTGTAAAATACAGCAACAGTTCAACTTTGTGCAGATATGTCTATCTTACAATGCCGAACGGAAAGGAGATAGAGATTGAGGACAAGGCTCTCTATGATGTAGCTAAAAATCATATAGGCCAAAAAATAAAAATTGAAGTGAGCCAGACCTATTTTTTAAGAAAAGATGGAAAGAAGCATATTGTTCGGAATCACATTTTCAGACCTGTGAAAGTTCTTGAAGTCGAGGGTGAGTATCAGGAGTATGAGGAAAAAATACAAAATGTAGAACGAAAAACAGAAGTTCCAATTTATTTTCACTATTTCCCCCTTATCCGCTGATTTTTAGGGCTGCCCATGAAATCCCATTCAATAAAAGATATTTTCTCCAACCGTCCGACAAAGGAGAGTTATGAGGAAGACCTATACAAGGTAAGAAAAGTTCCGTACAAGAAGGACGATATGTGGCGGCTCTCAAAGCTGCTTGCGGCAAAACCGACACGTGTCGGTCGTGATGACGGCGGAAGATTCTCAGGTGGCGGACGTGGCGGAGCATTGTTTTTAAATTCTGTAAATCAGCGAGACCAACGCGTGATGTTCAAGGTCTCTCACAGCTCCTCAATGCAGGCGCATGATAAATATCTTTCAACCTATATGTCGCAGGAAAACAAGAATGAAGTTCTGGACAAGCCAAGACTTTTCGGCACGGAAAACTCAGAGTACGAGTCTGCGAAAGTTCCCGAGCATTTCAAATTCATAATCTCGCCTGAAAATCAGAATGTGAACCTGAAAGTTCTTGCCTCCGAATTTATCAGGCGCGTTGAAACCATGACAGGCTATAAACTTTTGTGGCAGGGGGCAGTCCATACAGACACGGCGCACCGTCATGCGCACATCTGCATAAATGGCAGAGACAGTAATGGAAAGCGTGTCTATTTTCAGCCTGAGATGATAAAGCGAACAATGAGGGAGACCCTGTCATACATCGCGACGCAGATGGTCGGGGAAAGAACAGAGCAGGAAATTATTTCAGCGCAGAAGAATCTTGTTGTCGCAAGACGCTGGACGAAGCTAGACGAGGAGCTTGAAAAATATCCCGGCAAAATAAGCCCTCATCTTCTAAGCCCTGATATGCAGAACCGTCTTGCTTTTCTTTCGGAGATGAATCTTGCTGTCAGAAAAGCCGGATTCTACGAGCTTAAAGATGACTGGAAGGAAGTCCTTGTCGCGACCGGAAGATACAACACATTCTTTGACGAGTACCAGAAGTCAGGCGGAAAACTTGAGCTTTACTCAGGCGGCGGAATCAGCGGAACTGTCGAGACTGTAATCTCGTTTGACAAGGATGAAAGCTGGAACGATGCTCTTGTCATAAGAAGCGGAGAATCCCTTGTCTATGTTCCTGTCTGGCAGCTGAAGAAAGATGACCTTTTGGGAAAGTCAGTTGAGATAAAAGACGGAACAAGAAGCCTGTCGCGTCAGGTTACAGACTCAAGTATCCGTGTTGTGGGTACACCGAGAGGCATAAGAAATTCCGGTAAGCGTGAGTAAATTTCTAAAATTACAAATATTTTTTTATATGTAATAAAATCAATATTGACTATAGGCTTGAAAATTTGTAATCTGTAGCAAAAGTATCTGCCCGCCCATCCTTGGAGATACTTTATGAGTACAAAACAATATCCTCCTGCCGGAAAAGTCCAGACACCGTTCTATCCGCAGCTTGAGCATTTCGACTGGATTACAGGACAGATTCGCAGGGAAAACCATATCCTTCGGATTGTGGCTGTCATTTCCTGCCTCGCATTTTTCCTATCAATCGGAATAAGTCTGTATGCGGTCGCGCAGCCGGACTCAATACCTGTGATTGTGACTATGAATGATTTCGGGCAGGCGTCATATATCGGTCCTGTCTCGCGGAGAAACTATCAGGACTTCAATGTCCCGGAAGTCGCAGTCCAGTATCAGGTCAAGGACTTCCTGAATCTTTACCACACGCTCTCAACTGACAAGACCGTGATGAAAAAATCTGTCAGCAAAATCTATCACATCCTGACTTCCACAACAGCGTCAAAATATTCATCCCTTGTAAAAGAAGAGAAACCTTTTGAATATTTCGGTTCTCGTACAAGGGAAGTGCTTTTTCAAACCGAGCCGCTGAAGCTCTCCAAGGATTCCTATCAGATTGACTATCAGGTTCTGACCCGGCAGGTCTCAGGCTCTGTCGTGAGCAATGTAACCTACCGCGCGGTAATAAGCGTGAAAACCTTGCAGCCGAGCGACGAGGATATAAAGGATAATCCTCTTGGAATCTATATAACCGCATTCGATATGAAGGAAATAAACACAAAGGTCTATTCAGGAGAACCAAAATGAAAACAAGAAAGAAAATCGACCGACACGTGTCGGTTGTGGCAGCAACATTTCTGCTCTTGTCATGTTCAACGACAAGAGACCTTGAGAAGAGCGTGAACCAGACGGACTTTTACAACAGCGGCTCGGAATCGCTTGAGGAAGATGAGCAGAAGAACGAAGCCGAGCTTAACGGCTACTATGTGCAGGAGGAACTGAAAGTCCAGGACATAGAGGACACAGTTATTTTTGTTGACCGTCCTGTCTATATTCCTGAGCAGAAAGACGTTCCGGAGCTTGAGCGCGGGTTTGAAACAGGCTATGACGCTGTAAAGACAAGCCAGAAGAAAGCGACTGTAAAACCGGAGAACTACAAGAGCGGAACTTTTTTCTATCAGTATAACGAGAATCTTGTGTACGAAATTTACGCCCAGCCATATCACCTTACAGATATTGTCCTTGAGCGTGGCGAGACCGTGAAAGGAACTCCGTTTTTCTCCGAGGATGAGAGCGTGTGGGAGCTTACGGCAGGCGTCTCGATTGACCCGGAGACAGGCGAGGAAATCCAGCATTTTTTTGTGAAGCCGGCGTACTCAAAGCTTGACTCAAGTCTGATTATCATAACAGACCGCCGTGTCTACCACCTGCGTGTTAAGTCCTTCGCCGACACCCACATGGCGATTGTGAAATTCACATATCCTGGAAAACGGAATGTCTATGCGAAAAAGTCGGTGGAAAAAAGCCGCTCCGTCGAGAACGACTTCATCAGAATCTCGAACCCGGAGCTTTTGTCCTTTGACTACAAAATGAAATACTCGATGTTCAAGAAGCCGGAATTTTTGCCAAAGCGTGTCTACGATGATGGACAGTCAACCTACATTCAGGTGGACAATATTGTGCTTCAGAAGAAGCTTCCTGTCCTGTTCAACGAGAAGAACGAGATAGAGAACTATTCCGTAAAGAAGAATGTGTTTGTCGTTCCGCGACTTGTGAACAAAATCACTCTCCGTCTTGGAAAGCAGAAAGTCGTGATAGAGAAGAAAAAGACAAGCCAGAAAATTGCGGAAAAAATCACCGCAGAAGAGGAGGAAGCGCAAGGTGGAAAATAATATCGATGAGGATGAAAAACTTGAGCTTGACGCCTCTCCTGTGAACCTAAACGACGAGATTGAGAGCGAGGACGATGAGCTTCCTCCTCCTGAAGATGAAAAGGACGAGGCGCGCGAGCTTAACGTGGGTAATATACTTGCGCTGATTTTTATAGGGGTCGCGGTGATTTTCCTTATCGTGATGGCGGCAGGCTCGGCGAAGTCAAAGAAGAAAGTCCAGAGCCGTGAGCTTGACAAGGCCGGCAGCAAGATTGCGATTGAATTCAAGGAAAGGACTGAGAAAGCTCCAGAAGTCAAGGAGAATGTGGAGCAGATTTTCGGGGAAGAAAAGAAAGACGACAAGCCGATGAGCGAGAAGGACGCGGATGAAGTCCTCTCGACACTGCCGCCTGAGCTACAGAGCGGAACAGCTCCGGTAACGCCAGTCGGAAGCCGCTCGTCCTCGTCTGCAAAGTCAGACCGCCCGGACACACGCAATTCAAAGTCTCCCAGAAAGATAGAGGGAATCGCAGGACAGGACTATGCGGCGGCGAATGCGAACTCCAATATTGTGAGCGCGGTCATGAACGGAAATTTTCCGCAGACGGCAGCCTCGTCAAGAATGACGAAGGAGGAATACATAGCGCAGCAGATTCAGCGCACACAGCAGATTCAGAATTCACTCTACGGCTCTAGCGGAAGCTACGGCGGCACACCCCAGAGCCAGAACGCGGCTTACCAGTCCAACCGTGAGGAATTCTTCAACAATCAGGGGAACGGAACTGGAAACGGACAGTTCCTTCCGTACAACACGCTTTGGGACGGAACAATTATCTCGGGCGCGCTTGTAACGGCGATAAACACGGACAATCCGGGCGTTGTGATTGCCAGAGTGACGCAGAACGTGTACTCAAGCTACGACCATTCGCTTCTCCTGATTCCCGAAGGCTCGCTCCTTTACGCGACCTACAACAGCTCTGTCAGCTATGGGCAGGACAAGGTTCAGGTCGCATGGAATCTTCTTATCCGGCCTGACGGCTACAGAATCACTTTGGGCAACATGAACGGAGTGAGCGCGCAGGGCGTGAGCGGATACAAAGGAAAGGTCTCGAACCATCCGTGGGCGACAATGAAGGCTCTTGGAATGATTGCGGTCTACTCGATGATTCAGACCGATATGTCGAAGAGCATAAACAGCCAGAACAACGAGTATATCCAGAACGCGATGACCGACGTATGGGCGCAGTCGTCGAAAATCGGAAACAAGATTATTGACCGCGCGCTTGACATAAAGCCTACGATAAGAATCGACAGCGGAAGGGAAATCAAGCTGATTACAAATGTTCCGCTTGAGCTTCCGCCGTGCAAGGTGAACCAGGCTGAGCGGAAATATGTAAGGACACGCTGAAAATAAAACTGATATGAACGCTCCGCAGTCACGAATAGAAATCTTATAAAAAGCGGATTCTTCATTATAAAAAACTGAAACAAAAATGAGCGCACGAATAGACATTGAAAAAAAATTCTCTGGAGTAAAAGATGAAATTTTTAAGAAATGCTGTTCAGCTGCTCATGGTTGCGGCGGCTCTTGCTTTTGTCGGCTGCCACTGGAACGATGTGTCCGACAGCGGCGGCGATGATGATGTTAAAATCAGCTCGCTTTCATTTGCAAAGTCAACGCTCTCAATGAAAGTCGGCTCTATGGACTACATAACGATAAAGGTGAATCCAGCCACGAGCCAGAAGGACTGCGAGTTCAAGTGGTCTTATGATTCAAAGATAATCAGCTGCGACACAGCCTCGAATTTCGGCGTGACGATAACGGCTCTTTCGGAAGGCCAGACTTCGCTCCGCTGCTCCTACGGCGGATATGACGCGACCTGCATAATAACGGTCTCAGGATTTGAGCAGGGATATGAGGAAACCACAGAGCCGTACATTTATTCAAACACTTCGATTATCCAGACAAGTCCGGGCGTCACGGAAAAAGTCTTTGTATCTCTCTACGGCGGAGACGCTTCCGACATTGACGGCTATACCTGGACAATAGACAACTCTTCCGTCGCAACAATCCAGCCGACCGGCCAGTACTGCCTTATAACTGCGAAGGACTCCGGCTATGCGAGAATCAAGGTTACAAACAGCAAGGCGAGCTATCCGTACTACATGGGTGTTTATGTCTTTGCGGACGCCACAAACGTTCCTTATATAACGACATCCACGAATATTCTTACAATGAACCAGGGCGACGGCGAGCAGACAATAAACTGTTCACTTTTGAATGGAAAGGAAGGCTCTCTGGACAGTGCGTTCAAGTGGGAAATTGTTTCAAAGGATTCAAATGAAGTTCCTGTTGGGCTTTCATTCAACGGAAACAATGCGGTCATAACACCTCTGCGCGGCGGAAGCTGCACTTTAAGAATCACTCATCCTGATGCGGCGTATCCTCTTGATATTCTGTGCCGTGTAATCACGATTGTAAAGAATGTCTACATAAATCCTGACAGGACAATGATTACCTTGAACGGAACTGAGGAGCAGACTGTAACAAGCACGCTTGAGAATATCGACATCGGCGACTATTCGATTGATGAGTACAGCTATTCCCTCGACAACCTGAGCGCTGCTGAGATAGTCTCGTCTGTCGGAAACCAGGTAATGCTGCGCGGTCTTGCAAACGGAAGCGCGAAGCTTATCATCTCTCATCCGAAAGCCGCCTATCCGAGGGAAGTGCTCTGCATTGTTACAGGCCAGCTGAAGGATGCTGTTGACGCCTCGTGTTATATCACGACAAGTCAGAACTACATAAGAACGAAAGTCGGCGCTGACACAACGTCTGTTTCGGTAAGTTTGCGCGGTGGCGATGACGGAGACGAGAAGGGCTTTGTCTGGACTGTGAAAAGCTCGCCGTCATCGGGAAGTGGAGATGTCATATCTCTTGAGACTACGGACGGAAGCGCAGTCCACTCAAGGGCTGCCTCGATGACCTATGCCTACGGAACTGCGTACATCACGCCGAAATCCGAGGGAACAGCCGTAATCACCGTGAGCCACCCGAAGATTGTCTACACTACGGAAATCCTCGTAAAAGTCCTGAACAAGGACGCGATTCTTGAGGAGCCGCTTTATTTCACAGGCAACGGTCTTGTGCGCGTGCTTAACGGCAATGAGACCGAGTATTCTGTCGGGCTTAACGGAAAGAACAAGTCATCATCAGATGAGCAGAACATAAAATGGAGCAACGACGACACAAGACTGTCAGTTATTGGAAACGGAACTTCCGCCACAATAAAAGCTCCGTCCTATGGAACAGGGCAGACAATCTCGCATATAACGGTGAGCCACAGCAAGGCAGAGCAGGACAAGACAGTCCTTGTCATGACAGCCGATGACGAGAAGACGCTGATGAGCATGAAGGCTCTTTATTCCGACAAACTCTATTACAACTTTGAGGCTGGAAAGGAAGCCACGGTCTTCTGCAATGCGGTCGGGTTTGATGAGTATGACGAGGAGACCGATGAGACAAAAAGCTACGACTTCTCGATGTTTACCTGGACAACTTCCGACCCGGCTGTCATCTCGGTGGACAAGAATTCATATAATCCGCTCTCTTGCACGATAAGAGGTCTAAAAGCCGGAACCTGCACGCTTACTGGCTCAATCGACGGATACTCGTGCGGCTTCAAGATAATGGTCTATCCTGTCGGAACGGTTCAGACAGACCCGGAGGTCTATCTTACAACCACGCAGAATGTTGTCTCGCTGAAATCAGCCGGAAAAACTGCGTCCCTGAATGTGAGTGCGGTGAATCTTTCTGCAGGCAAGTATTCTTCAATAAAATGGCAGGTTGAAAATGAATCTGTCGCGACAGTACAGGCGAACGGAACTTCCGCGACAATAACAGCGGCAGGCGAGGGTGAGACTGTGATAAATGTCTCACACTCTGAAAGCCAGAACACGCTGAAAATCTATGTCCGTGTCGGAAGCGAGTACGTGATTCCGGAGGCAGAACCGCTTGTCTATATTTCATCTCAGGATGTTATTACAATGCTCCGTGATGACTCCGCACAAAAACTTCAGGCTGTTCTTGCCAATTATTCCGGCTCAGACACTAACAGATTTCAATTCTCAATCGACAATGAGGATGTTGCTAAAATTTCAGCTCAGTCTGTAAACGGAACTGCATATATAAAGCCGGTGGGGAGCGGTCAGGCGGAAATCACAATTTCACATACAGCCACTGAGCTTACAAAGAAGGTTCTTGTTGTTGTAGGAAATTCCTCTGAGGAGCTTGCAGGATATGTCTATCTTACGACAGGCAGCAATGTTGTTGCGGTCGGCGAGGGAAACACGAAGAGCGTATCTGTCAGCGTGAAGAATTCAGACTCGGTTGTTCTTGACGGCTACAGCTGGACTTCAAGCAATCCGAATGTCGTGGATGTGACTTCAAGCGGAGCGACTGCGGTTCTTCAGGGAAACGGAATCGGAACTGCGATGATTACTGTAACAAGCAAGTACTGCCAGTATCCGCTCCAGATTATTGCCCAGTGCGTTGACCCGATTGCAGCTGCGGCGAATCCATATATTCAGCTTACGTCAAGCGTGATGAACCTGAACGTCGGAACAACGTACACGTCAATTACGGCGGACTTGGTCGGAGGCAAGCAGAGCGATTTCTCCGATTTTGTCTGGTCTACAAATGATTCCTCTATATGCGCGGTTTACGGACAGAACGAGGTCGGAAAAGTGCGCGCGTTGAAAGCCGGAACTGCATACATCACGGTTTCGCATCCGAAAGCTGTATATCCGGCTCAGATTCTTGCAGTCTGCGATGAGGTAAAGGAAAGCGAGTGCTCAATCAGCGTGCCGAGCAGCATAATCACGATGAAGCCGACGGACGGCGCGAAGACTGTAACGGCGACACTCGTGAACGGAAGCGCGAACGACAAGTACAATTTCAGCTGGTCGCTTGATGTCTATGACATAATCGACTTCCAGTATTCAGCGAATGTCTGCACGATTACGCCTAAGCAGACCGGAAGCGTTACGATAACTATTCACCACCCGAAAGCGGCTTACGACCAGCAGATAATCGTGAACGTGCAGCAGTACTCTGAATTCTCATTCCCGAAGGAAAGCATGACGATTGAGCAGGGAAGCGTGCAGTTTGTGAACATGGAAGTTCCGACAACAACGGTTTCAACTCACATTGAGTATTCTGTAGAAAACAGCAATATCTGCTCGATTGTTGGAACAAATTCTGTTGCTCAGATTACGGCGGTCGGAGCTGGAACGACAATTGTAAAGGCTCGGCTTATTGCGACAAGCACCGGCGTTGAGCAGGCAAGCTCCGAGATGATGGTCTACGTCAAAGAGAAGGCTGTCGATGCTGTCTACATAACGGCCTCCACAACGATTTACACTGTGAACAAGGGAAAAAGCCAGAGCCTGAGCGCGACGCTTACAGGAACTGGAGTCACGAATTCCGACCAGTACAATCTGAAGTGGACAACATCAGACAGCGACATTGTGCAGGTTACTGGAATCAGCTCCGACGGAACTGTTAAAGGCCAGTCAATCTATATAACCGCGCTGAAAAGCGGCGAGGCTGTTATAACCTGCTCGCACGAGAAGGCGGCAAGCACATTGCAGTTCTATGTGGTTGTTCCCGGCACTGCTGAAAAGACTGTGACTTTCGACAAGACATACATGACGATTATCAAAGGCTCAAGCGGAAGCCAGCTCAAGGCGACAATAGAGAACGCTGAGAGCAGCAACGACTACAACAATCTTATCTGGACTTGCGAGGGCGCGAACGGCAAGGATGTTGCGCGCGTTATGGGAAACGGACAGAAAGTTACAATCTACCCGGTTTCAGTCGGCGAGGCGACAGTTATGGCGCAGCTTCCTGACAGCTCAAGCGTCGCAAAATGCACTGTAATTGTCGAGGCGGGAAAGAGCCTTGTCTTTGAGACGAATTCAAGAAAGGTTCAGCCGTTCCATTCAAAGATTCTGAAATACACGGTAAGCCCTGCGGACGCGATACTTACCTGGACAATGTCGCAGGGAGTGGGCGAGGACTACTTCGAGTACCGAGACCTTGGATGCGATGCGGAAGGAAACGGACAGGTTGAGATTTCAGGAATCAAGGAGGGAAGCGGAACTCTTGCCTGCGTTACAGACGGTGGCGCGAAAGCCCAGTGTGCTGTAAGGGTTGCGTGGGACTATGAATTCAGCGTCTCTGGTTCTACAGCGTTTACTTGTACTCCTGATGAAGCAAAGACTTTTGAATATGCAGTAAGCCCAATCGATTCTATTGTTTCTGTTGAATCTACGGATTCCATTGAAAACGGAGGTTCTGCTTTCTCTTATGAGGTTGCAAGCAGTGGGGATGGAAAAGGAAAAATTGTTATTCATCCTGCCTCAGAGACAAGCAAGGCGGTGGACATTGTGTTTGTGGCGAAGAATCCTAACAAGTCATATGAGACGGTTGGAACAAAGACCATAAAAGCCCAGTTTGCATACGCCAGTGTTTCTGTAGATATTGGTCAGACAAGCTCAAACGGAAAGTTTTCTCGTTTTGACAGTCAGTCAAATACTCTGTTTCTTGGAGATGGAGAGTCTTCAAATATAGTCATATCTATAGCGGAAGAAAAATCCAATGCGACTATTCAGAGTGTTACGGCTTATGGAAATGGCGCACCGTCTATTTCCATTGTTTCTTCTGCGGAAAAATCTGGGGTTTATGCTATAAGAAACTCACAGGCAGATGTTGTAAAAAAGGAATATTTGATAAACAAGGCTTATGTTCCTTACATCGGCAATGCAGAGCTTTCTGACTGGGAAACAGCTTTTACTTGGTATGCTGGCGACTGCAAGCATTCTGTTGCGCATGACTGCTTGACTTTTGCCCAGATTTATAGCTCAAACAACAGAAGTTTTAACTACAGCGGAGGGCGTTGCAGTAAGAATACTAATAAAACTTCGCTCTATGAATGGATGACGCAAAACTGGGCATACAGGGCTATAGGCCGTGACCAAGGTAGCTGGAGCTTTGGACGTTTTAATGGAAGCAGTCCTTCTTATGAGAAAAATGGTTCTTTTTCTATAAGGGAAAAAACATCTCTCCGGGGCAAAATATACCAGGAGTCGGATTTTCAGAAAATAGGCTGGTTCTATTGCCCTGGCACAAGGACAGGCGAGGGGGAGAGGATTCTGTATCATACAGACAGAGGCTATAAGTGCGCTATTGACAATGCCGGTGGAATTTCAACTCTTGACGATGACGAGGGCTGGTCAATGAGGGTTTCGCCTTCTGTCTTGACGGATGTTGTTGATGCGACTTACAGAAACAGTTCTGATGAAACTGTGAAAGGCATTCAGAATTTCGGACGCATAAAGGTTGTAATAAACCATAATGGAAAGTCTGAGTACAAGGAATTTCTGGTCGTCGGAGAAATCAGAAACTGTAGTATGAACTAGCCGGAATTGTGAAATGAGCGGGCTTTAGGTCTTGCTCATTGATGTAAAAAAAAATCCCAACAGATGGTAACTTCCATTTGTTGGGATTCATTTTTGAGCTTCTATTTTTTTATTTCAAAAGTTCTTTCATTGCCGAGGTTGTCTTTTGAAGTATAGGCAACAGGATTTCCGCTGTCGTCAAAAATAAGCTCGGATGCTACGTTCAGGCTTTCTGCTCCTTTTGCAACAACGTCCTTTATTTTTCCGTTTTCAAAAAGAATAATGCAGCTCAGAGGTCTGTAGTATTTGCTATTTCCCTGAAGAACCTGCGAGTAGCTTCCAATCGCGCATCCTATGCGTCCGTTTGTGAAGTAGATTTTCTGTAAAATACAGCTTGTGTATTTTTTACGCGCAACTTTCACATCTGGATTTTCAGCGGTTGAAATCTGCACTGTCGTTGTTTCCATTGGAGCCTCCGCATAAGGCGACAGGAGAATTTTCTTTAGGCTGAAGTTTTCATTGAATTCAACATTGGTTGTAGAAATTCCATTTGCTCCAACTTTTATTACAAATGGATTTCTTGAAACTGCGCTTTTCAGTGTTTTTGTGCTGAAAAATTTCAGTGTGATTACGCCGTATGGAACACTTCGAGCACTTTCGTCTGATTCAGGTCTTTTTCCTGTTTTTCCCTGCATTATTGGAGTTCCTTCTTCAAGGTCGAAGTAAATTCCAGCCTGCTCTGAGCCAAAAAGAAAATGGTTGTCTGTCATGTCGATTGTCATTTCTTCCGGGAAGTTGTCTTCAAAATTCTTGAAAGGCATGCTCGGAGACAAGTGCCAGTATTGTTTATCGAGCTTAAGAGTTGAGGCTCTGTCGGGAATGCATGAGATTATTTTTCCGTCTTCTGAAATCACAACCTCGCTTCTTGCCTTTGTGCTGAATCCGAGCTGATGTTTTAAAGATGATGACGGTGTGAAGCTTTTTGGTTTCCCTGATTCATAGAATGTCAAAAGTGAGCCTGAGTTGAATTTTGCATTTGCCTTGAGTTTTGTAAGAAACTCGGCTGTGCTTCCGTCTGCTGGAACTGCGCTCTCAAGATTTCCGCTTTCATAGAAAGTAATGAAATTTCTTGTTCTTATCTCCATTTCTCCGTCTAGAGTTTTTGCTGTTGCTGTTCTTTCGCCTGGAGCTGACGATCCGTAAAGATACGCAGACTTCACTGTTCCATTTTCATAGAAAGTCAAAGGCTTGTCTTTTGCGAGCGCCGCTCCGCTGCTTGGGGTTGCAGTTATTTTGAATGTTCCGGCTTTTGTTTCAAGCTGCTGAGTGCCTTCAAGAAATGTGAGCTTTATGTTTCCGTTTTCGTAGAATTCAGCTCTTGTGTTTACAGTGAATTTTCCGGCTTCGGTCTCAATTTCCTGAGCTTCCTCAAGCTGCATTGACTTTACGTTTCCGTTCTCATAGAAGACGACTTTGGAAGTTGCAGGAGCTGTCAGATTTCCATATTTCGTTTCAACTGCGAAAGACTGGGCAAGCACTGCCGTCTTGTTTCCGTCTTCATCATTTGTCATTTTCAGGAGTGGCGCGTCCTGACCGTTCGGCAATGTTTCCGCTGTGAGAACTTCTATTGCAAGTGTTATTGCTGCCAGCACTGCTATTCTTTTCTTCATTTTTATTTTCTCCATTATTTTTAAAGGATATTGTTAAGAAAGTCGGTTGCTTCCTGCACACCGTTTTCGGAAGCTATGCGGAGAAATTTTTTTCCGTCAGTTTCATTTTTTTCAAGAAAATCTCCATTAAATAGAAGTTTTCCATATTCATAGCAGGCATAAGGAACATTTCCTACAACTGCGTTTTTTAAATAGACAATTCCTGTTTTTGCATCAGCATTACATCCTTCACCGGTGATAAGCATTGCTCCATAGCAGCCTGCCGCCTCATTGCTTTTGTTCTTGACTTTTTCAAAATACGCGAATGCTTTTTGCGGATTCACATCGCAGCCTCTTCCGAATCTGTAGGAAATGCCAGCCGCCAATGCTACATCTGGATATTTTTTGAATACTTTTTCAATTTTTTCTTTCGGCTCTTGTTCTATATACTCAATCGCCTGGGTGTACTTTCCTTCGTTGTAAAGATTTAAGAAGAAAGATGCTGTGTCCTTTGCATAGCTCATTTTGATTGAAAGAAAGACCAGCAGTGCAAAGGCGGCAATCAGTATTGCAATTGGTATTAGGATTCCCTTTATTCCGTAATACTTTATGGCAAGATTTCCTATGCCGATAATAACTAGAATGCCTATGATTTTTCCAAGGCATCCACCTTTCTGTTCTCCGTTATTCCCTTTTTTTGAGAATAAGTTTCCAATCATGACTCCGAGCCAAAAATTGTCGTTTGCCATAATAAACTCCTTGTAAGATAGTTTTAATTTATGAAAATTTAAATTTTCATCAAAGTTAGTATTTTCTGCGGATTGATGTGTTTCCGCCGGTTCGCTGGTATTCCCTTCTTTTTTGTCTTTCCTGTTTTATCTCCTCGTCCATTCTCTGGAATCTTATGATGGGAAGCGCGCTGTAGGACAGGTCGAAGTCTCCTTCCTCGATTTTCCTGTATGTGAGGCTGTCGCCGAAGAAGTCCATCATCGCCATCTTGTTTCTTGTGTGCCGGTCGGTGTAGTTCTTCGGGTCGCTTATAGGCTTTGAGAAGTCTCCTTTCCGGCAGAGAGTAAGCCAGTCGAATCCGTAATAAGGCTTTTCCAGTGCGCAAATTACTTTAAACTCGATTCCGCATAGCTGCATGTCGCTGTGTCCTTTTTTCCAGGAATAAAGTGTGCTGTACATTTGGTATTTATAGTAGACTTTCTTTGCTCCGCCGATTCTCGGGAATGAGACAATCAGGTTGCTCTTGTCTCTGAATTCCATCTCAATCAGTTTGTTTTTGTACCAGCCGAATACCTTGAACGGATATTGGATTGCCTTTTCTTCTTCTGTCTCCTCATAAGGCCTTGTGTCGAAGAAGCTCCGGCTTGTCGCGCATGATGACAGAATAATGGCTATGAACACTGCGGCTAAAATTGCCGTCGGTTTCCTGATATTTCTCATTTGAATGCCTTTATGATTTCAGAGGCGATGTAGATGACAGAGCTTCCGCCCACAAAGACAGTCGGCGCATACACAATGAATGTCATTACTCCTGCGATGATTCCATGCCTGTGCGATATTGGTTCAATAATGTTGCTATGGATTCCGTGTGCTATGTAGCCTAGAATCATCGTAGGCAGAAAAAAGAAGAATAGAATACATTTTGCCAAAAGAATCGCTGTGATTATCATTTTTGTTTCCTTCCGAATTGTTTTTTATACTATACATTTTACCCCCCCCCGAAAAAGTTTCAAGTGGAGGGTATTTTTTTTCTGTAAGAATCTGAGTTTTTTTGCGGAGAAATTCCGGCTAGAAGTCCATTTCAAGGTTGGCGAGGCAGCACTGGAAATTGTCGAGTGTAAGCTCCCATTTCTGCTGGCGGCATTTTGTAACTGCCCACGCTCCGGCTTCCATTGCGGTCATTCTTTTCAGAACTCCGGGATATGATGTGATTGAGAGAGGGTAAAGGCGTGTGTTCTCGTTCAGCTGCTCCACGGTCGGAAGAGGAGAGTCGTCCTCTGGAATGTAGGATTCTTTTATCAGGTAGTAGTTCGGTCTGTCGATGAATTTTTTTGTCTTCACGAAAAAGACGTCCGGGTGGGATTTCTTGAGTTCCTGCGCTGTCATAAATAACTCCAGTTGTTTGTTTTCTTGTGGTTATTTACGGCGCAGGGCTATGCTAGCTTTCCGGACAGCGGCGGCGTAATTCGGTTATGATTCCCCGGCGGAAATGAAATAAAAAACAAAGCTTGTTTTCCGTCCGGGAATGTTTTTAAGGTCTCCTTAGCAGAGCCTTCTGTTTCCTGTTATGCTCTCGGGAAGAGGCTCTGTGTTCTCCACATGCTCAAGCCCGAATCTTTTTATCACAAGCTGGCTCACCGTAAGACCCGCATTTTTGGCAAGCGAGCGCATTATTTCAGCTTGTCTTGCGTTCTGAAAAGTTAGAGTCATATTCACGATGTTTTTTCCTGTGGGCTTCCGGCCAGAGCCTTTTCTTTTTCCGCCCCAGTTGCTTGTGTTCATGCTTAGCAGTCTATACCATTGTTTTTGAATTGTCAAGTTTTTTTTTCAAGTTGTTTCGGAAAAGCGTTTTGTTGTAATGTTTTTATATTGCTGTTTTTACAAATAAATAGTATTGTAAATTAAGAAATAATTATGCAATAAAAACAATATTTTCTGCCCGCCCGGGGAAAAGTTGTTTTGAGAGACAAAGAAGAATTCATCCGCACAGACCCTGACGCGGCGCATAAAGTCTATTGGCTTGCCGTGCTTAACTGGATTGTTCCGATTCTGTGTATTTTAACAGGTCTGATTCTGACCACACAAAAATTCGCCGTCCTTATGAATCATGACTATAGTGTCATCGGGCGGCCGCTCTTCATTTTAAATGGCTCGTACCGCGTCTACAATCCGCTCATATTCATTCTTGGAATGATCAAGTACGCCTTTGACGATGTGTACTCGTACTATTTTTTTCAGGCAGCCCCTGCGGTGTTCATCGGCCTTGTCGTGGCAGTGCTTCTGTTCTTCATAACAAGCGTGATTGTCTCAGCCCACCAGAAGAACCAGCATATACACGGAACCGCGAGATGGGCTACAAGAAAAGACCTTGAGAAGTTCGGAATGCTCCAGCCGCGAGGCGTAATCTGCGGACAGCTTTCAAGCGCGAATGTCGGCTACCATACCGACAAGGAGAAGCAGAGCTTTGTTCTTGACCTTCCGAAGAATCTTGTTACCAGGAAAGTCCATGTCGCGCCTGTTGTGTGCCATTCAGGACGCACAAATACCTGGATGATTGCCCCGACCAGAAGCGGAAAGGGCGTCAGCACTGTAATTCCGACCTGCCTGAGCTACGGCGTTCCATACTGGGGAATAGACAGCAAGACTGGAAAGAAAGTCATAAAGGGGCGCGGCTCGATGGTGATTTTCGACCCGAAGGGCGAGAACTGGGAGGCTTCAGCAGGCTACCGCTCCAAGTTCAGCACGTGCATTCCGTTCCGTCCTCTCGACCCTGACGGCGACACCGCGCACTACAATCCGATTCACGAGATTCCCGACAGCCCGAGCGAGGCGTTCTCCTGGGCTGACATGATTGCCGAGATTTTCTTCGGAGCGGAAAACGCGAAGGCTGCCTCAGACGGAGCTACGCAGTACTTCAACAATACTGCGCGCGATATTTTCGCAGGCGTTGTCATGCACGTGCGATTCTGCCGGTACATCGCATGGAAAGACAAGAATCTTTCCACAGTCCTTGATATTTTCAGCCAGGCAGGCGGCGATGACAGCAAGGGCGATGACGAGGAGAGCGGCGGACCGGGTTCTGCCATGCTTGCGCAGATGAGGGAGGAAGGAGTCCATGTTGACGACTCAGGACACGAAAGTTCTCTTATCCACGAGCTTATTGTAAAGGCGGCGAACCGCTCGGAGACGCAGACACCGAAGGAGCGCGCCTCCACATACTCGACTGTATTCAGCAAGATTTCCCTGTTCCAGGATCCGCTGCTTAAAAACGCAACCGCATATTCGGATTTCAGCGTGGATGACTTTATCGACGGAAAGAACGGAATCAGCCTTTATCTAATTGTTCCGTACAACCATATCAAGCGAATCAGCCCTGTGTTCAGGATGATAATCACTTTCATGATTAAGAAATTTTCAAGCGGAACGACAAACGCGAACGCCGTCAAGCTCAAAATTCCGTGCCTCTTTCTTCTGGACGAGTTCCCGGTGCTTGGATATTTCCCGGACATAGCATTGAACGCCGGAATTCTCGCGGGCTACGGAGTCACTTTCTTTATCGTAAGCCAGTCGCTGAACCAGATTGTCGATGTCTACGGCGAGAACCATCCGTTCCTTGACCACTGCAAGACCATCATTCTTTTTGCTCCGGGAAACATAAAGGACGCAAGGCAGTTTTCAGAGACAATCGGAAACCGCTCCGTTCTTCTGGACAACATATCAAGCTCAGGCACAAAGTGGCAGGCCGGATTCAGCAATATATCGCGAAGTTCGCAGGAAACGCAGACAAGCCTTGTGAATCCGGACGAGCTTATGAAAATGGACTTCTCGCGCTGCATTGTGTTCAACGGTCAAATGCCGCCATACAAGGGAAAGAAGGTTGTCTATTACGAAGACCCTAGATTCAAGGACAAGGCGTTCGGAAAAGTTCCTGAGATGAACGAGATTTACGCAAGGCTTAAAAAGCTTCCGAGCCATCATAAGAAACATTTCAACGTGGACAGCTCAATACAGAGGACAATCGAGCGGATTGAGAAAATAGAAGTAACGCAGTCGATTCCAGGCGACTTTGACATTTTTGCGGACGACGGTCGCGAGACAAAATTCTAACGGAAGTGAAGTATGGAAGATAAGAATAAAGAGCAGCTTGCAGTTTTTTCCCAGATTGCGGAAGTCATTGAAAAGGACAGCTCGATGATAATAAAGAATCCTGTTCTTGGAGATGTTGTTTTTGCTAACGGAACTCTCGGAAATCTTGAGAAAAAAAACACAGGTGGATTCGGAATAAAGCACATCATAGACGGCCGCTACAGAAAAGACGGACTTGATGAAAAGGAAATTTCCGCATTGCTTTATCTGATAAAAGACACTGTAGAAACCGTAATTCCTGATGACATCTCAAAGAACAGGCTTAATATCAGAAAAAATTCTATATTTGTCGGTGTTTCAAAACAATGGCTTGGAAGTGATGAAAACTGGGTTATAACAGGCTTTGCAGAGAATGATGAAAACAATGCCATCAAAAAAGAAGCGGCAGATGCCATAAAAGCGGTGAACGCGCAATATGGCTATGCACCTGAATTCCTCTCTATCAGCAGACAGGTGGGAGCTGTTATCGCTTCCATTGATAAGATAACACAAATTAATGAAAAGTCAACAGTTAATGCAAAAATAAAAATGCCCGGGCAGCTGATTTATGCATCAGATGAAATCGGGCAAGTGATTGAGCGTGCAACTGGCAAGCAGCTGGTGACGGTCAATCCGACCAGAGCGAACGGCAAAGCCGAACCTCCACGAGCAAATATAACACAAAACGCTGAAAAGTCAACATCAGCAGAACAAAGCTCGGAATCCAAAGTGCTGTACGGGAAGACAACCGTGAATGTTGACGGTCTTGAGCGCGAGTGCGAGCACGGTGTATTGGACGGATTCAAGAATACCGTGAAAATGGTTGACAGGCTGAAATATGAGAATTCCCGGCTTAAAAAAGAAAACATCGAGCTTCACAAAAGACTGGAGCAGAAATCCCATTCAAAGAATCATCATGAAAAGGAGATTGAGCGGTGAAGAACAACAAGAAAGAAAGCTATGTGAAATACGGCGTACTGAAGCAACTTCGTATGACGGAGCAGATGGAAAATTTAATAAAAAGCAAGGCTCTTGAGCATAACACGACTGAAAGCGAGATTATCCGCCAGGCGTTGAGCAACTATATCAACCGCAGTATGAGCGACTCAGAAATCGTTCATGCCTCGCTGGTGGAGAACTCAAGAAAAATCCGCTATCTGGAAAACAAAGTAGAGCTTCTCGCACTGATTGTCATGCAGCAGACGAAATTCATCATGAAGATGTTTCCGAATAGGCAGATAAACAGCGACGAGTTTGTGAACATTGAATACGAAAGATTCGTCAGGGACTGCACGAAGATTCTCAAGTCCAACCATTCAGGGGTTCTTGAAAGCATGATTCTTGACGCTTACGAGCAGGGAGGCGACCAATCATGACAGGAATGGACGGATTCGGACAGCAGGTTAAGATTGACAAGTGGATAAAGAACCTTGAGGACGACATGAGGCTGATTGTTCCGTTTATCGAGGACAGAAACGTCACTGACATCGCGATTGGAATAAACGGCGAGCTTATTGTCAAAGGTTTTGGAATGGGGAAAAAGTTTACAGGAATTTTTTTTGACGACCAGACCACAACAAGAATCATATATGCCACGGCGGCTGTTCTCGGCGTTACTATAGACCCTCATAATCCTATTGTGGAGGGCGTTCTTCCAAAGTGGAAAGTTCGTATTGAGGGAATTTTGCCTCCGCGTGCCGCTCGCAATCCGATGTACTTTATACGCCGTCCTCCGGCAAAGATTTTCTCTATTGAAAGCTATCTTGACGCCGGACGGATTACAAAGGAACGCTATGACCTGCTTATAGAGCATATAAGAAAACGCTCTAATATTGTCATTGGCGGCGAGACTGGAAGCGGAAAGACAACTTTATTGAATGCGATTATAGACAAAATGAGGGAATTCACGCCGGATGACCGCTTCTACATTGTCGAGGATGCAAGCGAGATTCAGTGTAGGGCAAGAGATTACGTTCCAATCTGGGCAGAAGGAAAGGATTGTCTTAAAGCTGTTGGAATCGGAATGAGATGTGATATTGAACGAATTATTTTTGGTGAGCTTCGCTACGGCGATGTTACAAATGAGGTCTTGAAGGCGTGGAATTCAGGTCATACAGGCGGATGTACAACAGTCCATGCGAACTGCGCGCTGTCTATGCTTTCAAGAATCCGAGACCTTTTGAGAGAGGTTCTTCCGGGAGAACTCCCTGATGTGGCTCAGTCTGTGCAGCTTCTTGTACACATGAGGCCGACAAGGAACGGCCCGGTTGTGAGCGAGGTTGTCGAAACGAAACAGATGGGAAGCTCATCGTTCATGGAAGACCTTGAGAGCAACAATCTCATCAGCTGAAAGGAGGTTCCTCAGGAAAATACATTTTCAGGCTTACGAACAGAAACATTTTTATGAGGCGAGCCTCATTCACGAATAGAAATTTTTAGCCTTTTTTTGAACAGAAATTGAGAACACGAACAGAAACTAGAAATTCAGTCCAGGACATACAGGAGTATTTTATGAAGTCCGAAAAAACAGAAAAAGCCGTTCTCAAAATAAAAGGCTTTGTAACAGACAGAAAATTTCTCATGGCGGTTTTCATGCTGTTCATGATTATAGCCCCTACATTCGCGGCCGGCAGCGGCGACACTATCGAGCAGCTTGACACCTGGGGCGACAAAATCCTATCGCTTTTGCAGTCAACATGGGTGAAAGTCCTTCTTCTTGTCGCGCTGATAATCGAGGCTATCGGCGTGGTTGTCGCAGGGCAGCAGGGCGGAGGCGGACAGATTCTCAAAAAGTTCGCTCCGTGGATAATCGGAACTCTGATTCTTCTGTGCTCGTCAGGAATCTGCGCTTACTTTCTCGGCGACTTGAATTTTGAGATTTCAATGACAGAAAAAATCATTCCTGCGGTGAATTCCTTGTCTGCTGGAATCGCATAAAGGGGAAAAACGGACGGCAGATGCTAGAACTTCTGCTATCTGTCTGAATCTTAATTTTCTTGGAGGACAACTTGGAAAACGAACCTACCTTATATGACTATGCAGTGCCGGTTCACCGTGTGCTTCTTCAGCCGAATGTCGTGCTTGGAATCGGAATTACTCCTGCTATGGTTATTCTTGTTCTTACAATTGTGCTGATGAACCTTGTGAGCGTTTGGTGCTTTCCAATCGGGATTGTTCTATTTGTAGCGGCGAAAATTCTCTGCAAGGACGACCCGTATATGATGACGATTCTTTTTGACAGGCTCATGCAGCCTAACTTGTGGAGGGCGGTCTGATGGATGTGCCGTTTCTTGACTTTTTCAGGCTGAACAAGGAAAGCGCGAATATGCTTAAATATATCAGCCCTTACTCATTCATAATGTCACCCGGTGTCTGCCTTTTGAAGAATGGCGCTTTGATGACATCGTACCAGGTTGAATATCCCGACCTTGAGTCGTCATCCCCGGCTTCAACTGCAGCTATGGCGGCTCTGTTCAACCGCACGACAATGGCTCTGGCTCAGCAGGAGGGCTGGGCGATTTTTTTCGACTGCAAGAGATACAAGACGAAAGACTATCCAGCAGGCGAATTCTCGAACCTTGCGGGCTGGCTCATAGACCAGAGGCGCGCGGAGAACTACCACAAGTTCGGCGAGCATTTCACGACCGACTATTACATCTCGTTTGTGTATCAGCTTCCGGGAGACATCGAGAACAAGGCTGCATCGATTTTTTTCAGAAGCGGAAATAAGAAGAGTGTAAACGAGAAGCATTCTCACGGCACGGAAAATCTTTCCGGAATGAAAAAGGAAATCGAGAATTTCCTTGACGAAACTGACAAGGCGATGGGAACTCTCTCGACAAAAATCTGGTGCCACAGGCTTGATGACTCGGAGCTTTTCAGCTACATAAAATCATCGGTGAGCATGAGACGGCAGGATATGTTCTATCCTGAGAACACTTTCTTTTTCCTTGACAACTACATCTGCGATATGGACGTGAAGACCTCAATGCCGCTTAAAATCGGGGACTATTATGTTCCAATAATCGCCGTGATGGATTTTCCGAGCAGCACTTATCCTGCTGTCTTTGACAAGCTGAACCGGACAATGCAGGAGTTCCGGTGGACGACAAGGTTCATTCCGATGAGCAAGGAGATGTCTTCCAAAGAGGCGGACAAGTACCAGAAGCGGATGTACTCCGCAAGAAAAAGCGCAGGTACGATTATCACAGAACTTGCCGCAAATGTTGAAATTGACCGCGAGAATTCAGGCGCTGTCGCGATGGAAAGTGAGGCTAACCAGATTCAGGCGGACATCGCGATGGGAAGCTATGTTCTCGGCTATTACACAAGCAGCCTTATGTGCTGGGACAAAAAACTCTCCGTGGCAAAGGAAAAATCAAGGAAACTTCAGCAGGTTGTGCGCTCATGCGGATTTTCGTGCATGGAAGAAAAAATGAACAACATGGAGGCGTGGGAGGGGATGATGCCCGGAAACGTCTATGCGAATATCCGCCGTCCGCTAATATCCACGCAGAACATGTCTAACATTATTCCGTTAAGCTCCGCATGGCAGGGGATGCTTTACAACGACTTTACGCTTGAAACTTGCGGCTCTGCTGTTCCTCTTGTAACCTGCTCGACAAGCTACGGAACTCCGTTCTTCTTAAATCTGAATGTGCGCGATGTAGGGCATACTTTTATTTTCGGACCGACAGGAGCAGGAAAGTCAACGCTCATGGCTCTTCTCATGGCGCAGGCTACAAAGTACAGGGACGCGA
Organism: Treponema succinifaciens DSM 2489; assembly: GCF_000195275.1. NCBI lineage: Bacteria > Pseudomonadati > Spirochaetota > Spirochaetia > Treponematales > Treponemataceae > Treponema > Treponema succinifaciens. The sequence continues at coordinate 1,876,758 of NC_015385.1, read as the reverse complement.
ATATTGTCTGTATTGACAAGCAGCTTTCAAGCCGTGCGTTTATGGTTGCTTCCGGCGGAATTTATGTGGAGCCTGGAAAAGACGATGTGGCGTTCCAGCCGCTGAGCGAGCTTCTGAATCCTGAAGAATGCAATGAAGGCGAATACCGCGAAAGCCTGATGTGGTGTCAGCAGTTTATTGAAAGCCTTCTTGTCCAGCAGAATATTGAGACAAGTCCAAAAATGAGCAAGGCGATAAGCGAGACACTTATGCTTCTTTCTGAAAAGGACAGCTCTATGCACGACCTCACATCGTTCCAGCAGTATGTGAACTACACAGATCCGGACACTGGCGACAACACGATAAGAACAGGACTTGATCCGTACTGCCGAGGTGGAGCTTTCGGCTCAATATTTGACGCGGACAAAACGACACTGAATCTTTCCAAGCTGATGACAATAGAGATGGGAAGCCTCATGCGCCTTTCAGAAAAGGCTGTAGCTCCGGCTTTGATGTACATCTTCCGCTATCTTGAAAAGCTTTGGACAGTTCCGCATGGAGAGAGACAGCCGCTGACTTTTCTGTTTCTTGACGAGGCATGGCTCTATCTCCAGCATCCGGTTTTCTCAGGTTTTATACAGGAATGGCTCAGAACTTTAAGAAAGAAAAAAGTGTTCTGTATATTCGCGACACAGGAAGTCAGTGCTGCTAGTAAGTCGTCATTGCGCGACACGATAGTCCAGCAGTGCCTTACAAAGATTTATCTTGCTGACGAGAATGCGGCTCAGACCGCAGAAAGCTACAGGGATTTCGGGCTTACAGACAGCGAGATAGCCGCTCTGTCAGAGGCGGTCATGAAAAGGGACTATTATTTCAAAAACCCGAACGGAAGCCGGATGTTCACCCTTGACCTTGATGCGTTCCAGCTCGCGCTGATTTCAAGCGACCACGAGCTTCTGGACAACCTTGAAAGCAAGTACGGACGAAACACAACAAGGGAACTTGCCTTTGAGCTTCTTGATGCGGTCAGGGAAAAATACAAGAAAATCGGAAAAGACGCGCGTTCTCTTGATTACTCAAAATACAGGGAAATGCTTCTTTCCTCATAAAAACAAAACAGAAAACGGAGTTTATTATGGAAAATATCAGAAAAAAAATAAGCAGAATTGCTCTTTCCTTTGGAATGGCAGTTTTCATGACGCAGAATGTGATGGCTGGAGGATGGCCGGTTTTTGATGTTTCGGGCTGGCTTAATGGAATTGACCAATTATATCAGGGATATGACATGGTGATGAACACAATTACCCAAATTGAGAACCAGTACAACATGATTCAGCAGCAGGTTGAGCGTGCTAAAAGCATTGATTGGGACAATATCTCGTTTGACGGCGACTTTGATATAAGAAACGACATAAGGGACGCGACAAAGCGTGTGAACAGGCTTCTTACTTCCGCACGAAACATAAAGAAGATGATGACAACTCCATCGATAAGTTGCGGAAATGTGAAGTATTCAATCGCAGACCTGTGCGGAATAAATCCTAACAATCAGGACGACTTGTGGGAAAATGACAAGAATCTTCTGACTGCCTGCAGGGACTATAAGCAGTTTATGTCCGAAACAATGCAGAAGACTGTCAGCAGTTTGACGGATGGGCTTGAGGAAGACCAGAAGAAGGCTATCTGGGTGAAGTATGGAATAAGCCCCCAGAACTACGCTTTTGTGCAGCAGAGTGTGAATTCTGTAAAGAAGCAGTGCAGCGAGGTTATGGCGGCGGCAACGGAGGAGGCGAAAAGGATGAAACTTGAGGAGATTGCCATGAAGAACAACACGATTCTTCAGGCGGCTCTTGAGGGCAACCTTGACTCTAACGGAAACCCGACGGAAGCCGGAATTGCCGAGGCACAGCTCAGGCTTACAGACCAGCTTATTCAGGAAGTTTCACAGCTGGGATTCGGCATAAATGACCTTTGCGCGATTACAGCCTCGAAGATGATTGCCGACCAGAACAAGGCGGATGCGGAGCAGGCTAGCACACGAGAGGCGCAGGAAACTGACTACTACAGAAAGAAGACAATTAACTCGCGCTACAAAAGATAGTGCAGATGGAGGTGTGATTTATGGACGCGTTTGACCTTCCTCTTGTGCAGACACTTGAATATTTCGGCGGCGTTATGGCGCAGGGATATAAGTGGGCTGCAATGTACGGAAATCTGTTCGGCCTCATCGGGCTTGCCTGGTCAGGCTTCAAGGTCGCGATGTCGCGCATGACAGTCAAGGATTTCTGGTGGGACACAATCTTTAAATGGGTCGGCTATCTTCTTCTTTTGAACCTTTATCCGGCGATTGTAATTGGAATCGGCGGAATCGCGGGCGAGATAGGAATAAAGGCAGGCGGCGCGAAGGACGCTATTGTTAGCGAGCTGAAAGCCATGCGCTCGTCTATAGAGGCTGACCTTGCGACCGTGAATTCAATCGAGGCTGGAAATGACGAGGACGCAAAGTCCAGGCTTGACGAGCATTCTCCGCAGTCTTTGGGAAACAAGGACAGCTACAATGATTTTGTTGAAAAAGCTTCAGGTGCGATTCCGGGTTTGAAAGGGGGCAACAGATGGGATTCAAATGAGATGAACAGGAAGCTTTCAGAGCAGAGACATGACAAATCTGACGATGAGAATAAGAAATTCAAGAGCCTTTTTCAGGCTGAGACTTTCAAGGCGATAAATGCGATTCTTGGCGACAGAAATCTGGACGGAACAAAGATTGGCGACAATACAGACACGTACATTTCTCTTGACATATTCATAAAGGACGCCGACGGCAATGAGACTTTCTATCTGTCTCCTGGCGCGCTTATAAGAATGACGCTTCTTGCGGCGAATATAATGCACTCGAAAAACACCTCGGCTTTTATTCAGCGAAATGAGGAAATCGATGCGGCGAAACTGAATCCGTTTGTTTCTGCAGGAAGAACCATTCAAAGCGGCATGCAGTTTGTTCTTGACGGAATCGTTGTGTGGTTCTGCGTGATTGTGCTTGCGCTTTGCGTGATATTCGCGCTTGTTCAGTACATCATGACTGTGATTGAGTTCACGATTGTGGCGGCTGTCGGAGTCATCTTCATTCCGCTGCTTCTTTTTGACGGTACTAAGGACATCCCGAAAAAGCTCGTGCCGGTTTTTATAAGCTTCATGGTCAAGATGATTGTCATAACCTTGTGCCTGATGTTCGTCTATTATCTGATAATAGAGTTCACTATAAATACAATCACATCGGACGGATTCGATATTGTGTGGCTTCTTGTGGATGTGGCTTTCAATGCTGTCTTGAGCTACGTGATGACGCAGAACGCTCCGAAGATTGCGCAGACAATCCTGACCGGCCAGCCTCAGCTCAGCATGGGCGAGTTTGTCGCGGCGGCTGGAACTGCTGCTGCGACGGCAGGCGGAATGAAGGCTGCCAGTGCAAATGCGGTGAGAGGCGCGGTCAACACAGGCACGAACATTGCAGGAGAAGCCGGAAAACTCAACTCGGCAAGGAAAAATGCCGCAAGGCAGGTCGCACGGCTTGGCGGAAACAGGAAGCAGGGCAACATGGCGGCTTTCAAGGCGATGGGAGCGGTTGCGACTTCAGATTTAAAAGACCGTGTAAAATCTGGATTCGAGAAATTCTCGAAAGGACACGATTCCATTCCTGGCTGGGATAAGGTTAAGCAGATGACTGGACTTGGTGGTGGCGGACACGGAGCGTCCGGCGGTTCAGGAGGAGCTAGTGCCCATGGAATCTCAGGTCAAGGCTCTACGGCAGGACATGCTGGAGAAATATTTGGAACATCTTCAAATTCTAATTTCAAGACTGCCACGAAATTTGATGAGCGCACAGGAAGTCAGCGTAATATGACGCATAAGGAATTCATGGATGAGAAAAACAGGCAGGGAAAAATGGCTGGAGACAATGCGGCTCTCAAAGTGATGATTGCAGCCGAGGAGGAAAGAAATCAGCAGCAGAACGCTAAGAACTCCGGCTCATCAGAGCTTGGCGACAAGGTTACTGACGGAGTAAGGGCGAATAAGTAATTGGAATTCTAATAGTTCAAGAATATATCATCAAGATTGTTTCTGGTTTTGGTGATATATTTTATTTTTCTAAGATAGAGTATTCGAAACATTGATATAATTTTTCAATCTTTTCGTTGTAAGAAATAATCAAAGAAATAAAATCAAAATAAATATCATCAACGGATGACTTTTCTGTATAAAGTTCTTTCCTGCCATGCGCAATCTCATTTCTTATTTTTTCATGTTTTTTAATATTAATGCAAGAGTATATTTGATTTGCATTTAAGGTTGGAAATATCGACTTAAACAATTCATTTTTTTTCTCTTTAAGTCTTTTTTCTTCATCTTGTTTTCCTAATTTAGTATTTATAAAACATTCAAATGCAGAAAACATAAGAAAAAAAGCCATTCTATAGTCTTTGCTCTGATATTTTCTATAGCTATCAACTATAAGCTGATTGTATAAATCACATGAATTAATATTGTTAGTTATTCCACATAAATGCACGGTACAATAAATATCGATAAAGTCATTCCCTATAAATGCACCTTCTGTTTTACATGTGCAATCATAGTTCAATGTTTTTTCTATGTTGTCAACAGAATAAAGATGTATTTTTTGTAGCTCAAATAAATCGAACTTATCAGGAATTTTTATTTCTAAAAACTTTTCTTTATCTATATTATTTATCTTTTTCAGATTAGTTATATTTTTTAAAAAATCTGGTTTTTCATTTACAGGGAATATATGTGGGGTTATTTCTGAATATGAAATAATGTCAGAATATATATTTGAAAAACTTATTTCTTCATGAAAGTAATAAGTTTGAATTCTTCCTTTCTGAAAATCTGTATATTCAAAATCTGGGAAAAAATCCATTTTAAAAATGCATTCAGATTCTTCTAGTATGCCTTGTGTAATTAAATATTCTTTTATTAAATTTGTTTTTCTCTTGAGATTTTCTTTCATAACAATTGTGCCGATACAGATAAAAAAACTATAATGCCCATAATAATTAAAGGGATTACTGGCAATGTTGCCAAAATAAAACTTCAGAAAATAAAATTCTAAGATTTCTTATTCTAATTGCTATTTAGTTTTCTGTATACTAAAAAAGTCTGTGGAAAAGTAAATTTTTCTATGTTTTCTTTCCCACAGGTTTTACAACAGCCTGCTATCTTGAGACTGAATTCTGCCAGCTGTTTGTGTTTGTCCGCTCCTGAATTTCCCTTTTTCCGAAAACTCCGAAGCCGTTTCCGCCTACAGCCTGAAACTCCCAGCCTTCTTTTCCTAGCTTGTTAAGATAGGCGTTGAAAGAGCCTGTGAATTTTTCGACACGCTCAAGCCGGCCGTTTGCTGTCGTGTATCCAGTTTTTGCATCCTCATAGGACTTTACGACTGTTTCCGGCGTCATGTACTCGAATTGCTTCATTTTTGTCTCCTGTAAAAACTTTTTATTTTCATTTTTTTGAAACCAGATTTATGACTTCTTTTGTAACTGCATCTACAGTTTCTGCTGTTGCTTTCCCTAAAATTAACGGATTTATTTTGACCGGAAATGAAGTGATTCCGCACATCTGAACATTTCCGCTCACATTGCAGTCGCATACAAGCGGAATTCCGTTTTCATCGGACGCTACCGGGCAGGCGATGAAAGTTCCGTTTTTTTCATTTTGTTCTTTTTCTGAGAGAACAAGGAAATTTTTTCCTTTTATGCTTGCGATGTCTCCGTGCTCCGGCACTGTAGTTTTCTTTTCAGCCTCGTCTGACGGAATGAAGAATTCAATCGGATTCACCTCTTCGCAAGTCTGTCTGATGAACGTAAGATTCGGCTTTTTTCTTCCGATTATTATGTTGTACGCCTGAATTTCCGTAAGACCATATTTCTTCGCCATTTCCCTGTAGTCCTTTCTGTGGGCGGCAACATATCTGCATTCTTTTCCCGGCTCAAGTGGAAGAACTGTCTGCGTTTCGTAGGGAATCTGCTCGTCTGTGTAGAAGAGCCATTCAATCGGCGGAACAAGGTGCGACATCGAGCAGACAATCGGGTACGACGGAAGTTTTTCGCCTGTCGCCAATTTGTAGATTGTCGAGTGCGACAGTCCGTTCTCAAGACACCATTTTCTGAGCTTTCTTTCCTCAATCAGCTTTATGAGCTTCTCCTGGGCATAAGTGATTCGTTCTGGGATTTCCTTCAGCATATTGTTTCCTTCCGCAAAAAATTAAATATTGATTCAGTTACAATATATTGCAAAAACGGCTTGATTTACAAGTTCTTTTCGGATTCAAGCAGTTTTATGACACGTTCTTTCCAGGCAAAATGAATCGGTTCAAGCAGCTGGCATGAGATTCTTGCGTAGATTTTGCTTTCAGTTTTCTTCAACTGGGCGTGGACTTTATGGCATTTTAAAACGATTGTCTGCTCCGGGTTGACGAAATTCAGCATCACATTGAAGCTGTCGCAGTCCCTCATTCTCTGGTCGGTGCAAGGCGTGATTATACAGATTCCGTGGATGCTCGCGTCAACAACAGCGCACGGCTGCTGCTTTTTTATTCCGTTCACAAAGACTGTCTGCTCAGGATATGAAAGCCCGAACTTTTCAGAATTTCTCTTTCCGATTTCAATGCGCTCTTCCTTTCTGCGTCCGTATTTTATGTATTTCTCGTCAAGGTTCTCAAGGGCTGAAATAAACGCGGCAGTCTTTTCTTTTTTCTCCGAGCCTGAAATTCTTATATCGCAGAAGTCCTCGCCAGATTCAATGACCGTCGCAATAAATTCTTCGCTCTCTCCGTCCGTGAAGTTTATCTGGACTGAAATTTTCTCGTTTTGCAGGAAGTCGTGCTTCTGTAGCATTGTAAGCGTCCAGATTTCAGAAGTGAATCTTGTAAGAAAGCTCATTATGTCCGCACCGTCTTTTCTGATGGCTATTGACGACACTTTGAGCCACTCAAGAATTTCTTTAGTTATATTCATTTTTTTCTTCCTCCGTGTTTCTTGAATTTTTCATACAGGTACATCACATCGCTCCTTTTTGCTCCGCAGAACTGAATCAGAAACGCCAGCCTGTACCAGAAGAGAAGAGGAAACTTGAATACCTTGTACTCATCTTCTTGCGTCAGAAGCCATACGCATCTTTTCAGATGGTCAACTTTCCGCCCCCTTGCTGTAAAAATCAGGCACAGTTTTGCGTCTATTCCTGGCAAAGAAACCGCCTCTCCGTCCTTTTCCGATTCCCAGCAGGTAGCAATGTACGCCCGGCGGAAACGCTCGAACGTATAAAAAAGCACGATGACGCTGCCTCCGATGTATTTGAAATGCACAAAGTCAGAATTCTCGTCCACATGGGGAACGTCTATAAGGAATCCCTTTGAATAAAGCGTGTACGGCAGCTTCTTTCCGTAAGGAACATCGACCGTGATGTTGTATCTCATTGCAAAATTATATCAAAATATTTCCAGAATTACAAAAAGTATATTGAAATATTTATTAAATTGCAGTATATAGGAATTGTTTTGTAAGAAAATAAATATTTTGTTTTATTTGCAATATTCCTGTCAGGAATAAGAATATTTCGGTTTTCCAGCCCATTTCAGCTGTGCCCGGCACTCCTAGCGCGCAGCCCGGCTGGAATTCCATAGTGGAAAGGAGGCGCATAATGTCAGACGCCATCACTTTAAATCCTTCAAAAAACGAGTGGTTCGGTTCTCTTGTTCCGAGGCACACAGCAAAGCTCATCTCTCAGGGAATCGAGGACAATTCCCTGCCGCTTCTTCCGAACAAGGACGGAAAAATTGAAATCAAGCCGATTTACAACGCGAACAACGGCTTTATTCTGAATGCGAAAGACCTTGTTCCGGCTCAGATTACAAGACAGAAAGCCGGTTATGAAAGCAACATTGTCGCGACAAAAAATTCAATCGACAAGGCCGGGACACGCGTGAAGTCAGGTGAGAAGGGGCTTTTCTACAACTTCAAGAACAAGGAAGGAGAATTCCGCCATTCGCAGTATTTCTTTGCTGAGCAGCTTGAACAGCCCGAACGCCTTGCTGAAAGCGCGAAAATCCGTCAGCCGAACAAGCTTCAAAATGAGACCCTGAAAATTGACTCCGCAGAAAATTATCTTCCGATGTACATTGCCGCCTGCAAGAGCGGAGCGAGCGTTGAGGTTTCGCCTGAAGTTGCGGAGCAGTTCAAGCAGAACATTTCGGCTGTGTGCAAGAACGAGCTTGCAAAGACGCCGGAAGAAAAAACTCCTGGCTTGCCGTCTCTGAATGAATTTCTCTACAACGCTGATGTAAAGGCGAACGAGATTGTGAAGTCCGTTGAAAAGGAAAATGGGCTTGCTCCCCAGCAGAAAAAAGACGAGCGGAAAATTGACCGCAGCGAGTCTATGACCTATTAGAAACAAGCGAAGTTACCCACAGTTCCCACAATCCTACAGGCTTTTTCTTGAGCCTTCCGTCATGTGGAAACTGATGGATAACTTTTTTTATTTTTCAAGGAGCGGATGCAGTGTCTGAAAAAGACTTAAAAATCAAGGCAACAGAAATTCTCGAATATTCCGACAGCGGCAATATAAGCGGTGTTGTCTACCAGATTATAACGGACAGCGATTTTGGAAAGAAGATTGCGCTGGACATCAGGGAGTTGAAAAATGACGAAAAACTTTTATTTGAATTCCGGGACTGGGAAAAAGAAGGTGAATGGAATCCTTATGACCTCAGTGTTCAAATTGTAAAGGAAGATGGACACGGTTCGTTTTCCCGAATCCCTTATCCATTTAAGAATGAGAAATCCGATTCTCTTGATGAAACAGAATCTGTAAAGACATTCAGAAAGGAAATAAAAAAATACATAGATGAAAACAAAGAGAAGCTGCTTTCAGATTTGGAAACGAAAGAAAGTCTTGAGCTTTTTTCAAGGCTTGCCACCGTTCTTGACGAGGGAACTGTCTACACGGCGAGCAATAAGACGCTTGGGGAAATTCAGCTTAGGCATGGAAACAAGTCAACCGGTCTTGCGCATATCATAAACCGCCGCTATGAGGAACGTGTCCTAAACAAATCTGTTCAGATGCAGCCGGAAGATGCGCAGAAAGAAATCACGGCAATATGTTTTCTTGTGGCGGACAGCCTTGACAAGGGCAGCGCATCACAAACTCCACGCGGAAACTGGGAAATAGAAAAAGGCGGAATAAAGGCAATCATCAATAAAGATAGGGAAGGAAAATTTGTCATTACAGGATTTGATGACAAGAAAAACAAAGAGGAAGCGACAGAATCCATAAAAGCGGGAATCGCAAAATATGGCTACACGCCTGAGTTTCTCGATATGTACGCTCAGGTGGGAGCTGTCATTGCTTCCTACGAGCATAGTACACCACAAACTCCACAAAAGTCAAATGAAAATCTTAGTCAGAATCTGCTTGAAGGCTGCGTGAAAATTGAAGTGAACGGCAAGGAGCGCGAGTGCAAAAACGGTGTCCTTGAGGGCTTCAAGAATGCAGTGAAGCTTGTTGACCGGCTTATGGACGTAAACCACCAGCTTGCGGATGAGAACGAGAAGCTGAGAAATCAAATTCAGAATCAAAATAAAAACAAGAAAACGGACATTGAGAGGTAAATCCATGACAAATTTCGCTTCGGACTGGAAGAATTTTGACTCCAACGGACTGAGCGCAGACCAGTTCTTTTATGACCAGCTGTACAAGTCGTTTGCGGAGAACACAAGGAACGGAACATTGCCGTTTTTCAGCAGAGAGCCGGATTCTGTTCCGCGCGAGCTTTCCACCGGGAAAATCATAAACGACGAGAATCTGATTGCCCTGGAGCAGGTCGCGGCTTCAAGAGGGTACAAGTCCAATGTCTGGATTTACGGAAACGAGCTTAACCGCATTCAAAAGGAAACAGGAGCGCTCAACTGGAAAAAGAATGCCTCTCCAGTTCTGTGCCAGACAAAATATTTCGGTGCGACACATCTCAACGAGCAGAACCTTTACATTTCGGAAGGCGGCTCTAAACAGAAGAATCAGTATCTGTACAACATTGATTCGCTTGACGAGCGTTCACGCAAGGCCGTGCTCAAATACTACGAGCGGACTCAGGAAGTTAACAGCGCATACCAGAAAGAAAACCTGAAATCGTTCAGGTCAAACTGTCTTGAAAATCCCGGACACAATGAGAATTTTGCAAAGGCGCGCGAGCGTGTGAAGAAATACAGCAGCATTGACGGAATTGATTTTTCAGCCGCGGTTGACTGCCACTTCAAGCACTGCCTGCAGAATTCTATCGGAAACGGACTGAAGGACAACAGGGAAGCGAACAGGAATTCATGCTACCGGCAGTGCATGGAGCTTGTGAATAAAGTCGAGAGCGGCGAGTACAAGCCCTACGAAGCTGGACGGAAAATCGCACGCGCGCTTGAAAGCGGAACTGAATTCCAGCGGATTGCAGTCGCGAAAAACTACAACCTTGAGAACGCGAAGAAAATCGAGGAGCTGAAAGTCGCCGAGGCGAACATAAACAGACCTTACAGGCGGCGTTCAGACGTCGAGAGATAAAAAGCATTTTTGCAAAAAAATATTTTAAGAGGAAAAAACATGGCAGACATACATTTTGAAATTTTTGACAATGCTGATTTCGGAAACAAGAACCTCCGTTTTTCAGAAGCTCCGGCACAGGAACAGAGAGATTTCCTGAAGCAGAACGGATACGGCTTTACAACAAGATACGGTGGCGTATGGTATCCGCGCACACAGGAAGCGAAAGACAGAAACTCGGACTTTGTGAAAGAATTTGCGGAAAAGTTTTATTCTGAAAACAAAAAAAACTTCCAGTCTAATCAGATTGAGCAGCTTGCGGAATCAGCACTGGAAAACGGCTCAATTGAAATCAAGGCTTCGATTGATAACAGAATCGCATATCTTGAAAATCTTATTGCTGAGCTGAAAGAGGAAAGAAAGCGCGACCAGGAAAAAATCTCACGTCTTGAGGCTGCCCTTGAAAATCAAACTGAGGAAAATATAGCAGAACTTGAAATGCGACAGGAACAAACAGAGCTTGATGACGAGGCTGAATGGGAAAAAGAAAACACTCTCACCGAATCGGAAGAAAGGGCGTATCTTGAAAAGCAGTCTGAAATCAATATTCCTGCGGAGACAATGGAACTCACTTCTGAAATGCTGGATTCCCTGCATGAAGCTGCGGAAAAAGAATCGCTGGCAGATGAGCCGCAGGCTGAAAAAGAAATTCTGCATAGTTCAGAAAAGCAATCTGATGACGACCTGACAGTTTCTCCTAAGGAACTTGCCATTGCAAAGTCCGTGCTTCCGACGGTTCAGTATGTCTCTACGTTGAAATTCGCGCAGGGCGAGGAGCGTGAATTCTTTGTACACAAGATTAAGGAAATTGCGGCCGCTGTAGAGAACGCTCCAAAAATCAATGAGACGGACGGTCTTGAAGAGCACAGAATCGTTCTCCGTTATTTTCATCCGAGCGGAACTCAGTCATTTGTTACAGAAATAGGAAATGACGGAGACGCGTTCGGCTTCCAGTGTCTTAACGATGACTGGGAAAACGCAGAGTGGGGCTATCTCAATATTGACGAGCTGAAAAACATCCTGGGAATGGAAGTTGACTTTCATGTTTCGGCTGGAATGACTGTCGAAAAGTTCATCCAGAAGGAAAAATCCGAGTATGAAAATCTGATTGAAGCCGAAAACGGTCAGATGATGAATCCTGATGAATTCCATAAATGGAATGAAGAGCAGAAAATGCAGTATTCCCAGGAAAATGACGAGCGCGAGGCGGAAAAAGCGGACGAGGATTTTGAGACAACAAAAAGGCTTGATGAGATTGTCTCTGAAATAAAGAATTCAGATTTCACGCTTGAATCAAAATATGAAAACAGTCTTCACTCAGTTGCTCTCAAGAACAAGGACGGAACTGAAATTTTCAGCGCAAGGGAAAACGACAGCATTGTGATTCCAGTGGAGCATACAATCGCTGCCTGGGCAAACGACGAGGCTTCTGAAAAAGCGAAAAGCCTTGCCGATGAATTTTTCAATCTGGTCTGCGAGGACGGAATCCGCGGCGGCGACTATGTAAACGCGGTTTTCAAAAATGAATCTCCAGTGTATGAAGAGGATTTTGAGTCCGACCTGCTAGAAAGTAACATTTCATATACGGCTGAAAATTATTATCAGGTGAACGACCGTTTTGCGATTGAGATTGTTCCGGCGGAAAATTCGCTTTCATCAGAAACAATTGGCGATGACTGGACTGTAAGATTTTACGACATAAATGGCACTGAAAAATTCGGCGAGAAAGGGCAGTTCATCACAAGCTATTACGCAAGCACTATTCTTGAGCATAGAAAAGGAACTGGCCTTTCCATGCAGGGAGATGTTCCGGCCTGGACTTTAGATGCGGAGACTATGGACTATGTCCACGACATAACATTCATGTGGGTGGACAGGCATTCCTCTGTTCAGCAGAAAGAAGAAAGAGAAAACGTAAGAAGCAATCTTCAATCCCAAGACATCTCCGCTCCAAGAACAAAATCTGATTTAAGAAAACTCCGCGAGCAGTGCCGGGAAATTCTCAAAAAGCCTGATTCAGAAATCACAGAAGATGACAAGAAGATTCTTGCCCAGTATGAGGGCGGAGGCGGACTTAATGAGGACGAACGCACAAATTCTGAAGTTCTGAACGCTTTCTACACGCCGGACAATCTCATTGAGAAAGTTTGGGAACTTGTGGACGCTTACGCACCGGACGCAAAGACTGTCCTTGAGCCGTCCGCAGGTGTCGGCAAGTTTGCGAATAACCGTCCGGATAATAAATTCACAATGCACGAGCTTGACGAGACTTCCGCCAGAATCAACAAAATTCTTCACCCGGAAGCGGATGTGATTCAGGGAGCTTTTCAGAAGCAATTCCTTGATGACGGTGAGCGTTTCCTTAAAATCGGGTACGAGCAGTCCAAACATGATGTTGTAATCGGAAATCCGCCTTATGGAAAATACAACGACAAGTACAAGGGCTTGGGCGAGGGAAGAGAATTTGACCGCTACGAGGAATATTTTATTGCAAGGGGACTGGACGCTCTCAAAGATGAGAAGTCGGTTCTTGCGTTTGTCGTTCCAAGCGGATTTTTGAGCACAGCCGATGACAGGCAGAAGAAAGTCATCGCCTCGAAAGGAGAAATTTTAGATGCATACAGACTGCCGGAGGGAACATTTTCCACAACGGAAGTAGGAACTGACATTCTTATCATGCGGAAAAAAGAAAACCTTGATGACAGAGAAAATATCTCCAGCGAGCTTCTGTCAGACGGAGAATGGTTCAAGAATCACCCTGAAAAAATCTTGGGCGAGGTGAAAACACGCACAAACCGGTTCGGAAAGAAAGAGGAATATGTCGCAGTCCATGAAGGTCTTTCCGTTCAGGATGAGCTGAACAAGATTGACAGCTTTGTTGATGAAATAAAAAAGGCCAATCAGACTGAAAAAAAAGAGGCAGAAAAATCTTTTGAAACGCAGCTTGATGAATACAACAGAAAATACTGGGGACCAGTCGGACCGGGGGACACAAGATATGACATTTCGCCTGTTACTGATGAAAGGCTTTCTGAAATAAAAACTCTCAGCAAGGAGCTTTCAGAGTATTTTGAAAACGGAGTCCGCCCAGAAAACGACCGCTTTGTTATAGGAAAAACGCCTCGTGTTCTGCAGGAAACAGGAAGCGAATATACAGATGTTACAGTCTCTGTTTCTGTTGTAAAAAAGGCAGTTGAAACACACGGACTATCAGAAAAAGAAATCCTAAATGCCCTGACAAGGCTTGCAACTCCGATACTTGTCTTTGATTCAGATAAAAATGCGACAGAAAACAAGGTGGAATCAAAACTTGTTCTTACAGATGTGTTCAAAGATGAAAATCCGGTTGCGCTTGCGGTAAATGTGAATGATTCAGTTCAAAAGCAGGAAAATGGACATCGAAAGCAGATAGAAGTTCAGAATATCCGTTCTATTCATGACAGGACAGTTGTTGCTAAAAATGGCGTTGATTTGATTCGTAAATGGACTGATGACGGACTTTGCAGATATGTGGACGACAAAAAAATAACCGACTGGAGTACAGTCGCAAGGGTATACTTCCCTATTGAGGTTCTCCAATCGGATAAGTCAAATATACTCACAAGAACATCTCTTGTCAACAGTGTTTTCTCAGAGCAAATGCTTTCTCCGCTCAACGAAAACGAAAAACTAGAGCCTGAAAAACAAAACTCCACATCTCCAAAAGACAGAAAAGAAAGACTGAACATCGTAAAGTCAAAAGGCGAAGTCATGTCTGCTGAGGAATTCTCACATCTTTACGGACGCAACTTTGACGAACGGGAATTTCCAATATGGAAGGCGACGGACTGGCAGGGCAATATCGACCTCTCAAAACTTTCCGGCTATGACGTACAGTATCTTTCTGAAAGCGGAAAATATGTTGAAAAGAACTTCGGCGAATGGACTCACAAGGAGCTTTTCACAAGCGGCGATATTTATGCAAAGATACAGGAGCAAAGAGAACTTTATGTGAAATCTGATGGAAACAGGATTTTTGCGGACAACATAAAGCTGTTGGAATCTGCAATGAAATCTCCGCTTGAAATTGAGAAGATTCATTTCGGCGTGAAAACCGCGCTTGCAGAAACTTTTACGGTTGAGCATATCGACGCGGAAGGAAACAAGGTCAATCTTAATCTTCAGGAATCTTTCATTCTTTGGGCGCAGAACGCGAAACTTGCAGACCGGAAATGGCGCGGCGACATCGACTTTGCGACAGCGAACATCTCACGAGAGGAGCTTGGCGAGGAACTCACTTTCTATGACATCGTGAACTATATCGACGGAAAGCCTGTAAAAGCCGAGGCAGTGAGGGGCTGGCGCACTTATGACATGAGCGAAGAGGAGAAGGCTGCGGAAAAAGCGGAGCGAAGAAAAGAAGCCGACCTTAAACGCCAGGCACGCAGCGACACTGCAAACCGCCTGTTTGACCGCTATCTCCATGAAGGACTTTCAGAATCTGACAAGAAAAGACTTTCCGCTGAATACAACCGGCGGTTCAACTCCTATATAGCGCCTGACTATTCAAAACTGCCTCTTTTTGTTGACGGAATGAGCGCATACAAGGGCGACTCGAAATTCAAGCTGTACGACCAGCAGATAAAAGGAATTTCATTTTTGTGCAACAAGGGAAACGGAATCCTTGCTTATGATGTAGGAGTTGGAAAAACCGCCGCAGGAATTGTCGCGACAGTGAACCAGATTCAGACAGGAAGAAGCAGCCGGCCGCTTATCGTTGTTCCGAACCAAGTCTATTCAAAATGGTACACGGATATAAGACAGCTTTTCCCGAATATAAAAGTGAACGACCTCTATAATTTTGGAAAAGATTCCGTTGAAAAATATATTGATTCTGAAAATCTCCACAGATTGAATATTCCAGAGAACTCTATTTCGCTTTGCACTTACGAAGCCCTGAAAAATATCACCTTTACAGACGAATCTTGTGAAAATGAACTTTACGAGGATTTTGCAAGCCTTCTGAGCGCAGATATGGATGGAAGTGCAAGGGATAATGCGGAAAGCTCCGACAAAATCAAGGGGATAATCGGTTCTGCAAGCCATGTTAAGGACGAGAGCTATTTCTTCTATGAGGACTGCGGATTTGACAATCTTACAGTGGATGAGGCGCACAACTTCAAGAATCTGTGGGTTGTTCCACGTCCGAAGAAAAAAGGCGAGTCAAATGAGTATGCAGGAATTCCGAGCGGAAAGCCGTCCGCACGTGCTCTAAAAATGTATGGAATGACGCAGCTTACCCAAAGGCACAATGACGACAGAAACGTTTTCATGCTTACGGCAACTCCGTTCACAAACAGTCCGACGGAAGTCTACTCAATGCTTTCGTATGTAGGGCGCGAGCGCCTGAAGCAGGCTGGAATCACTTCGTTGCGAGCGTTCTTCGATGAATTTGCACAGACAAAGCAGGAGCTTGGCGTAACCTCGACAGGAAATATCGACACAAAGCAGGTTATGAAAAGTTGGAAGGAGCTTTCCGCACTGCAGAACATTCTTACGGAATTCATTGACAAGGTTGACGGAGAGGAGGCTGGAATTATTCGCCCGAACAAGTTCACCCATGTCAAGCCGCTTGATATGTCGGACTTGCAGAAGGAAATGCGCGAGATTGACGAGGAGCGCATGGCGGAAGTCAAGGAAGGCAACAGCGCGGCTGTTATTGTCGCAATGAACAATATGCGTCTTTCGTGCGTTGCTCCGGCTCTTGCAAATCCTGCCATGTATCCAGGCATTGAGCTTCCTCCGCTTTCAAAGCTTGTCGAAACTTCTCCGAAGCTGAAATTTGTATGCGACGCGATAATCGATATGTACAAGGGCAATCCTGAAAAAGGGCAGTTCATGTATGTTCCGCTTGGAAAAGAAAGCCACGGAATAATAAAGGACTATCTTGTCGCACACGGAATTCCAAAGAATGCTGTAGAAATCATAAACGGCGAAGTGAACAATACTCCTGAAAAGAAAGAAAAAATCACTTCATGCTTCAATGACGAGAAGAATCCTTGCAAAATCATTATCGGCGGAAAAAACACTTCCGAAGGAATCGACCTGAATGGAAACAGCTTTGTCATGTACAACTGCTCTTTGGGCTGGAATCCGAGCGAGACAATTCAGGCGGAAGGAAGAATCTGGAGGCAGGGAAATCTTCAGGGAAATGTCCACATTGTCTACCCGGTAATGAACGATTCAATCGATTCAGTCCTTTATCAGAAGCACGATGAGAAACGAAGCCGAATAAACGAACTTTGGAACTACAAGGGCGATTCTCTCAATGTCGAGGATATAAATCCGGAAGACTTGAAGCTTGACCTTATAAAAGATCCGCATAAAAAAGCAAAACTTATTTTACAGGAAGAGACAAAGGAGGCTCGCGCGGAACTTTCAAGGCTGAACCTCAAAATAAAGTCGTTTGATGAGATTATTGAAAAGCGCAAGCAGCTTGAGCTTGATTTTTCGGATGCGAAGGAAACTGTTGACTATCAGAAGAAGCAGATTGAATCCTACAAAGGAAGCGGTCTTGAAGTTCCTGAATGGATAAAGTCAGAGCTAAAAGACTGCAACAAGAAATTCGTAAAGGCAGAAGCAGGTCTTGAAAAAGTCAATGAAAAACTTTCTTCCCTTAAGATTACAGACTCCGAAAAAGAAGCGGAATACATCCACAATTTGAACAGTCAGAAGCACGCCTGCGAGGAAAAAATCAATAATATTGAAAAAACTTTGTCGCAGATTCTCAAAAAACTTGAGATAGAAAGAATGGAACAGAAGCTCATCGAATATCCTGTTGAAAAACAGCGTGAAATTCTTGAAGCCGACATTCTAAACAATCTCCGCCCTATGAAGGAAGTCGAGTATGAGATTAAGACAATGCGGCACGAGGCTATGCTTTCTGAAAAACTTAAAGCCGGTGAAATCACGGAGAGCGAATTCAGGCTTTACAAAAATGCCGGGTATGAAAAATACGAGAAATGGCTGAACGGAGAGATTGAATCTCTGGAAGAAAAGTCCGTGAAAAATGAAGCCGCCAATGAAAACTCTTTTATTAAAAATGAAAACGATATTGAAAAAATCATTGTCTATTACGGCGGACACTGGGCGGACGAGCGCGGCGAAAAAGGCAAAGGCTGGAAGTACCAGGAGAAATCATTTGACAATCCGAAAGACGCACTGGATTTCTATAGGACTGCGAAAATTCCAAAAGATGTTGGAGCAGCAAATAAAAACGGCTTCCGCTTCAATTTTATGAATCCGGAAGAGCGGCTTCTAAAGATGATTTCAGAACAGGACAAGACTGTGTCTGTTAAAAACGAAAATGTCTCAGAAAATGCAGCTGTTGAAAAGCCAGAGCAGAAAGACTTGAAAAAAGCTGCTGAAAAAGCAGAGCCTGCAAAACAGCCTGAACAGAATATGGATTCTCTTTATTCAGATTCAGGAAGCCTTTTCTTTGGATTTGATGATTCTGACATTTTGTCTGTTCATTCACTGGAAAACGAATACAGAAAAACGCTTCCGTATGACGATTTCTCAATAACAGAACGCCAGCTCACAGAATCAGAACTGAAGCGCGACGAGATTATATTTCCTGTTCTGAACGGAAAAGAGTCAGGAATGTACAAGGCATTCAAGGTTTTTGCCGAGCACGGTGTTTTTGATGTTCAGGGAAAAACTGTTGAGGTTGACGATTTCGGCAGAATTTCCGGGACAGGATGGAATCAGCTTCAGTCAGCGATGGAAATCTACAGAAACAAGCAGTTCGAGACATTCCGCTATGTTCTGATTGGACGTGAGAACGGCGAGATAAAAGATCAGCTTGCGGTAAAGTCGTATTCTCCAAACCGCTGCGCAGTTTCCACTCCTGACTTGCAGACAATAAAGCAGGTTATAACACGCGCGGAGGAACTTGACTGCATGGTTGCGGCTGTTCACAACCATCCGAGCGGAAACACGGTTGAAAGCTCTTTTGATACGGAATTGACAGAATCCTTGAAGAGAAATCTCACAAATGGAAACGGATTGTGCCGTTTTGCAGGACACATAATTCTCGACCACGACACGTTCAATCTCTACACGCCGGAAAACGGCTGGAAGATGAAGCTGAATTCAAATGCCTATGGAAATTCAGAGGATAAGCTGCTCAACAGGAATTTTGCATTCTTAGAGGATTCTGTTGACTATACCTGGCAACTTGAAAATGTCGCGAAGAAGATAAACGACAAGAACAACTGGAATGACAATTTTATTCCTGTTGTATTTGCTGATTCATTGAACCATGTTTCAGGAATCAAACTGTACGACAAGTCATTTTTTGACAACGAGCCGCAGAAAATCAGGAACGAGCTTCAGTTCTCTGGTCTTGAGGCGAATTCTGTAAAGGCTTTTCCAGTCATTACAAAGAACTTCTCTGAAACAATGTCCGCTGTTGACGAACTTCTGTTCGAGGACAAACTGAAAAATCTTGTTGAGCACAGCGCATTCATCGACGCAGCCTTGCCGGAATCAACTGTTACGGAGAAATTCAATATTCTTCCCGGAAGACAATACTTTGATGTCCACGGAGCGAAATTGAAAAATCCAGACATCGAGGCGACCTGGCAGACAAGAATAAATCCCGCGCTTTTCAGCGAGCCGGAACAGAAAACAATGCGGAAAAAAGAAGTCGCATTTGAAAGATAAAATTTTACCAGGAGAAAAAAACATGAATGAAGAAAACGAGAAAAAGCAGAAAATTGCGGAGCTGATTGCAGCAATAAAAAAGGCAAAAGGCATTGATTCAGAAATCACACCTGAAAATATTTCAGTTTCTGAAGATGAAATCATTGACAGCGGAATAGAATCAGTCCAGGGAAACGGCGGAATGTCTGAGGCGGCAATGGAAGCGGACTATGAGGCTGAACAGAATTCAAGGCCTGACTATCTTGACGAGAACGGCAATCCCCACTGGTTCGATGAGGAAGAAAATATCGTTGCGGAAAATGAAAGGGAATACCAAAAAGCAGAAGATTTTTCCGCCCGTATGTTCACATACAACGATTTTAATTTTGTCGCTGTCAGAAAATTCTCGGAAGAGGAAAGAGCTTTTGTGGATTCTGTAATTTCCAACGAGCAGAATAAAAAGCTTCTCTCAAAAAACGCGTTGTATTATGCAGGATTTCTTGAAAGCCAGAAGCCGGTCTCAGAGCAGAATTTTGAGAAAGCTTTAAAAGTTTTCAACAGGGCTGAGTTCCTGCAAACTTCAAGTTTTGACGCGGATATTTTCTATTGCCGGGAAAAAGGCACTTTTTATACAGCCTTGAACAATGATTTTCTTGTTCCTCTTGAATTTGTTTACAGTTCTGATAGACAGGAAAAAGACCTTTTTGAAAACCGTTTTTCTGATGAGATAGAATCGTTCCGAAACGATAATTTTGATTTTCTAAAAGGCACGTTGTCTTATGAGCTTGACGAGGAAAAAGATTTTGCACTTATGTCTGATATTTCAGATGTTCTTTCTGAAGGCGATGTTTTCACAAGAAGAAATGTGAATATTGACGGCGAAATAAAAATAAAACTCGGCGATTTGTTCGACAAGAAGAATCCTGAGAAAATCCAGCCGACAGGACTCCGGCATCTTATAAAGCACAGGATGGAAGAACGTCTGAACAATGGTTTTTCAATGGAAGAAGCTCAAAGAGAAACAACAGCGATTCTTTTTCTTGCCCTGAACAATATTGATAAAGCCCCTGCTGTTAAAGAGCAAAACGGAAGATATGCTATTTACAAAGACGGAATCAAAACCTTAATCGGAAAAGATAAGAAAGGAAAATATGTTGTAAGCGGATTTGATTATATAGATACAAAACGTGAGGCGACCGATTCCATAGGTACGGGGATCGCTCGCTATGGATACACGCCTGGCTTTCTCGAAATATACGACCAGGTGGGCGCAGTCGCTTCTGAATTAAATATACACAAGAAAAATTCCGTTGTCAATGATAAAACAGCTGAGAAAAATCAGCAGAATGAAAGCTCTTTTGACAATGCCGTGAAAAACCGTTTTGAGTCGGCTGCTCAGAAACTCAGCTCCCTTGATATAAATTCTGATAACTACAAGGAGGCGTTCGAGCTTCTGAATCGGATTGAGAAGCTGACAGGAATATCAGAGCCGTCTGAAAAAATTGACTTTGCAGAGAATGAAGCAAGAGAAAATTTTCAGCCTTCTCCGAATGTAAAATCTCCGGAAGAATTTGAAAGAATGAAAAAAGAGATTGACAATGCAAGAATCGTCGATGATGAGCCAGAAATTAAACCGGAGTCTGTAGAAAATTCAGAAGAAGAAAAAAACATGGAAACTCAAAAAGAAGATGTTTCCTATCAGGATTACACCGCAGGAAAAGTCATATATGGAAAGACAATTCTTCCGCCTTTTGCCTCGATGACTTCTGACGGTCATCTTAAAACCTGCGAGAATTTTGTTGTCAAAAGCTATGACAATGAAAGCGGAACGTACTTGGTTGAGAACGAGAATGAAAAACTTTCCCTGCCGCGTGAAACTTTCAATACTCTTTTGAATCCGGCAGGTCTGTACAAGGAGCAGCAGGAAGAAAAAATTTTCCAGATGGAAGGCAACGGAATTGTATTTGACAATCCAGAGAAAGGAGTGAAGGGAACTGTTATCCCGGAATTCTCTCTTATGACGCAGAACGGATTGCAGACTTACAAGGACTGCGTCGTTACAAAGTTCAATGAGAGCGACAAGACTTATACGTTGCGGAACGGTGACAGCATTATTTCCGTTACGGAAGAGCGTTTCAAGGAAATAACTTCGCCGGAACGTTTTGAGAATAAATTCGATGAGAATACTCCGGCTTACAAGAAAATGCTCAAGACCCAGTACGAGGATTTTTTCAAGGAACGTTCAAACACCGCCTATAATTTCAGGCATAATTTATCAGTTTTCTGCCGAAAGGAGGCGAATTCTCCGTGCGATGCCTTGAAAGTTGCAAAAGGAATCATTCAGAAAATGTCTCCATCAGAGCAGGACAAGACAAAGAAGCTGCTGAAGAAAATCGCAAGGGAAGGCGAGAGTCTGAACCAGCTTATAGTTCGCACTTACCACGAGGCTATAAAAGAAGTTCCATTGAATGAAGAGTACATAAAGCAGTACCAGCCTGAAAACCGGATTGCGCGTCCGTTCTATGACACGCTTTCCACCGACGGACAGAAAATCGACACCGACACGCAGCTTTTGAGAACTGACAAGGATTACAACCTTAAAATCGGTGATACTTTAAAAGACATTGATATTAAGTCAGACAAGATTTTTGGACACGGAAAGGAAAAAGTTCATTTTTCTGAGCTGAAAGTAATTTCCGCCTCAAAGGAGGGAAACACCGTAACTCTCATGGACAAGGAAAAATCCTTCATAGAAATTCCGCGTGATACAGTCCTTAAAGCCTATAAGGAGCAACAGCTTAAAGAAATGAAACATCAGCAGGCTCATAGCCGCCGCAACAGCATGGAAATTTCCTACAGGTGATTTTTGCATGACAGCCGGCACTTAATTTTTGATGTGCTGGCTTGACATTTTTTTTCGAGAGTTTTTATTTCTCCATTATCCAAACATGATTTAAAAGTTTTCTATTCATTTAGTTGCAATAAAAGGCAATTTCATCAGTTTTCTGTTAGTTTAAAAGTAAGTATAACTGAAAATAGAATTTTAAGAATTACAATTTTATTTATTAATA
This sequence comes from Treponema succinifaciens DSM 2489, assembly GCF_000195275.1. Classification (NCBI taxonomy): domain Bacteria; kingdom Pseudomonadati; phylum Spirochaetota; class Spirochaetia; order Treponematales; family Treponemataceae; genus Treponema; species Treponema succinifaciens. The sequence continues at coordinate 1,854,364 of NC_015385.1, read as the reverse complement.
TATGAAAAATGATAATCATTCAAACTCTTCGATATTTATTCCAATATGCAATGAAACACCATTCCTTTTAGCAAAATCTGAACAAATCGAATTTTTAGTTACATTATAATAAGGTCGCCTTTTATTGCAAATATAGGCTTTTTTATAGATATATTTATCAATATCATTGTTTTGCTTGAAAATCCTTAAAGTATTTTCAAGCTGCTTTTCAGCCTTGCGTCTATAATCCGAAGTTTTATCATCCTTTAGTTCAACAAATGCGATAGTATCTTTTGTGTTTAAAATACACTCGCAAAGAGATTCTTCTTCGCCTTGCCCTTTTGGAATTCTTATTTTTTTATCTAACGGAGAAAATAAATAATCCCTTCTATTATTACATTCTACAATAGCATTCCATTTATCTTTTTCTTTATCATCATAATCTATATCAGCAGGTTGTTTATCTATTAAACCAAACTCTGGAACTGGCTTTACTTTTTTAGAATATTCAAAAAAATCTATTTTTGACAAAAAGCCACCTCCAAATCAAGAAGTTTAGAAAACTTTTCATTTCCTTCTGCCATAGCCTTATTCAAAAGATTTTCATCTGAAGGAAGATTTTCATAAGGCGAAAGTTTTGTTATAGAACCGTCCTCTTTGGTTTCATAAATTGTAATCTTTTTTCCGTCAACAGCAGATTTTTCAGGAACAATTTTTTCAATTTCATCAGCAGGAACTCCTTTGTTAAAAAGCTCAGCAGCTTTTGCACTTAAGGTTAAATATGAAAGGATGTATGGACTATGAGTCGTAACAATCAGCTGGTTATCTTTATTTGAGCTCAGACATTCCAGAAGCTCATATAAAACCTTGCCCTGAGATTCTGGATAAAGGTTCTGCTCTGGCTCTTCGACTATATTTATAAAACGAGTATTAAAAAAGAAATGTATTAAAACCTCAATTCTTTTTTCTATATTTTCATCAACTTTTTGACCATAAAAAATTTTATCAAGATAATATAAAGTCATTTCAGATTTATTGTCTGACATTCTTCCCAACCAATCTTTTATAGCCTTTCTTTCGTTAAGGCTTAGTCTTTTTATATTTTTAGCAAAATCTGATGTAACTGTTTTTGTCAAATACCTTGTTACCAAAGAAATGGGAGCAACTGACTGTATTCCGCTAGATGAATTCAATATGTCCACAGTTCCAGTATTAGTCAACACTTTTGTAGAAAGAGTCTGCTTGTCATACTGTAATTTTATATCTGATATAGGAAGTCCAAATATTCCAGTTTCAGAATTTTTCTTTGCTTTATTATATTCTTCTAAAAGAATAGATAACATTAAAGGTAAATTTTTTATATTCTCAGCATCATCTACAACTGTAAGCAAATTCCTTTCAGATGGAATATACATGATTTTTGGACGATTATAATTTTTTAATTTTGTATAAAAATCATCTATTGCATTTTGAGTAAATTGATTATTCTTATATTCAAAGCGACAAATAAAGCCACTGTAGGTTATTTCTGTCTTGTCAGTAAAATATTCGCTAAGTCTTTGTTCTGAACAATAAGAAACAAAATCTATATCCAAAAACTTATTATTTTCGAGGTTAGATTTTAAATAAGCTTTTTCCAGCCAAGTAAAAGTCGAATACAGTTTCGCAATTGTACTTTTTCCAGTTGCCTGATTGCCACAGATTACAGTTACAGGAGAAATTTCCATAAAACCGTCATTTTCTGTAAATCCATTTTTTATTGGTCCAAAATTTTTTACTCTTAACTGCGGCATAGAAAACTCCAAAATAATTTTTATTAGAATTTACAAATTATATTATAAAATATGAAAATTTGGAACTACATTTTATCAAAGTGGTTAACTGCAAAGGTATTAGCACCTCTCTCTTCTTCAGTTCCGTTTTCAATAATAACATCGATAGTTTTGGTTTTGTTCATTTTATTTATCCTGTAGAATTTTTATCTCACAAATATCTGCACAACCATGCTTGCGATTGAGGCGACAGACATTCCGTAGATAATCATGTCCTTTACGGAAAGTTTTTTGCTTTTTACGCCGGGAACGCTTTCTATCAGCTTCTTGTTCTCGGCGGCGCATTGCTTCAGAAAGTCAATCGACTGCTTTTTTATTGTCTCAAGATGTGCCTGGCATTTTTCGGTGTAGGCTTTTATCATGTCTGATGACTGAGTTTTAAGGATTTCATACTCGTTTTTTGAATTTGCAAGAAGCGTTGTCGAGACTTCTGCGATTTTCTTTTCAGCCTCGTTCATGTAGTTTGTCGAGGCTTTTTCGGTTTCGTCTTTAAATTCCTTGATGCTGTTCTTTATGATTTCATCGGCAGATTTCAATTCCGTGATTTTTGCGTGGATTTCTGATGTGCAGGTGTCCATGCTTTTTGTCATCATCTGGATAAAAATTGAGATTTCCGCTTTTTCTTTCTGGAGCTGTATTTCAAGCGCGGCGACTTCCGCCGAAAGATTTGCGTTTTTTACACGCTCCTCAAGATAGTTCTCATAGGATTCCGCCGTGTCAAGTTTTTTCTTCAGGTCTGTGGTTAACTCAATCAGCGCATTGAACTTTGTGATTGTGTCATCGCGGAAATGCTCAAGCTCGATGTTCTTTGATGTGATAAGGCTGTTTGCGATTTCCTTTAAATCCTGGACATCGTCAAGAGTTTCCGCAAGGGCGATGAGAAATTTTTCAGACTCCGCCTGAGGAATCGTCACCATTTTTGCGCCTTGCTTTTCAGTCTTTTGTGTGCTTGTGTCAAGCTGGTTTTCTGTTTTTTGATTCGAGAAGTTTTGAATAAGTGCCATCCATTTTTCCTTTCGACCGACACGTGCCGGCCGGATTTTTATTTTCTTCTTTCGGAAAGATTTTTTTCGATTCTGACAGGAACGCCGTTTTCCCAGTATTCCTCTGTGTCGCCGCCTGCGTCCACGATTTTCTCGATGAATCCGTCATTCCAGTATTCCCAGTGGTTCGGATATTCAACGGCAGGCTCGTCATTTTCAGAATGGATAAGCCCGTTCTTGAAGTTGAAAATCACGAGCGTGTCAGCTCCGTTTATCTTCATGGACTTGCTGTTCTGTCCGTTCAGCGGAATTCCGTCCATGACAAACTGCTCCATCTGGAATTCCTTGAACGGCGAGCTTGACTCCTTGAAAAGGTCGTTCTTGGTGAATTCGGCTCTTTTTTGCTCAATCTCTTCTTCTGTCATTGCTTGCTCCTTGCTATTTTTTTGATGGCACTTGAAGCCCATTATGCCACCATTCCTCGTAGTTGTCGATGTGGTCGATAACCGCAGGTTCGTTGTCGCAGTGGAGAACTCCGTTTTTCCAGTGCTCGATGTGAGTTCCGTCTGTTGTCTCGATTGCTGGCAGAAGATTTCCTTCCTCGTCTGTAGTGTCGTTCAGGAAGCCGTTTTTTACCCTGATTGTTACAGAATCTTCTATTTTATAGTCGCCGTCCGCAACCTTGTTTTCCTTTGTCATTATCCGTCTGTACTGGTACTGCTTGAAATTTTTCATCTAAAACCTCGTTATCATTTTGCTTTTGTCTGTCTTTGGCTTTGAGAAAGGATTCTCGCTGTTGATTTCTTCTGCGATGTCCTTCTGTTTTTCTCCGGTCTCGTGGGCGGACTTCAGAATCCGCTCCAGAATTTCCGCAAGCTCCGAAGAGCCTGAGCCGCAGCTGTTGAGCTCGTCTGCAAGAACCGCGATGTCGTTTTTTGTGAGCCTTAAAGGAACTGTCATTGATGTCATCTTTTATCCTCCTTCTTGATGTACTTCGGGCATAGAGTTATATATTCAGCCGAAATGTAGTATTTGATTCTTTCCTGGTCTGGATTTTCCAGTGTCACGTATTTTTTCTGCCGCAGAAATCCAGAAACAACAATCTCCTTGTCCTTTTTCAGATAGTCGAAGATGTGGCTTGCGACTTCTTTCAGAAAATGGACTTCAATAATAAGAGGCTCGCTCTTCTGGTATGGAAGTCCGTCGTCCTGTGCATTGAATGTTACAAGAGGAATCTCTCCCGCCGATGTCTTTACGAGAGATATTTGCGCGTCGGAGACAATCTTTCCGTGTAAAGTTATGGAATTCAATTTGCCAAGCTCCTTAATGTGATTTTTATTGCCATGAGCGTAATGCACCAGCAGAACGCCTTAGACACCGCTCTTCTTCTCCAAGTCCAGTAGTCATAATGGCTGTAGCGGAAGATGTATGATGTTATGAAAATCAGAACGCTTCCTGCGGTTATGAAAACTAGAAGTGCGAGCGGCGTGAAGCGCAGGTTCAGAAAATGCAGGATATATGCCAGCCTTGCGTTGAGAATTCTTATTATGCCTGACGATTTTACAGCTGACAGAATCCTGTTCATTTTCAGACAAGCTCCTCCGTGTCTGAGTAGATGTCAGTGTCAAAGTCCGGCATGTCCTCATAAATCATGCTTTCCTCATTCTGACTCTCAGGCTGCGGAACTGCGCTGTTTTCGGAAGCCGGAACGCTGCTCTTTTCTGCAGAATCTTTTGCGTCGAAAATAAGCTGGATGTTTCTTACGCCGATTGCTGTCGCGCTTTTTTTCACGCCGTCCTTTTCCCATCTGTCCTGCTTAAGGTAGCCGTCGATTATTACCTTTCTGCCTTTTGTAAGGTAAGGAAGAACCTTCTCCGCATACTGGTTGTACACGGAAAGCGGAAAGAAATTTCCGACCTGCACGAATTCGCCTTTTTCGTTCTTGTAGCTTCTGTTCGTCGCTATGCTGAAAGTCGCGATTTTCATGCCGTTCGGCATGGTTTTCATCTCCGCATCCCGGACTACACGTCCGAAAAGTTTCACATCATTTAGCTCCATTTTTTGCTCCTCGACCGACACGTGTCGGTCTATCTGATATTGCTTCTAATCCGCATCGCAATGCCGAGCACCGCAGCGCAGACTAGTATTGCCCAAAGCACTATTCTCACAGTCCATACAATTTTGTGTCGCAGCGACTGACCTTTGAAATCTTTCAGAAAGTTCATTATCCGCTGAAGGACTGCAAGATTTTCGTTCTCATCGCCTGATTTCTTGCTTTCAAAGAAGCTCAGAAATTCGTCAATCCGCTTTTTCTTTTTTTTCATGCCTCTATTCCGTATTTTCTGTAAATCTCGCTCATCTCCGTTTTGAGTTGCTCTCTTGTGGCCTTGTCCGCAAGTCTTGCGAATCCGAGCGACAGTTTCCGTCTGATGAAATTCTCCTCGTCTATTTTGAAAAGTTTTTTCTTTTCCGGCGGGAGATTCCATATTTTCCGCGCGATTTCAAGTTTTTCATCGTCGTTTGCGGTTGTCATGTCAAAACCGCATTCAGGGCAGCTTGAATATATATTGACTTTTTCCTTGCCGCAGACCGGGCAGACGCTGAGATATTTCTCGCTCTCGGCAGCTTTTTCTGAAAGTTCTGTCTGACAGTTTCTGAATTCCTGAAGAATGTCGTTCTGGAAGAAAAGTCTGTACGCAAGTCCTCGCGGATTTGCAGGCTTCTTTTCCGCGACACGCTTTCTGATGAACTCGAGGTAGTTTTCTGCGGATTCTGCTTGCATTTTGTTCTGTATAAAAAATGCTGCTGCTTTTTCGGGGAAGGTCTCATCAAATGCGCTCTTTCCGAAAATTTTTTCAGAGGCATTGTTTAAAGCAACAGCATACCTTTTGAATTCGTAAATTAAAGAATCATTAAACATAGAATCACTGGTAGAAGAATCATTTAAAGCATAGGAACTGGAGTTCCCTTGCGCATGGGTATTGCCGTTCCTTTCCGCAAAGGTAGCGGAGTTCCTATGCGGACTTTCAGGAGTCTTTTCTGGTTCCGCATGTGTCGTTTTTGTCCCTTGCGGATTCTTATTTTCCGCAAAGGTAGTGGAATTCCTTTGCGGAATTTTTCCGTTGCAAGAAGATTCTTCTTTCTTTGCTTCTGTTTTTTCACTTGCTTTTGTGTTCAGGAGTGTGTCGTAAAGTTCTGTTGTTCTGTAGTACGAACGTTTTCCGCCCTGTGTTATGACTGTCTCGCGCTGCATGAGTCCTTTTTCCACAAACGCGTCGAATCTGCGCCGGATTCCTTTTTCAGATGTGATTCCGATTACAGGAAGGTCTTCCATTATCTTTGAGATTTTCACCCAGCCGAAAATCCTTGAATTGTCGGAGAAATCCTTGAAAATGCGCTTCTCCATTTTTCCGATGAAGAAATTCGCGAACCAGTCGAGAATCAGCGCGTCTGTCACATCGAGTCCGTATTCGAGAAGTTTTTCCTGCGAGTATGCGAAGACAGAGAACCTCATGCCTTTTCCTCCTTCTGAAGATTTCTGCCGTGCTCACGGAGAATTTCTTTTATTTTTTCCTGCAGCAGAATGAATTTTCCGTCCGGAATGTCCACGTCGATAAAAGGAAGAAAGACGGACGTTATTCTTGCTGCGAAGTCGTCATCTGTGAGCTTCTGAGCATGGGCTGATTCCGTGCGGTTTGAGAGAGTCTCGATGTATCCTTTCTGCTGGAGTGTAGATATGTAGTTCATGGCTGCTCGCTGTCTTGCTTGTATTCAGCAATGTCAAGAATTTTGTTCTGTAAAGTTGAGATAACTGATACCACCTAGAATTGCAAACGCCTCTTTTTCTGCTGGTTTTACTTTTGTATATTTGTTCTTGATGGTCATATAATTTGAATATACTGTTTCCGTCTTGTGTTCATTGCTAAGTAGAAAAAACATAAATGGACTCAAAATAAGCAATGAGATAAAGGCACATACAGCAATCAAAATGGCAGTTTCCTTTTCATTTTTCTTCATTCGTTATTCTCCTTGTTATAAACTATTCGCTGTCTTTCTCTGTATTCTTCGCAAGCGCATCAATGATTTTCTTTAAATCCTGCTCCATTTTTTCCTCGTGCCGTATTTTTGCTATGAAACAGAGACAGGCATAGGATTCTTTTGTGGAAAGAACTGCTGAAAAACAGGATTGCTGGTTCTCCTCTGATTCTTCCAGTGAAAAAGAAAAGTCTTTTGATTTGAGAATTTTCATTGCTTCTGCGGAGAATTTTCCATTCGAATAAAGACGGAATTCCGCTCCGCACGAGCTTTCAAAGGCGGTTCTGCATTTGCCGTAAAGTCTTCTTTCAATTTCTGTCATTCTGAATCCTCCTTGCTTAAAATCTCTTTAACGTCAAGAATTGTCGAATAGATTGTTATTCTTGTTGCTGTGCTGCATACGGCTGTAACGCTTTTCATGTCAGTAGGCTCGTCAACCTGTACGATAGTTATTTCCGTGTTTCCTTTCCTGAAAGAAACAGTATTTCTTTTTAGATAGTCCTGGCTTTTGTACAGGCAGTTTCTGACATTCCATGCTATGTATTCATCAGAATCAGTTTTTATGATATATCTGCTGTCCCAGTCCGTCGCTTTGAGCACTTTGACATTGTCGTAGTTTCCATATTGCACTGGCACTGAATCGCATGAGAAAAATGGCATTGAAATTATAAAAACCAAGAATGTTAGGGATGTGCTTTTCATTGCTTGCAACTCCTTATTTCTCTGATATGCTCAATTATTTGCAGTGCAATGCAGGCAAGAGTTACCGGAATGGAGGAAATTAATAGCAGTAGATTTTCTCCCTTGGTAACCATAACTGAGATATTTAGAATTAGAAAAAGAACTGTAAGAGCAATCTTTGTGGCTATAAAAATTGCGTTTTTTTTTGTCTTTTTATCAGGAAGGCTTTTTATTTCTTTCATTTTGGCTGCTCTCCTACATTCTGCTCAGTTTTTCTGAAACTATTTCCAGTCGCTCTTCAAGCTGTTGAATTGTTTTTTCCAGCCTGGCTTTTTCTTTTGTGAGTTTTTCATACGGCGATGAGTTTTTGTCTTTTTTTATGGAAGCAGAAGCCTGGTTTATTGTTTTACCTTTTTTCAGTCCGTCTATTATGTTTTGCTGAGTCTGTGAATCCTTTACTTTGAGGACTGTTTCCATTTCATCTTGACCGAAGTTTTCTTCTATATTTTTGCTTTTAAGGCATTTTTCTGCCGTATTCTTGGATATGTTCAAGTCGTGCGAAAGTATGTCCTCAAATCTGATGCTTTCTTCCTGGGATTTCTCATGTATTTCTGAAAGAATCTTTCCGAGCTTCTTTTTTAGGTTTACGATTTCACGGTCAATCTCCTTTGCTTCTTCAATTAAAGCAGACAAATCCTTAGAGCGTTCTCTCGTATAGATTTTTGCTTCGACAGCTTTTTCCAGAAGGTCATCGAATTTCGCCCAGAATTCCGCTGTGTGGCTTTTACCACCATTCTTCACTTCAATACCGAGCTTCTTTTGCTTACAGTTTATAAGGTGATGTGTATATTCGTGGATTGCCGTGTATATAAGCTCATTTTCCGTGGCGAAATTCTTGTTGTGAAGGAAAATTTCAAATGTCGCAGGTGCATACAGCCCATTCACTTTTTTAGAAACTTTTCCTGTTTGCGTGACTGAGAAGTCTATGTCTGCTTTTTCAAGAGAAAGAAGTATTTTCTTGATTTCTTCGTTTGTCATTGTCTATTCTCCTGATTCAACTCTTCTTTTTATCTCTTTTGGGACAGATTCTGAGACAGAAATTACATATGTATCTTTTTCGTCCTGCATTCTCTCGATTTCCTCCAAGTCTATGCCGTTTTTGTTTATGATTATTAGGGGCATTTAGCGATTCCTTTTTCTTTTTCGCTTGGCTATTTCAGAAATAATGTCCGCAGCTACAAAGGCGTTGAATAAAAAAGAATATGCCATTTCATTCTTTTATCTCCTCGAACAGATTCAGCTGTTTTCCTTTTTGCATTGCCTCTCTTTTGGCGATAATGTCGTCAACTTTTTTCTCAAGCTCCTTTGACTTTTCAAGAGATTTCTGTGAACGAGTACGGAAATAACATTTCTGCGCCGCCCTCATCTCGGCGACAATATCTGCAAACTGTCCTGCGGTCATTTTTTTATTAGATTCCTTACTTTTTTGTTGTGGCCGCATTTCTCCAGATAAAATTCTGTAATCTCGTATCTTTCTTTTGCCTCTACAAACAGAACTTGATAAAATACTAGAAGAATTTCTTTTATTGAATTGAAAGCTTTAAACATTTGTTCTCTCCTTGCTAATTTAGTTTTTTTATCTCATATTCAGACGCGCGGATTACTGTTCCGTCGTTAGCTGTGAACTCTATTGAGCCGTCCAGTTTTGTCTTGAAATCAGATGTTTTGAATGACTTCTCATTGACAGTTATTTCATAGCAGTTTTTTTCCTCAGAATTTGACTGGATGTAGTTTTGGACCGCGATAAAAGCAAGAGTAGTCGATACAGCAAAGAATATTAATGGTATAAAAATAGCTAAGAAGTTTTCATACAAGTCAAACCCAGAAAAGAAGACATGGATCAAAATACAGATTCCAATTGTCATGAAAAAATGAAAAATAAGTCTTAAAATTAAGTCAGTTGCCATATTTTTACTCCGTTTCGTCTGTGAGTTGCATGAGAAAACTTCTATACAATGACATATTGCATATTATGTGAAATAGACCATACGTATTGGCATAACCATAGACCCATTTAACCAGCTGGTCTTTTATCGGTTTTTTGCCTATGTCAACACCGTCCATGACAATCGTAAAGCATGGAGTTCTGAAGATAGTTTTTATAAGGTCAAGAAATTCTTTACTGCAGGTTTCGCTGTTTTCTAGTTCAAAAAAGTGGTAGTTCTCAAAACCCTTTTCTTCTAATTTTTCCTTTGAGATAAAAGCTTTTTCCTTGTTCGTAATGAGGCAGAGTGACTCGTCTCTTTTGATATTTTCAATCTGCTCAAGAAAATCGCCATCGTTGAAGGTCATTGTAAAAGTCATACAGATTCTCCCATGATGATGTCATCATCAAAATCAGAAATGCCTGAATCACCGTTGTCAGAATCAGAGGATTTTTCTTCTTCCTGTTTCTGCTCATCAGACAGATTAAAAGCCCTGTAGATTCTTGCCACAGAGAAATCGTCAAAATGGCTGTCATTGCGGATTTTTTCGGCAGATTTTCCGCTCTCAATTTCCGAAAGAATGAAGTCATAGATTTCGTAGGCAAGGTCGCTGCCTTTTTTCAGTCCAGCTTCATAAGCCGCTTTTCGTTCCTTTGTGCGCTCGGAATCCTCTTCCGGGGAAAGTCTGTATGACGGCCGTTCGATTCCGTCTGAATGGTTGAAGTTCAGTCCTGCAGGAGTACCCTCGTTTGTGGAGAGGGATTCGGAAATATCATCATCGGAAGATTTCTTCTTAGACGCTTTTCGGGATTTCTTCTCAGCCTTGATTTCCTTGCAGATGTCCTTTATCGTTGCTTCTCCTGATTCAATCCTTTCTCGCTGCTCATCGGTCGCCTCCTCGTCAACGGTTTCTTGATTGATAATTTCGTTGTAAATCTGATTCGGCGAAGCCTCTCCGTTCTCGATTCTTTCAATCTGCTCGTCGCTTGCCATGCTGTTCACTTTGTTCGCGCGTTCAACTGTTTTTTCCGAAATTCCAAGCTCTTTTCCTATAGCCTCGTTCTTGTTCCCCTCAAGGCTCTGGATGTAGTCGCTCCCCATAAGCTCCTGGATGTTTTTCAAAAGGTCTATTCCATTAAGATTTCTTCTGTCAGTCTGAAGATGAAGAGCATAACGATGGGCTTCCTCAAAACTTTCAAATGTATGCTTGAAATAAGGAATCATTTTTATTCCTGCCATTTTACTGGCTGCAACTCTTGTATAGCCATCTATAAGATAATTATGTTCCTTTCCGTCATCACCTTTTGTAACCCAGATATGAACCGGCTGGCTTGAGTCGAAGCTGTTCTTTTCCATGTCGGACGCAATGCGGTCAAGAAGGGTCTTGTCTATCGAGAACAGACTCTTGAATTTCTCGTGCTCCTCGATTTTCTCGATGAGGATATTTTCAGACAGCTTGAGTCCGTTGTTTGCGAACGGAAGATTTCCGCCTGCTGTTATTATGCTGAGTTTTTTTGCCATAGATTTTTCTCCTGTAAAAATCAGCCGACACGTGCCGGTCTAGAATGTGTCAACCTCGCCGCTGCCTTCCGCCAGCATATTCACGAGCTTGTTGATTTCCGTGGCAAGGCGTCTTGCTCCGACAAGTCTGCTTTTCGTGCTGATTTTCTCGTTTGTCTGGACATACTTGTCGGCGGAGGATGTCTGTGGGATATGAACGTCAAGGATATTCTGGAACTCGCTCTCAAAGACCTGGACGAACTGGGACTGCGTTGATGTGGGGAACATAGCCACTTTTTCCTGCCAGTGAGAGTAAAGCAGATACCACTTGTCAGCCTGCTGCGGGCAGTCGTCGTAGATTTGCCTTTGAAGAAATTTTGTTGTTGTCAGGTTGAAGGATGTGAATTCAAGCGGCGTGAGAATTATGTCCGCGGCAATCAGTGCGTTTATGACAATGTTGTCGTAGGTCGGAGCTGTGTCGATTATAACGTAGTCGTATCCGTTTCCGCGCAGTGTCTTCTGAAGCTCGTTGTATCCGATTCCTCTCAATTTGTATATGTTCAGGTGGCTCGGAATTATGTCGATGTTCTTGACCCTTGACTTGACCGCGTAGTTTTCTATGCTGTTGTGGCTGAGCGATTCAAAGACATTGCACCGCTCGATTGTCTCGGCGATGTTCTCAATTCCTGCCGTGAAGTACATTGTTCCTGAGTTGTTCGGGTCGAGGTCGAAATAAAGAACCTTGAAGCCTCTTGCCGCGAGGTTTGTCGCCGTCAGAATGGAGTCTGTTGTCTTTCCGACTCCGCCTTTCATGCTTGAGTACGTGATTACCATAATATTTCCTTCCGAAAGACTCTTTCAAAAGGCTGGCCGTTTCTGCCCGCCCAAGACGTTTTTTAGCCGCCCTTATGAAAGAGAAAATTTTCTAGGCAAATGCCTAAGCCCAGCTCCGGGACTCGAACCCGGGAATCTCCGTTCAGATGAGATGGGCAAAAAAAAACAAGAAAACAACCTGAATCTGCCTGAAAGAGGGTGTCTTCTTGTTCAAAATTGAGAAAAAAGATATAGAAGCAAGCAGATTCCAAGATAAAGCCGCGCTTCACATGGAAATGCTGCTTAAATATCTTGTTTCAACTTGATATTACAATTAACCATAAAACTCTTTTATTTTTGTTGCTGCATTATTTGCAATTTTTTCAATAAATTGTTTATGATATCTTTCTTATCGAAAGTATTCATTTTCTGTAACCTCAGAATATGCATCTAAATCACATCCGCAATTTGGACATGATATATTCTGATAAATAATTATCTTTTGTTCATCTGTGAATCCTATATCTTCTAGCAAATCATAAAAGGATTCATGTGGCTCATAGAAGTATGTTTCATGATCTTCTCTATCATAAGTAGAATTACAATATTCGCAACCTGTAAGTCTTTCATTTAGTTCCTGGAGTTTTCGCTTTGGCAATTTTAATTCGAAATAATCTTCACAAAACATAATTTCCTTATTCAATTATAGCAACATTTTTTCTGATGCTGAAAAGACTGAAATGTTAAGGACGCAAGATATATCAAGGAGTCTATATCTTCCATCCTTAAAAAATTAGTTATCGGCCATAAGGATATGGATCAATTTTTGCATCACCTTGTCCATTTAATATCGTCCAAGAATGCCGATAATGTGGAATTTGATTAATCCGCGGACATGGTGGTAAAGAGGTTTTAGACTGATTTGTATAAATGTATCCACAGTCATCACATCTGTATTTTCCTGCAGATACATCACTTCCATAAGGTACACCTGTTTTTATCATAGGCTGTCTCCTCTCCGAATGACTCCTCAGGGCAAACGCATGTAAAAACACTTTCTGATAAAATTACAGAAAGTGTGAAATTTTAAAGGAGCCTTAAAACCGTTTGGCGGAACTGGCGGTTTTCCCGAAACCAGATCGTGCGCTTGCTTAAACTGTCCTGTTTTTTATTCTCCGGTTTTTCTGCTTGGCGTAAGATATTTAATGCAAGCCGGCGCATAACTGTCATGTTTTCCGGACTATGATCCTTTCGGTGCCTTTTGTAGTCCTCATTGAAAGTCATATCAAGACACCAGTGAAGGCGGTTTTCAATTCCCCAGTGTAGTCGAATTGATTTTTTCACAAGTTCAATGTTATCAAGTGAAGTTAGAAAAAACCTGATGTCTGTGGAAGTTTTTCCATTTACAGTCCGTTCTTCCCGTGCCATGGCAACAGCCTTAAGTCCCCGGCCACTCATCTTTATTCTCCAGCCACGACAGGTTCGTGCAGAGGTAATACTGCCTGTTTTCAATTCGTCCATGGTCAGGATTACATTCCTTTTCGCTTTTTATAACTCCGTATTTTGCAAGCTCCTTTTCATCCATAGAGAAAAAGTCTTTTACGGCTTCGTGTGTCGTGCTTTGATTTCCTTTCAAAGAAAGAACATAGTCTGTCTTTTTTTTCCTTAATTTTCTCGCAGATTTTTTTTCTGGCAGCCCATTGCATCGATTGTGATTATCATTCCCCTTATATCAATCAGTTCCAGAAGCTCAGGAATTGCAGTGATTTCATTTGACTTTTCATCTGTCTTTACCTGCCCAAGAATGAGGGACAGTTCATCTGCCCATGCACTTACAATGTGAATTCCCTTTGCTCCCGTGACCTTGTTTGAGCCGCACATCGTCTTTCCGTCGATGGCAACAATTGTTCTGTCCGGTTCAATTTTTACTTTCTCGTAAATTCCATGAGCCCACTTTATAAAAACTTTCTCGATTTTATCTGCGTTCACATTTCTGAAAACCCGGAGAATTGTGTCGGCACTTGGCGGACCGAACTCAAACTTCACCAGCCCCTTGATGGACTCTTCCGCTTCCTCCGCCCATTCAGCTATGTGCTCAATGTCCTTGATGCCGCTTAGCAGCCCGAACAAAACCAGCAGGAAAATATCAGCCAGTTCAAACTTCCTGCACCTTTTTACTCTAAAATCGTCTATTTCTTCCAGACTTTCTCTTAAAAGCATAATTCCACCCAAGGGGAATTTTACCATTTTGTGCATTTTTTAAATAGTAGTTTAGAGATTTAAAACAAAAAATTTTTACATGCGTTTGCCCTGAAATACGAATGCTTGATGCTGTCTGAATCTAGGTTATAAAATTTTTGTTTAGTTTTGACTTTAAAAGTAAAATTAACGAAAAGTTAAAACGTATGCTTCTTTTGAAAACTTAGTTACACAATATACTTTTCTGTTTGAACTGAAAGTTCCTTTGCAAATTTTTTGTTCTCAGATGCCATGCCGATGAGTTTGTTTGCATTGGAATTTATTATTTGTGTAGACTTTTTTATTTCATCAGTTTTTGATGATAAATTCTTAGCGGCATTTTCAAGTTCCTTTACTTGGGCAACAACATTTTCAATTCCAGAATTCATTTGCTTTGAATTTTCAATTATAGTATGCGTTGTTTCTTTTATGTTTCCAAGCGCATCTACAATTTGCTTGCTTCCGATTGACTGCTCTTCCATAGAAGAACGTATTTCTGTAATTAAAGAATCATCGCTTGAAATTTGATTTACGATTTCACCAAAAGTAAGACCTGCGCTGGTTGCCGCATTTGTAACTTCATTTATATTTTCAATTACTGAAGAAAGTGTCTGTTTTATGTAATGTGACTGTTTCGTTGTGCTTTCAGAAAGCTTGCGGATTTCTTCGGCTACAACGGCAAAACCTTTTCCGGCTTCTCCGGCATGAGCGGCTTCAATTGCGGCGTTCATGGCAAGAAGATTTGTTTGCTGGGCAACGTCCTCAATTACTTTGTTTGTATCCAGAAGTTTTTTAGATTCAGCAGAAACTGATTCTATGAGATTGATTACATTTTCGATTTTGTTTTTTCCGTCTTCTGAATCTGAAGAAAGCTGGTTGAAACTGTTTCCGAATTTATCGATATTTTCAGTGATTGATTTTATGTTTGAAATCATTTCCTCTACAGCCGCAGAACTTTGAGAAAGGTCGTTGTTTTGATCATGAATCTGTGCAGAAAGCTGATTTGTAATTGAAGTCATTTTTCCCATTGTGTCGACTGTAAGTGAAACTGTTTCGAGCTGCGTTTTTGCTTGGTCTGCAAGTTCCGATGAATTGTCTGAAATCTGCTTTATTTCTGATGAAATTCCCGAGCTGTTTTCATTCAGGTTTTCTGCGACTTTACTTAATGAAATTATATTTTGCTTTGAAACTGCGACCATCTTGTTTATGGATTCCGTGAAAGCGTTTATGCTGCGCCGCATTTTACTGATTTCATTTTTTCCTTTTTCTGCTGAAAGTCTGAGCGTAAGATTTCCTGCCGCCATTTTTTCAAGAATGCGTGCGGTTTCTTCAATCGGCTTGGAAAATTTTTTGGAGAAGAAAAGGCTTACAAAAATTGCGGCAA
Source organism: Treponema succinifaciens DSM 2489 (assembly GCF_000195275.1). Taxonomy (NCBI): domain Bacteria; kingdom Pseudomonadati; phylum Spirochaetota; class Spirochaetia; order Treponematales; family Treponemataceae; genus Treponema; species Treponema succinifaciens. The sequence goes on along the minus strand of NC_015385.1, from coordinate 1,838,934 downwards.
CCAGCACAACTGCCATTGTTTCAAAAATATAAAGCAAAAGTTTTGAAAAGTGCGTTCTAACTTCATTTTCAATTTGCTGAAGTTCAACGTTTATGTCGTCATAATAATTTCCGCTGCTTACAATCCAGTTCCACGGCTTGAACAGCATTGAGTATGTTCTTTTTGGCGCGACAGTTATTCCGTCTGACTTTGTGAAATAAAATTCACTGAATCCGCCTTCTTTATTTTCATTTACAACACTAAGAATTTTTTTGATTATTGTTACGCCGTTTTTGTCTTTAAGATTTTTTCGGTTTTGACCTTCGTTCTGTGGAAGAATTGGATGGGCGATGAGTGTGCAGTCTGTTGCGTCAATCCAAAAGTAGCCGGAACTGTCATCTCCGTAGCGGATATTTTTTATAATTTTTATTGCTTCTTTTTGCGCCTGCTCATGTGAAAGTGTTCCGTTTTGCTCTTCTTCGTAAAAAGTCTTTAAAATTGAAATGGCATTTTGGATTTGAAATTTCACAGAATCATCGTAGCCTTTCATTCGCTCAAATCTTACGCTTTCTGTGCTGAACTTTTGAATTTTTCCAATTCCAACTTTTAACGTGCCTATTATTCCGATGCTGGCAACTGCTATGAGTGAAATGCAAAATGTAAGAACAATGGTTTTTATAGATTTCATTTGTAAATTCTACCTTCAAAGCAGATAATATATCTTGGCAATGTTTTTGTAAATATATTTACTGAATAGAATTAAAAACTCCAAAACTGTATAATTGTTTATAAATATCTTCATAATTGAGTTAAAATTTTATCAGCGCAATGTTAAAAAGGAGTTTTATTTTGAAAATCGCATTGATTCAGGGAAGCTCGCAGAAAAATACCTATGGTTTTATTATTGAAAACGGAAAAATTCATTCTGCTTGATTTGAAAAAACTTTGCAACATCCGTAATTTTTTTTCATGCAACGGACGTGGCAAAGTCATCTTGGGATTATAATTATTCCGCCTGTTTTGCGTCGTCAATGTCCTTTCTGTCCTTTTTCAGGTAGAACAGAGTGATTGCGAGCGTGAGAATTTCAGTTGCGGGCGAGGCGAGCCACACTCCGTTCGTGCCAAGAATTGCCGGAAGAACAAAGATTGCCGCAAGAAGAATCACAAGTCCGCGTGCGCTTGAAATCACCGCCGACTCTTTCGCTTTTCCGATTGACGTGAAGTAGAACGAGGCGATTGCGTTTAGTCCGCAGAGAATGTAGCTCCACATGAAAATCAGGATTCCGCTTTTTATCATCTGCTGAACTGCCACGTCGTCCACAAAAATTCTGCTGTAGAGTGATGAGCCGAATCCGACGAGCGCGACTGTCGCGCATCCTGCCGCAAGCACAAGAAGAACTGTCCGCGTAAAAAGGTTCCGTGCCAGAAGTTTTCCTTTTGCGCCGTAGACAAAGCTTGAAAGAGGAGCCATTCCCTGACCGAATCCGCACACAACCATGCTGAAAACATAAGTTGTGTAGCCAACGACCGTAAACGCCGTAACGCCGTCAACTCCAATCCGTCTCATAATCACAAAGTTGTAAACCGCCATGCTGATGCACATTGAAAGCCCGCCGATGAATTCCGAAAGTCCGTTGAGCATTGTGTCGCGGAAAACTTTGCGGTCAAAGCGGAACCTGACGAATCTGAACACTCGCGCCTTTTTCAGAAAATAAAAAAGAAGAAAAGCGAATCCAAGCAGAGCCGAAACAAGAGAAGCCACCGCAATCGCGTCCTTGTGGATAAAGTTTCCCATAAAAAATCCGTCCGCCACGTTTATGCGAGAAGTGAGCACCATGCTGATTATCGCCGGAACCGAAAAAGCCAGAATCGTACGAGTTTTTCCCGCGCGGATTGAATCAACGTTCATAGAATTCATAAATACCTCTAAGTAAAAAACAAGAGAAAATTGTTTGAATTGATTTTGGCGAGCCGGAATCGTTTACGCTTCTTATGTTACAGAAGAAAATAATTTAATACTTATGAATTCTTGCTTTTTTAGAATGGATTGTCGTATCAAGTGTGGCAATGTCAGTTTGAACTTCTATTCAACCGGAAAGCACAGGTCGATTTCCATATAGGTTGCGTCGGCGTTCACGTAGATGTATTTGTCGAATCCCATTCGGTCTGCGAATCTTGCGCCGTCTTTTGGAAACCACACGTTGTACATATTCTGGTACGCCACGTAGATTTCCTTAATCTGCGCGGTCAGGTGGAGAAGAATGTAGTCAATCGCCTTGTTGATTGTCTCCCGTGGAATCATAACAAAAAATTATAGCAGATATTTGCGGTTGAGAAAACGTATGGCAGATGGCGCGAAAATATTTCATTTGCTGCCCGGCGCACTTTTTGCTCATTCGAAAATTTTTACGTGCTGCCCGATGTGTTTTCTGTCTCTGAAACTATTGTGTCAATGTTTTTGGCAAGATAATTGATTTTGAGTTTGCGTTAGGGCATGAAAGCCCGAAGTTCTGTAGCGGAACAAAGTGCAGCGGAAGAATGAGCGTTAGCGAAGGCTGGAACGCCCGACCCGAACGGCTGTTGAGCTTGCCGAAACAGAGCGAGGGAAACGCCCGTAAAATTTCCTTTTGCGCATGACAAAACTGTGCAGAAAATGTCAGGAGCAGATTTTGTTTCCACTGTATTCTTTTATTGTGCTTTCGTGGCATGAATCAAATTCTTTTTCAGCAAGGAGAAAAAAATGGAATGGCTTACGGCGATAAAAAAGTCAATTGATTTTATGGAGGCGCATCTTTTGGATGACATTTCGGCCGATGACGTTGTGGCGGAAATCTTTATGTCTCCGTTTTATTTTCAGCTCGGATTCAAGATTCTGACGGAGATGACGCCTTCCGAGTACATCAGGAACAGGCGGCTTTATCTTGCGGCTCTTGACGTTCTGGGCGGAAAGGAAAAAGTGATTGACAAAAATTGCGCTTGGAACAAAGCATTTTTTCTTCTATATTGTATACGTGATTCTGTTTTAATTTTTTACAGGATTTGCTGTGAGTCTGATTTTGTAGATGACGGAGAATTTATGTCTGAAAAGGAAATCCACGAAAAACTTGAAAATCTTAAAAATTATCTTCGTTCGCTTGGAAGCGTGATTGTTGCGTTTTCGAGCGGAGTCGACTCAACGTTTTTGCTGAAAGTAGCGCACGATGTTCTTGGCGAAAATGCGGTTGCTGTTACGGCGAAATCCTGTAGTTTCCCAAAGCGCGAGGCAGACGAGGCGGAAGAATTTTGTAAAAAAGAAGGAATCCGTCATATAAGTGTGGATTCTGAGGAGCTTGATATTCCGGAATTCCGCCGCAATCCAAAGAACCGTTGCTATCTCTGCAAAAAAGAGATTTTTACAAAAATCATTGCGCTTGCAAAAGAAAATAAAATAACTTTTGTGTGCGAGGGAAGTAATATGGATGACAACGGAGATTATCGGCCTGGCTTGCAGGCGGTTGCGGAACTCGGTGTAAAAAGTCCGCTGCGTTATTGCAATTTATACAAGGAAGAAATCCGCGCGCTTTCAAAGGAAATGAATCTTCCGACTTGGAAAAAGCAGTCGTTCGCGTGCCTTTCTTCGCGCTTTCCTTATGGCGAAGAAATCAGCGAGAAAAAACTTTTGATGGTTGACAGAGCGGAACAGTTTCTGCTCGACAAAGGATTTTGTCAGCTTAGGGTAAGAATCCACGGTGAAAACCTTGCAAGAATCGAAGTTTCCCCTGCGGAAATGGAAAAGGCATTTTTGCTCCGGGAAGAAATTATGGGTGCATTAAAAAGTTTTGGCTTCTTGTACGTTTCGCTTGACTTGCAGGGCTACAGAACCGGCGCAATGAACGAGGCTTTAAAATGAAAGATTCCTTTTACGACTTGGGATTTACAAAGCTCGACACAGGACGAAAAGAGCGGACTGGATTTGGCGAGGTTGTTTTTTGCCATGGAAAAAGAAATGAGTTTTTGAAAGATATTTTTTCAAGGCTTTTTGAAGCGAATGGCGAAGTTCTTGGAACTCGTGCAACGCAAGAGCAGTTTGAGCTTGTAAAGGAAATTCTTCCGCAGGCGACTTACGACAGCGTTTCAAGAATTATAAAAGTTCAGGGCGAAAAGAAAAAACTTATTGGAAACATTGCGGTCTGCACGGCTGGAACTGCGGACATTCCTGTTGCAGAAGAATCTGCCCAGACTGCGGAATTTTTCGGCTCGTATGTCGAGCGCATTTTTGATGTCGGCGTTTCTGGAATCCACAGGCTGCTTTCTCAGACTGAAAAACTTGAAAAGGCGAATGTCGTTGTCGCGATTGCCGGAATGGAAGGCGCGCTTGCAAGCGTTGTTGGCGGCTTGGTGAGTGTTCCTGTTATTGCAGTGCCGACTTCGGTGGGATACGGCGCGAATTTGGGCGGAATTTCGGCTCTTTTGTCAATGATAAACTCGTGTGCAAACGGAATCAGCGTTGTGAACATAGACAACGGCTACGGTGCTGGCTACATCGCGACGCAGATAAACCGTCTTGCAATCGGTGGAAGCGTAAAAAATCAGGCAGGTGGAAAATGAGCGATTTATATCTTGAATGTAACTATGGAATTTCAGGCGACATGGCGGTTGCAGCTTTGCTTGATGCAGGTGCGGACAGAACGGCTCTTGAAAAGGCTTTGGCGAGCATTCCGGTAAAAGGATTTAAAACTGAAATAAAGCGCGTGGAAAAAAACGGCGTTTTCTGCCTTGATTTCAATGTGATTTTGGATTCAGAACACGAAAACCACGATCACGACATGAACTATCTTTTTGGACATGAGAGCGCGGAACATAATCATGGGCATGGCGAACATTTCCACGGGCATACCCATCATCATTCTGAGGCAGAAGAACATTCTCACGCGGCACAGCATGAAATTCATCACGGTGAACAAGTTCACTATGAACAAGTTCATAACCACGAGCACCGGAATCTGCATGACGTTCTTGAAATAATCGACAAGACAGAGATGACAGAAAACGCGCGGAAACTTGCGCATAAAATTTTTGAGATAATCGCACAGGCGGAAAGCAAGGCTCATTCAAAGCCGGTTGAGGAAGTTCACTTTCATGAGGTCGGCGCGGTCGATTCTGTCGTTGACGTGATTGCGCTTGCGGTCTGCTTTTACAGCCTTCACGTTGAAAAAGTTTTTGTTCCGTTTTTGTGCGAGGGAACGGGAACTGTAAGATGTCAGCACGGAATTCTTCCTGTTCCAGTTCCGGCGGTCGCGAACATTATGCAGGAATATTACGTTCCGCTAAAAATAACTGGGGAGCGCGGCGAATTTGTTACTCCGACTGGGGCGGCTTTTGTTGCTGCGGTTGCAACGGAATTTAGTCTGCCGAAAAATTTTGTGCTTAAAAAAATCGGAATGGGAGCAGGGAAACGGGATTACGGCGTTCCGAACATTGTTCGTGCGATGCTTGTTGAAACGGAGGAAAAAAACAATCCTGAAAATCAGCTTACTTCCGCTTTTCACGACAAGATTATAAAACTTGAGACGAACATTGACGATTCAACCGGCGAGGCATTGGGCTTTGTGATGGACGAGCTTTTTGCATCGGGTGCGCTTGATGTTCACTATCTTCCGTGCTTTATGAAAAAGAACCGGCCGGCGTGGCTTCTGGTTGTGCTTTGCAGGCTTGAAGATGCGGCGAAAATGGAAAAAATCATTTTTATGCATACAACGACAATCGGAATCAGAATGTCGCAAATGGAACGTACCTGCCTTGCTCGTTCGGAGTGTTCGGTAGAAGTTTTTGGAGAAAAGGCGGAAGTGAAAGTCGTGGACGTGTACGGCGAAAAACGTTTTTATCCGGAATACGAAAGAGTTTCGCGGATTGCGCAAAAAACAAAAAAGCCATTCGGCGAAGTCTACAACAAAATTGTGAATGAGTGCGCTTGTACTAAATGATATTTCATAAAAATTAGGAGGAATAACAAAAACTTTGCCCAAGATAGCGTCAAGGTTTTTGTTTACAAGTTTGTGTTGCAAACTTATATATCAACTGTTGTTTTCGCTGGAAACTTGCGTTGCGAGTTCACTGCGTTGCGAAAAAACTAAAAAACTCAAATCGAAAATTGAAGTTTTCTCATTGAGTCTTTTTTGGGAGGAAATTATGGCGTGTTTTACTGTTCCTTTGGCGGAGGCTGTTGTTCTTACAGCCGTTAAGAAAATTGCTTTTAAGCGTAATGCGGATTCTGTCATCAATGAGGCGGAAATGACGAAAAATCAGAAAATCGCAGTGCTTAAAGAAAAATTCAGAATCCTTGAGAAAATGCTTTACGGCGGAAGTTTTCTTCTTGCAGTCGAGCATTTGTATCACGGTGAAATCAGCCTTGTTCCGCCATTTTTAACGGCAATGAAAAATCCGGCTGAAATTCCTGAAATGCTGCGTGAAATGGCGACCGTAGGAGTTGGAATGGCTCTGCTTACAACTGTGGTCTGGGCGGCAGGAATCGGAATCTCGGCATTAGTGAAAAATCTGAAGAAAAAATCAGCAGACGGAATTGGACTTTCCGGGGCGGCTGTCTGATGTGCCTTCTGATTGCAGTTGCCGCGGCGATTGTGTTTTCCGTGCTGTTCTTTGTCTCAAAAAAAAATGACGGCGCGGAAAATCCAAAAACTTCCCGCTTAAGAAAATTTACCAAGCCTCTTTTTACAACAGCGCTCGCTTTTTGGGCTGCCGCAATAATGTGGAGCGTAGACGGAATTGCGAACGTTTTGGGAGGCGAGCCATTTTTGGAAATAAGCAAAGAGGATTCTGTTCTAGGAGTGATTGTCGCCTTGTGCGGAGCCGCGCTTTTTGCAGTTCTTGCATTGCGGAATCTAAAAAATCATAAGGAATAAGATAAGAACTTTGGAAAATGACAGTTGACTTGCAGAAAACTTCATTTTGATATGAAACGTTTTTTTTATCTCATTCTATGTTTTCTTTTGGTTTTGTCCTGTGATATTTTAATTCGCAATGCGTGGATGTGGATTTCTCACTTGCGTGTTGCGGATTTGTTCACATGGATTTGATTTTTTCAGGCAGCTTCTGTCTTATAGCAGGGGCTGTTTTTTTATTTTTCCTCATTTCTCTTAAATCTTCACACAATCTTGACATTTCCGAAAGAAAATCTTGAAACAGGAATTCTACTATGGCGATGTCAAAAGCAGAGAGGGGGATGGAACAGATGCCTGAGCGTCAAAGTCCGTTGCAAAAGCTTTCTGTTTTATGACAAGGAAAAATCTATGAAAAAGACAGTTTTAACTTTCTGTGTATCGGCATTGGTCGCGGCTGCGCTTTTTGCGCAGGAATTCAATTCTTCTTCATCGGTGCTCGACGGGCTTAACGCAAAACCAAACACCGAGGCAGGTGCAAATCAGGAAGCTCTTTCTGAAAACGCAGCGGACAAAACTCTTTCCGCTCAGGAAATCTCAAAGTCGATTGAAGAAGTTGACGGAATAAAAATCTTTGCCAACATCCTAAAAAACTCTTCCGACAAAATCCAGAAAGTCGCATCTGATTCCGGCGTTACAGTTCTTGCCCCGATTGACGCAATCGCCGACACAGGAAAAATCACCCAGAGCATTTCCGACTACATCGTTCCTGAAAAACTCACAAAGGAAAACCTTGAGGCAAAGAGTTCCGTTCAGACACTTTCAGGCAAAACACTCTCGGTTGAAGTGAAGGATTCTGCGGTTCTTATAAACAACGTTGAAGTCGCAGGTCTTGCAGAAAGCGCGGATGATAAGGTCGCGGTTCTTCGCCTTGCAAACAACTTCAGCGAGTAAACTTCTGTAGCGCTTGCAGAGTAGAAAAAAATCGGTAACCAGGATTGCCGGCTCAAGCCCGGCACTGACAAAAGAAACTATAAAACAAGAGGAAAACTATGAAAACAACAAAAAAAGATTTTATCGCCGTATCAATGATTGGATTCGCCGCAATGATGTTCTCTTGCGCCGGAACAAACAAGAATGCGCCTGCCGCACAGGAAACAACTCCGGTTCAGCATGAATTGGACAGCGTGCCACAGGCAGAAGTTCCAGCTGAAACTCCGGCAGAAGAAAATCTTTCCGGACAGGACGCTCTGCAGGGTGAAAATCCAGCCGCCGTTCAGGAGGAACTTCCACAGAACAACGATGTTTCTGCTCCAGTCGCACAGTAGAAATCATCTTTAAATACAACAAAAATCCATCCTTTTTTTCAGCGGAGCCGGATCAAGTCTCCAATCCGGTTCTGCTGTTTTTTTTATTTGGGCGTTACCCATGCTTTGGTTTCGATAAACTCAACCGCCGCATGGGTCGGGCTTTCCGGGGTTACGGCTTTCGCCTCCATTCCTTCGCTACGCTTCGGAACACGCCTGCGGCGTGCCCCTACAATCCCTAACGTGCGTTCGCTTCATCTGCTTTGCAGATTACGCTCATGCCGCAAAACTTCGTTTTGCAAATTCCTATGGAAGTTTTACCAAAAAACGTGTATAGTAATTTTATGCAAAGCACAGCACATCCTTTTGTAAAATGGGCAGGCGGAAAAACTCAGCTTCTGCCAGAAATCAGAAAACATTATCCTCACCGAATAAAAAAATACTGCGAGCCGTTTGTCGGCGGTGGAGCTGTGCTGTTTGATGTGCTTCAAAAATGCCGCCCGGAAAAAGTTCTTGTGAACGATGTGAATGAGGAACTGATAAAAACATATTTGCAGATAAAAACTGATTGCAATCTTTTGATAGAACAACTTTCTGAACTTCAACAGGACTATAAAAGTCAGTCTTTGGAAAAAAACAAAATTCTTTTTTATGAAAAACGCCTTCGCTACAACGAACTAAAAATAAACAGAAACGATGCTGAAAATCTTGAAAAAGCCGCGCTATTTATTTTCCTGAACAAAACATGCTTCAACGGACTTTACCGCGTGAACAAAAGAGGCGAATTCAATGTTCCGTTCAACAATGCAAAAAATCCGCTTATTTGTGATGAAGAAAATCTAAGAGCGTGTTCAGAACTTTTGCAGAATGTGCAGATGAAAACCGGCGATTATTCCGACTGTAAGAATTTTATTGATTCAGAAACTTTTGTTTATCTTGACCCGCCGTATCGACCTCTAACGCAAACTTCCGCGTTCACGTCGTATTCAGAAAATAACTTTTCCGACAAAGAGCAACTCGAACTTGGAAAATTTATAACTGAAATTTCCAGCAAAGGCGCGAAGGTTCTTGCAAGCAACTCCGACCCAAAAAATACAAACAAGGAAGACAATTTTTTTGATGACTTGTATTCAAATTTTGAAATCGAAAGAATCACAGCTTCAAGAATGATAAATTCAAACGCAAAAAAACGCGGGGCAATCAGCGAGCTTTTAATAAGCAATATTGCATCGGTTTTCTAGGAGAGAATAAAAATGAAATATAGATTTACTGCAGAAGAACTTTTTAATCTTCCTGAATACAAACAGATTTTTATTTCAGAAATCGGTAATCCAGACAATGATGATTATGCAAAAAGTAAATTCAAGAAAGACATTGCTAAAACAAGGAATTATAAAGATGATATTTTTTATCATGCCACCGGCGGAACTTCAGAGATTGGAGTTGGCAAGGGGTTATACCTTGGAAAAGATAAAAATGCTGTTCATAACTTTTATAATGGCGAAGGAGAATTTGGAGATGAAGTTGAAATTTACCAAGGCAGTCCAAATTTCATCGATTTAACAGAACCAAAAAAATTTGAAGAGTTTGAAAAGGAAGCAATTGCAAAATATGGAAAATCATCAGATAAAAACTATTTGAACAAAAACACGTTAAGACTTGGCTTTGACGGAATCCGCTATTTCGATCCATGCACAACTGGCGAAGAATTTGTTTTATTTAATGTAGATAAAGTAAAAATGATTTCAAATAAAAAGCGGAAAAAAGAGGATTTGTCAAACTTTTTTAATTAAGAGAGGTTTTATGAAACGAAATTTCACAGAGTGGCTTTCAACTTTTCGAGACAGCATTGCAACTTATTCCTATTATATCGACTTTGGAAAAGTTTATGGAAATGTTGAGAATATAAAAATTGAGCTGAATATTTTAAATTCTCTGATTGGCTCAAAGTCAATTGAAAAAGACTTTGAAAATATTCTTTCAAAATATCCAGAGACTTTGAAGTGCATTCCAATTCTTTTGGCCGTCCGCAATTCTGAAATTTCAGTTTCTGATGAAAATGGAAGCTTTGTTTTTGATTTTTCGACTTCAAAGCAAACTGTTTCTGAATATTCTGATTTTATGAAAAAGTCCGGACTCTTTGACCTTTTACAGAACCATCTTGTGAATAATCTCGTTGATTATGTTACAGGCGTTGAAACCGGACTTGATTCAAATGGCAGAAAAAATCGCGGCGGCCATCTTATGGAAGACTTAGTTGAAAGCTATATAAAAAAAGCTGGATTTGAAAAGGATAAAAATTATTTTAAAGAAATGTATATTCATGAAATCACGGAAAAATGGAATGTTGATTTATCCGCAATCTCAAATCATGGAAAAATGGAAAAACGGTTCGATTTTGTTGTAAAGACTGAAAAACAAATTTATGTTGTTGAAACGAATTTCTACGGAAGTGGCGGCTCAAAACTGAATGAAACTGCAAGAAGCTACAAAACTTTATCAGGCGAAATTGACACGATAAGCGGAGTAACTTTTGTCTGGTTTACAGACGGAAACGGCTGGCAAAGCGCACGGCATAACCTTGAGGAAACATTCGATGTGATGGAGAATATCTACTGCATAAAAGACATGGAAAACGGTGTGGTTGGAAAAGTGTTTGGATAAAAGGGGAGGAAGTTTAATAAGATGTCATTTACATTTAGACATAGTGCGGGTTTTGGAAAGCGAATAGAATATTACATAATAGGTTTAATGTTAAAGGAAGGTTTAGATTGTTATGTTCCTTTAGTTGATGATGATGGAATTGATTGTGTAATACGTCAAGATAATGGACATTTCATTGAAGTTCAAATAAAAGCTAGATCAAATGATGTAAAAATGGGAGACGCTGCTTTATTCGCTGCATTGGAGCATGAAAAAAGAGAAAATTATTTTTTTGTTTTTTATTCTGAGCGTTTACAAAAAAAGTGGATTATGTCATCAGAAGAATTCTTAAAAGAATGTGTAACAAACAAAGCTGGAAAAAATTCTGGAAAGAGAAGCATTTGGTTTAATGGGTGCAAAACTGATGAAAATGGAGAAAAAAAAGAATATCCAAAAGACAAGTTTAACAAATACTTAGCAGATGATTTTTCACGTTTTAAAAACATAAATTAGGAAATTTTATGAACATAATAGATTTATATGAAATAATGGCTCAAAGTAGAGCTGATATTAGAAAAAAAGTTGTTATCGAATTTCTAAAAGAATCGGCTGGTTCATCAGAAGAAACTTCAAGGTATGAATATAATGTTGAAAAATATGGTGATTATAAAATAGTCTTAAAACGACCAGGAGTTTTTAAAAAAGGATTTGATTTCACAGTTAATATAAGAGGTCTTTATTTCAAAAAGAATAGAAGATATATAAATCCTAGTTTTGATGACATAGAAAATGCTTTACATTATGCAAAAAAGCATTTTCCAGATGATTATCCATTTGTAAAAGATGAAATAAATAAAATTTTCAATGTTGATACTTATAATTTTTCAAAACTAAAAAATGTGCAATTCAAAGATTTTGAAGGTAATAAACACCCAATAATAATTATTCTATTAGCTATAAAATGGCTTTTTATATCAGAAGATATTTCATATTGGAACTGGTCTGGACGCAATATGTTCATGAATGATTTGAAAAAAGAAGATTTAGCATAAAATGCTCCATTCCTTATACAAATCCCTGAATCGCGACTTTACACTTCTTCAAGGCGACTGCGTTGAGCTTTTAAATCAGTTTGATTTCAAGTTCGATATGATTTTCGCCGACCCGCCTTATTTTCTTTCCAATGGAGGAATTTCTGTTCAATCTGGAAAGCAGGTGAGCGTGAACAAGGGCGGCTGGGACAAATCTCACGGTTTTGAAAAGGACAATGAGTTCAATCGAAAATGGCTTTCTGCCTGTCGCTCGCATTTGAAGGACGACGGCACAATCTGGATTTCGGGCACTTACCACAACATTTTTTCGGTTGCGCTGATGCTGAATGAACTGGATTTCCGCATTTTGAATTGCGTCACCTGGGCGAAGACGAATCCGCCGCCGAATCTTTCGTGCCGTTTTTTCACTCATTCAACTGAGTTTATCTTGTGGGCTAGAAAAAGCAAAAAAGTTCCGCATTATTTCAACTACGAGCTTATGAAGGAAATCAACGGTGGAACTCAGATGCGCGACTTGTGGATTCTGCCTGCAATTGCGAAGTGGGAAAAATCCTGCGGAAAACATCCGACCCAAAAACCGCTTCCGCTCCTTGCGCGGATTATTCTTGCCTCCACAAAAGAAAATGTCTGGATTTTAGATCCGTTTACAGGAAGCTCCACAACAGGAATTGCCGCCTCTCTTTTGAACCGCCGTTTTTTGGGAATCGACCGTGAAACTGAATTTCTGGAACTTTCAAAGGCGCGGCGCGAGGAAATTGAAAATCCGCAGATTCGGCAGAACTACCGCGATAAAATTCTGAAATATTCCGACAAGCCGATTCGTGGAATTGTGGAGATTCGCGAGGACACTCCGTACTTTGGTGTAGACCTGCCGTTTTAGGATTTTTTTTTGTATCTTGAAAGCGTTTTTCAGCATTTATATAATAGAAGAAAATCACGCAATGAGGATTAAAATGAAATCATCTCGTCTTTTTTATTTTACGGTTGCTTCTGTGTTTATTGCTGGAGCCGCAAAAGTTTTTTCGCAGAGCACAGTTTCAGTTTCAAAAAATGCTTTGGTGGAATCTTCAAAATTTAATGGCTCGCCGGTTGTGGTTACGGAATTCAGGGGAAATTCGCCGGACAGTCTTAAAAAGTTCAGTGTTCTTGAATTTGCGGACGGACGGATTTTAAGGGAAAAACAGTTTGGCGACGACGGTTCTGAAAAAACTTCTGTTGAAAGAAAATTTCTGAACGACGGAAGAATTTCTGAAATTTCAGGGATTGATTCTTCAAAAAACGTAAAGTGGCGTTATTCATACGGCTACAGCGAAAAGGGGCTTCTGGCAACTGAAACTTCTTATTCTGGAAGCGGCGAGGTTGAGTGGCGCGCGGAATATTCGTATAACGCGAAGTCAAAAGTTTCTGAATGCAAGACTTATTCAGCAGCGGGCGCTCTGAACTTTACGGAAAAATACATTTACACCGAGGACGGACGCATAAAGGATTATTCTTCGTTCTATGCGGATGGGAAACTTTTTAAGCGTGTTGAGTATTTTTACAATGCGGATTCCTCTTTGGCGCAGGAAAAAAATTATGACGCAAGTGGTTTTTACGAAAGCGTGAATTATTCGTATTCAAAGGGAAAGGCGGTTTCTGTAAGGACGCTGGGCGCGGACGGAAGCCTTAAAACCGAGGAGACAAGGACTTTTTCTGCGGACAATTTAATCCGCTCCGTGCTTAAAAATGCGGAAGGAAAAGTTGTTTCTGAAAAAGAATTCTTTTACGACTGGAACGGAAATATTGCGCTGGAGAAGAATTCTTCTGGAATCATCCTTAGGAATTTTCAATATGGCGCGCCTGATGCGGCGGAAAAAAAGGAAAACTGAAAAATGGCTTGCGTGATAATTGTTGAGGACAACTCTCTGATTCGCGATGCGGTTTCCGGCTACCTTAAGCTTGACGGTTACAAGACGCTTGAGTTTGGCGGAGTTTCAGGAGTGCTTGACGCGGTAAAAAGGGAGACTTGCGACCTTGCGATTCTTGACGTCATGCTGCCGGATGGAAGCGGTTTTGCGCTTGCAAAGGAAATCAGGGCTGCGAGTGACATTCCGCTGATTTTTCTGACCGCGAAGGACTCTGAGTCTGACAGGATTCTGGGCTTTGAGCTTGGCGCTGACGACTACATCTGCAAGCCTTTTTCTGCAAAGGAACTTGTTCTTCGTGTTCACGCGCTTTTAAGACGAACCGGCAAATCTGACGGCGGAAAAAGCGCGGCTTCGGGCGAATGGCAGAGCGGAAATTCTGCGGTTTTTATAGATGAAGGCAGGCACAGCGTTAGCGTTGACGGAAATCCGATTGAACTTACGTCTACAGAATGGAAGATTCTTTTGTATCTTGCGTCGAACACCGGGCAGGTTGTCTCGCGCGAGCAGCTTTTGGGCGAATGCCTGAACTATTTTTTTGAGGGCTCGGAGCGGACGATAGATACCCACATGGCGAACCTGCGCTCAAAAATCGGGCAGCAGTGGATTTCAACAGTAAGGGGATTCGGCTACAGGTTCAGCGGAATAAAGGCGGATTCAAAAAAGTAAAAAATGAAGTCAATTTTTGTACGAATTCTTACAGGTTTTGTTGCCGTTTCGTTTGCATTGATTGCCGCAATGTCCGGGATTTTTACGGTGGCGGTAAGCCGTTCCATAAACGAGTGGAATGCTGGAAAAAGAAACGACTTTGTGGCCCTTATTCTTCCGGCAATCTCAAAGACATACAGACTTGAAGGAAGCCTTTCTTCATCTTCTCTTGAAAACGCGGTGATGCCTTACACGACAGATTCGCTTTACATCTATATTTTTGACGGAAACAAAAAACCGGTTCTGCTTCTTGAAAAAGGAAAGGTCAGCACGCAGGAAGATGTTGAAAAATCGGTCGGCTCGCTTTCGACTTTTATGGCTCTTAATTCTCCGGTCCAGATAAAAGACGGCGGCAAGACAATCGGCTATCTTTGCGCGGACAACGTTGGGTTTCTGGCGTACAAGGCGAACAGAATTTTTGTTTCGACTATGGAAAAAGGGCTTTTCGCCGGAATCGCAATCGCGGTTTCAATCACGCTTGCGCTTTCGCTTTTTATTTCGACAGTGCTTTCAAAAAAGGCGCGCTCGCTGGCGGACTACATTTCGTCTCCGGACCTGATGAAAAAAAATATGCCGGCTCTCGGTGTGAACGAGTTCGACAGGATTCTGGATTCGGTAAAAAAGCTGAAAAACCGGCTTCTGCACGAGGAGACTTTGCGCCGTCAGTGGATGCAGGACATCTCGCACGATTTGCGCACTCCGCTTACTGCGGTAAAAATGCAGGTCGAGGGAATGAACGACGGAGTCCTTGAGGCGACGGCTGAGCGTTTTGCGGCCCTTTATTCCGAGCTTACGATAATAGAAAAACTTGTGTGGAATCTTCAGGACTTGAGCCGCTTTGAGTCCCCGGAAATGAAAATTGCGCTTACGGACGTGAACGCCTGGAAATTTGCCGACGATGTTTCCGCCCGGTTCGCGCTTCTTGCGGAAAAGAAAAAAATAAAATTCAGCGTGGAGAAGAAATGCGCGGAGGATTTTAACTTTAAGGCGGACCCGCTCCTGCTCATGAGATGCGTCTCGAACCTTCTGCAGAACGCGTTCCAGTACACGGCGGAAGGCGGCGAGGTTACGCTCTGCACGGAAAAACTTGAGGAGGACCGCATAAAAATCTCCGTGCTGAACACCGGCGCAATCAGCGGGGAGGACATTCCCCACGTTTTCGACCGCCTTTACCGCGGCGACCGCTCAAGAAGCACGGCAGGCTCAGGGCTTGGCCTTTCAATCGCGCAGGCAATCGCAATCCTCCACGGCGGAAAAATCGAAGTGCAAAATGCGATGAACGAAAAGGGAGAGGCGTGCGTGTGCTTTGCGGTGATGGTGTAAGGAGAGAGGTTGGCGGGAAATTATGCAGTTACTAACACTTTTGGAGTTTTCTGCATAACAAGAATATTTTCATTATGCGAATTCTGGTCTTGTTTTTCTAAAAGATTAACTGATTCAAAATCTGCTTTGGAAAGAGAAGAATTTTCTTTGGTTATTTTTTTTCTTGTAACTTCTATCGCCTTTTCGGATTTGTCTATTCCAATCCAATTTCTGCCAAGTTCTTGGGCTGCAATCAAAGTTGTTCCTGAACCGCAGAAAAAGTCCATGACCAAACTTTCAGGATTTGAGGAAGTCTGAACAATAAGCTTTAAAAGGTCAAGATTTTTTTCTGTTGGATAAACTGGATATTGGTAATCCTTGAAATCCCAAATGTCCTGTAGTTTTTTTCCCTTCTGTTCATCCGCAAAGATTTTTCTGCGTGGAACTCCGTTTTTTGACCATTCAATCAATCCCTGCTCGTCTAGTTTTTCAAGCTCTGCAGGGGATGTGCGCCAGTGTCTGCCTTTTGGTGGCAACATTCCCCTGAAAGTTCCGCCTGTAACTCCGTCTTTTGTCTCGCCTGGAGCGTGAAGTGGAACTGTTGTGTAAAATTTGCCCTGTTCATCAATTTTTTTGTAAAGACGAGTTTTATCTTCGTCTGAAAATGGAATAAATGGCTCATTCCAAATAGGATTGCTTGCCTTTGAGTAAAAAAGAATTAAGTCTTTTATGTTTCCGTAAGCCTTGCGTGAAAAATTTTTCGGATTGCATTTTATCCTTGTTATGTCGTTCCTAAAATTTTTAGTTCCGAAAATTTCATCCATAATGATTTTCACATAATGCCCGATTTTGTAATCAATATGAAGATAAATAGAACCGCGCTCGCTTAAAAGTTCACGTGCTAAAATAAGACGCTCCCTCAAAAATTCTAAAAATTTTTCGCCAAGAAGATTATCCGTATAAGCAATTTCATCTTTCTTGCTAGAGCTTATTGTGCTTGCGCGTTCCTCACTGATTGTAAAAGTTCCGTTGGTTGCAAAAGGCGGGTCAATATAAATTAGGTCAATCTTGCCTTTTAAGTTTGAATTGTGAACGAGAATCCGCAATGCTTCCAAATTGTCGCCGTTAATCAAAATATTTTCTTTTTCTGAAATCGGCTTTGAAAAGTATGATGTTGGAAGAATTCCCAGGATTTCTTTTTTCGATTTTTTGCCGTTGTAAGTAAGTTCCATTTTTTTTGCCTCCTTACAGACTTTTTATAAAATCTTTCAAAAGCAAAGCAGACATTATATTTTCTTCACAGTATTCTTCGGTTATTGCTTTGTACATTTTGTTGTTAGTTTTTAACCAGCAGACACCATCGAGAATTGCTATTTTTGTAGCCTTTACATTTGGAGCTGTTAGGGTAAGAACAGCATCTTCTAATTGTGCGTCTTGATGACCACCAAAATCAGATAAAAATTTTGCTTCTCCAATTAAGTATTTACCATTAAAACGACCTGCAAAGTCCAAGCCTTTATTTCGTTTGTAATTAACTGTCCTAAAAGCCCAATCCATCATTTCTTTGTCAGTGGCATCTAAAATTGCATTTTCATTTGTTTTTTCAAAATCTGTTACTGAGAGGAGTTTTGTTTTATCGAAGCTATTTTTGCACCATTTTTTAAAAAGAGGTCCAATCTGCCTGTTTGTTTCTTTTGGTTCTGTGCATTTTTCACGGATTTTATCTAGTCCCATTTTATAAAGTCTATTGCAAAGACGTTTTACAGTTTCTGGATTATTTTTGAGCGCATTTGCTGTGTCTCTTCTTAGAAAAGGAATATAAGAATCTTTTATTGGAAACAAATCAAGATAAAGAAGATATTTTATTAAGCAGATATCGTCTTTATTGTTAAACGCCTGGACTATACTGTCCCAGTATGTTTCATCTATTTTTCTTATTTTATTTGGAATCATCGGGTAAACATCAAAAAGTTTGTCAAGATAGTTTTTGTTATTTGCAAGTTCAATGCTTCGTTGAATCCAAATGTTCATGATTTTATTCTCCCAAAATAATTACTGCTTGCAAAATTACTATACACAATTTCTGCCAAAACTTCCATAGTGGTTTTGCCTTGCCGGAGTTTTTTTAATGAAGCAATTTTGTGACGAAACTTTGCTGTCTGTTCAAGTCAAAGCTATTTTACGCAGTGAAAATACGCCATAGAGCCGTCAACGTGAAGTTCGACTTCTTTGTACATTTTCTGCAAAGTATTTTTCAGTTCTTCTTCAGTCTGAAACGGAGGAGTGAACCAGCCTTTCTTTGCGAGAATGTTTTTTACAAGCCAGTCCGTCCTTTTGGATTTTCCCCTGATATAGAAGCAGGCGATAAAATCACCGCCGGATTTAAGTACGCGGAAGGTTTCGCGGAATGCTTTCTGTTTGTCTGGAAACGCATGGAAACCGTTCATGCTTAGAACGATGTCAAAAGATTCATCGTCCATTTGCAGGTTTCCCACATCGCCCTGAATGAAATTGATATGCGCCTTGCCGTCAAGCCTCCTCTTTGCCTGCTCAAGCATATCCGTGCTGTAATCAAGGCAAGTGATGTGTGCATTTTTCAGGGTCGACCATTTGCGCTGCGTGAACACGGCAGTTCCGACCGGAACATCAAGAAGTTTTCCTGAAAAATCATCAGGAATGTATGACAAGACTTTCCGCGCGATTTCATTGTCATCCGTTCCGCTCCAGAACAGCTTGATATACATCCTGCTGAAAAAATTCCCCTGCGTAAGGACACCGTCATATATATTTTTTGACGATTCGTAAGCGTCCTGTATTTTATCTGCCATGCGATTTACTCCAAAAGTTGATTTGCTGAGCTGAGTATATCACATCTGGCAGAGCGGATGAACAAAGGCTCTGTAAATACTTTTTTTTAATAAAACACTTTTTGCGTTAAGGATTGTTGGGGCACGCCATAGGCGTGTTCCGAAGCGTAGCGCAGGAGGGGAGGCGAAAGTCGTAACTGAACTGAAGCCGAAAAAAACTTGACGAACACCCGGATAAAAATCATCTGCACGGCAGGCTCAGGACTTGGTCTTTCAATCGCGCAGGCAATCGCAATCCTACACGGCGGAAAAATCGAAGTGCAAAACGCGACGAACGAAAGGGGCGATGCGTGCGTGTGCTTTGCGGTGGAGATTTAAAGAAACAAAAGCGGAATTCCAACTCAAGATGAACTTTCTGTAAAAGCTCAATCCGGCATGAAATTCCGCCGTTCGCTAGCTAATTTTAATGTTTAGCTGTATCACAAAAATCTACTTAGCCTTATCAGTCTTTTTTCTTCCGCTGACAGTCGCGTTTGCCTTTATGATTTCAGCTTCGCACTTTGTGGCGAAGTCCTTGTAGTCCGCAAGAGGCGCAACCGCAGAAAGGTACGGCACGAACTTGTCGTTCAGGGCGGAAATCAGGCTCTTCTTTACCGAAGTCGCGCTTTCGCCCCTGTTCACGCTCGCTTTTGTGTACTCATCGTTCGCCTTGTTGAAGCTGTCTTGAGCCGTCCGCAATTCCGAAACCAGCTCTCCCACGCCGTCCAAAGCCGCGATGTCAGAAGAAAGATTTTCCGCGCCAAAGTCCTCAAGCATGCTTTCAATCAAAGACGATTCTTCCGCAAAGTTTTTCTGTGTAATCTGCTTTCCATACTTGCTGAAAACCGCAAGAAGATTCTGGGCGGAATCCTTTTTCGCCGCGACAGGAATCGCCGAGTAGCCTGTGAGAGCGTCGCCCAGATTCCTGATAATCCCGTCGCGCGCAATGTCCGCCTCGTCAAGAGTGCTTGAGACACGGTCGCTTTTGATTGCCGTGGTGATGTCCGCAGAAAGCTTTTCAACTTCCGCCATGATGAGCGAAAGGTTCGTGTCCTTGGAAAGCGCGTTTTCAGCAGCGGAAGAATCCTTGTACATACGTATAAGAACGTCAGAAAGCGTGTCCAATTCTGCGACACGCATATTAGAATTGATTTTTTTCATTTTGACTCCTATGAAAAAAAATGGCTAAGAATTTGATTGGTCATTTTGAAAGAAGCCAAAATGTACAATCCCGATAGTTTCCTCCGTTTCTACAATGAATTGGAATTAAACTCTGTATGAAAATGATACAGGGAAAATGCCTAGACCGACAACAAGCAGACAGCCATTTTCCAAAAATTTTATAAACCAAAAACGGCTTGGGCCGTGAATAAAAATTTTCGAATAAGCTGAAATTTCGTTGGGAAGCACGTTAAAGTTTTCGCACAAGCTGAAAATGTGCTGGGCAACGCGTTAAAGTCCTCGAATGAACTGAAAGTGCGCTGGGCGAAGCGTTAAAGTTTTCGAATGACTAACAATTGCGTTGGGCGGTGTGTAAAGATTTTCGAACGAGCAGAAAGTGCGTTGGGGTAGAAATGAAATTTTTGTTAATGCAAAAAGCCATAAAAATTGTTACAATAAATTAACTTTTTTTGTTGGAGAATCCAGATGAAAGTAATAAGTCTTTTCAGTGGCTGTGGCGGTCTTGATTTGGGATTTGAAAAAGCGGGATTTGAAATTCCGATTGCAAATGAGTTTGACTCGTCAATTTGGGCAACTTTTGAAAAAAATCATCCGAATACAAAACTTATCCGTGGCGACATCAGAAATATAAAGGAAGAAGATTTTCCAGATGAGATTGATGGAATTATCGGAGGTCCGCCTTGTCAGTCCTGGTCAGAAGCTGGTTCTTTGCGCGGAATTGATGATCCTCGCGGAAAACTTTTTTATGAATATATCAGAATCCTAAAAAACAAAAGACCGAAATTTTTCCTTGCGGAAAATGTGAGCGGAATGTTGGCAAAGCGGCATTCGGAGGCAAAGAGAGGCTTATGCTAGATTTTTTTGAATATAAAAATCATAAATATCCATATAAAACTGTTTATTTTAGTAATTTTAATTGTAATTATATAATTGCAACTGAGGATTTTGAATCGCAATTATTGCCAGACGGAGAAACTTATCATTCAAAAACAGCAATGGAAATTGATGAAAAGATTTTTTTTTATGTTCCAAAGGAAATTTTTTTGATGGACGATGAGTATATTTCAAAGTTTATAGGAGAATCAATTTGATACAATATCAGTTTTTTCCAAGATCTCAAGGAATAACATCGGAAATTCAAGCAGTAATAAAATCTTTTTTGTCAGTTGAAAAAGAAATTGATTCAACTTTAAATGAATTAAAATCTAATGATGTTTTGAAAAAAGTACGACCTTTACTTGAAAAGAATAATTTCACTGTAGAAACCGGAAAAGGTAAAAGTGAAAAAATTGATGTTCCAGTTCTTTTCGGAAAAAATAACAATGTTGATAAATCTTTTTATGCAGATGCTTTAAGTAATGACGGTAGGATTGTAATAGAAGTTGAAGCTGGAAGGGCTACAGAAAATAATCAATTTTTAAAAGATATTTTTGAAGCGTGTATGATGTTTGACGTTGAGTATTTAGTTCTTGCTGTCAGGAATGTTTATAGGAGTCACGCAGATTTTGAAATAATTCATACTTTCCTTGAAACTATGTATATATCAAACAGAATAAAATTACCATTAAAGGGTATATTACTTATCGGATATTAAAAGGGCGATGTCAGAGATATTCTGATTATCCGGAGCGGTATAAAATGGGAAATCGGACTTAGCATTAAACACAACCATTTTGCAGTAAAACACAGCAGATTAAGCAGGACTATTGATTTTGGACATAAATGGTACAGTGACAAATGCTCAGATGAATATTGGCAGACTGTAAATCCGATTTTTGATTATCTTGACGAATGTAAGAAAACTGGAATGTTATGGCGAGAGATGGAATAGAAAGATAGCAAAGTTTACGTTCCTCTTTTGAATGCGTTCGAGACGGAAATAAAAAATGCTTATTTAAAAGATAAAAATCTTCCTAAAAAACTCGTTGAATATCTGTTAGGTGAATATGATTTCTATAAAGTTATAAGTGTTGACAGCCAGCAGATGACGCAATTGCAGACGTATAATATGCACGGAACTTTAAATAAACCTGCAAAAAAGCAAAAGCCTAAAAAGATTGTTCCGATTTCAACTTTGCCGACAAAAATTGTAGCCTTTGATTTTAAAACAGGTTCTTCAAATACATTGGAAATGTACCTTGATAACGGCTGGCAGTTCAGTTTCAGAATTCATAATGCATCAACAAAAGTCGAATCAAGCCTGAAGTTTGATATTCAGATTATTGGAATGCCTGCAAGTATTATTACTATCAACAGTTATTGGCTGTGATGTAGCATTTTTCGTTAGGGATTTGTAAACCTACGGTTTGCTGCGAGATTTTGCTGGCGCAAAACTCGTTTATCTGGCGTGTACGCTTGGGCGTACGTCTTAACGCTAAAGCGTTAGGGATTGTAGCACCTGCGGAGCAGTTCCGGAACGAAGTGGTGGAATGAGCCGCGGTTAGTCGGCGAAGTGCGGAAAGCCCGACCTGCCGTGAGGCAGGGAACGCAAAAAAATCCCGGTTTACATTGTGTAAAGCCGGGAGCTGAATGCTATCTATTTTTTAAACTTTTGATATTTTGGTACTGAAGCCTTGCATAAATTTCTTTAGTCCAGGTGTTAAGTATGTCGGCGTCAGATTTGTCAACGTTCGACGGAAGTTTTGTTTTTGCAGCTTTGTTGTAGTTTTCTGCGGCTGTATTGTAATCTTTTGAATTTAGTGCGACTTCGGCCTTTGTAAGGTAAGCGGCTTTTTTCTGGACTTGAGGATTGTTTGAGAGTTTTGCAGTATTTTTCTTGGCATTGTTCGTTTCTTTCGGTTCATTTTTTTCTATTGCTTGAGAGTTGTTATTTCCGCCGGTTCTGCTTTCAATTCCTTTTACAATACCTTTCCATTTCTGGGCAAAACAAGCAGATGCTGTAATCATAATCAAAATCAATGCAATCTTTGATTTTTTTGATAAACACATAATAAGCTCCGAAAAAATATTAGATTGGTTTACGCCTCTATTGTTATTTCTTTTCATGGAAATTGTCAAGTAAAACTTTTTCTTTGCTTTGACCTGAATCAAGTATGAATATAATGTTTGTCCCTTTTTTCGGGGCTTCGGCAGCGGTCTTCATTTCAATTAGTTGTACTCCGACCGCCACCGTGTCGGGCTTACAGTTTTACAACCTTTAGGCTTCGGATTGTGTTCTTGTCGGTTTTAAGGACTTCTATTTCAATCTTGTCCTGCCAGCGGAGTTTTTTTCCTTCTTCCGGAAAGTCTCCCAGTTTTTCTGTTATCCAGCCGCTGACCGTGGTAGAGCCGCTGGTTTCGTCCTCGTCAAGCTCAAAATATTTCATCATCTTGCTCACTGAAGTTTCGCCGCTTACAATAAAAGCATTTTCACCGCAGGGCTTTATGCAGCCGGAATCGCTGTCGCTGTCGTGCTCATCGTAAATTTCGCCTACAAGCTCCTCAAGAATGTCTTCCATTGTAATAAGACCCGAAGTTCCGCCGTATTCGTCTATCACAATCGCCATGTGGTTCCGCTCTTTCTGCATTTTTCGTAAAAGCAGGGAAATTTTTGTTGTTTCAATGGCAAAGAACGGTTTCTGCATAATTGACTTTATAAACAGGCCGCTGGATTTTTCGCTGTCTTTTGAGTTGTTTTTCTCATCCGCCTGAAACGCTCTGAAAAAATCTTTCTCGTGGATTATTCCGATGATTGTGTCGATGTCGCCTTCGTAAACCGGAATCCTTGAAAACCCGCTCTCCTCAAATTTCCTCATGATTTCTTCCGGCACGCTGCCGGCCTCAACCGCGCAGATATTCACGCGCGGAACAAGAACGTCCTTCGCATCAAGGTCGTCAAATTCAATCACCGAGCGGATAAGGTTCGTTTCTTCCTTTTTAATCGTGCCGTCTTCCTCGGCCTCCTCAACCATGGTTATAATTTCCTCTTCGGTAATCACATCCTTAGCCTTAAAGCGGAAAATCCTGACAATCAGCTTCTTCCAGCCGGAAAACACAATGTTCAGCGGATAAAATAAAAAAATCAGAATTGAAATAAAAGGATAGACCGCCATCGCAAGTTTTTCCGCGCAGAATTTGCCGATGTACTTTGGCGTAATCTCGCCGAAAATCAGCACAACAACCGTAATCGCCGCGGTTGAAACTATGGACGGATTCAGCCGGCTTCCAAAAAGAATCTTTGCAAAAAAAAGCGCGCTTATTGTTGAAGCCGAAAGGTTCACGATGTTGTTGCCAATCAGAATTGTGCTTAGAAGCTTGTCGTAGGAATTTTCGCAGAGCGCAAGAACTTTTTCAGCCCTTCTGTTGCCGCCCGTTGCAAGCGACTTGAGCCGGATTCTGCTGGCGCTGGTGTATGCAGTTTCCGTTGCAGAAAAAAAAGCGGAAAAAGCAATCAAAACAAAAAGAGAAACAAGTAAGGGTATCGACCCGTCGGGCATAAAATCCCCCAAAAAATAAAATGCGGGAACGTGCGTCCCCTATTCCGAAGAGTATAATATTTCGGGTGGTTGGTCAAATATCTGACAGGATATGTTCTCAAACTGACAGTCCTTTTCCACTTCGATGCAAAGGTCGTAAAGCCGGGCTTTTCGCACTTCGCTATCCGCTCATTCCTTCACTTCGTTTCGGAACTGCTCCGCAGGTGCTTCAATCCCTAACGCTTCAATTATCTTTCTGCCGTGTATCTTGCCCGCTCTCCGCCAATCAGTTTTGGTCTTGAGTATGCCGCCGTAATGTAAGCTTTTCCAATAAATTTCTGTTCCGGGTGGACAGGAACTGCGACTTCTTTTATATGCATTCCAATCAGCGTGCTTCCGATGTCAAGTCCTGCTGTAGCCTTTACGTGCTCAACCACAACAGGCTCCTTAAAGCCGTAGTATGCCGCCGTCGCAAACGAGCCTCCTCCGTGAATCCACGGCACAACGCAAACTTCTTCAAGACCGAATTTTTCGGCGCACTCACGCTCAACAACAAGCGCGCGGTTCAAGTGCTCGCAGCACTGGCAGGCAAGAAAAATTCCTTTTGAAGAAAGAACCCGGTTCGCTGTCTCAAAAATTATTTTTCCTGTTTCCTCGCTGGAATTTTTTCCGATTGAGCCGCCGGTAACTTCGCTCGTCGAGCAGCCGATTACAAAAACCGAGCCTTTTTTCTGCGGATGCGAATCGAGCAGTTCTGTAATTATCTTTTCAAGCTGAGCGGAAATTTCAGAAAGGGATTCCGCCGTTGTCGTTTTATTTTCGTTCTGATTCATAATTTTGTCCTTATGGGCAGAATGGTATCACAATTTTTATTTTTGTGCAGAGAGTTTTTTCCCTTCCTGCTTCTAAAAAACAAGCTTCTCCTTTCCTGTAAGAAAATCGAGCGCGTTTATGTTTCGGATTCCGTTGAAGTCTGAATTCAGGTTTCTGTCCATCGTGATAAGAATTCTTGGGTACGAGTCCGGAATGTTTTTGAAGGCGGCAAGTTCGCGTTTCAGCGTCTCCTCGTCCTTTACGGTTTCTGCGACCTGGATGTAGAAGAGTGAGGTCTGGTTTTTTGCCACAAAGTCTATTTCGGCGTCGAGGTTTCTTCCTGTGTAAATCGTAAAATGCTGCCGCTTAAGCTCAAGAAAAATCTGGTTTTCAAGGATGTGTCCCATGTCGATATTTCTGTAGCCCAAAAGCATGTTCCGCAGTCCTGTGTCGGCGATGTAGTATTTTGAGATGTTTTTCAGAAGCTCCTTTCCGCGCACATCGTAGCGTTCGACCCTGTAGACTAGAAAACATTCCTCAAGAAAGCGCATATAGTTTTCGACTGTGGGCTGGCTTGTTTTTCTTCCGGAGCTTGTAAGTGTGTCGCTGATTTTTTTTGAGGTGCAGAAATTTCCGCAGTTCTGGAACATGAATTTTATTACGGCTTCAAGAACCGCGACGTCCTTTATCTGATGCCGCCTTGCTATGTCCTTTACGATTATCGTGTTGTAAACTCCGTTCAGGTACTGATATACGCTTTCTGTGTTCTTTTTGAGCTGGACTGTGAACGGCATGCTTCCGAATTTTACGTAGTCGTAATAGTTTTCTTCGGTCGTCTGAGCCGGAAAATTATTTTCCTTTATGCATTCAAGGTATTCGCAAAATGAAAACGGAAGCATGTCAATCGTAACGTATCTTCCGCTTAAAAGAGTGGCAAGTTCACCAGACAGCAAGTCCGCGTTCGAGCCTGTAAGATACAGATCCACGTTTTTGCAGTTGAAAAGTGTTTCTACCGGCTTCTGAAAATCCTTGCACAATTGAACCTCGTCAATAAAAACATAGTTCATCCTGTCTTCCAAAAGCGCGGATTTTATAAACGCATAAAGATTGTGATATTCCAGTAAAAGCTCGTTGTCCAAGTCGTCAAGCCTGATGTAAGTAATCTGCCTCTCTGAAACGCCTCTTTCCAAAAGGCTCTGCATGAATTGTTCCATGAGCACGGATTTTCCGCAGCGGCGTATTCCTGTCAGAACTTTTATGACCTGCTTGTCTTTGAATGCTTCTATACTTTGAAAATATGTGTTTCTTGTCATTTATTCAAAGTGTACTTTGAAAAATCCTGTAAGTCAATGTTGTTTCAAAGTTTATTTTGAAAAATCTGCGAAGTTTGCTTTGTCCTGTCTATAATTTTCTCCGGTTTTTTGCTATAATGTCTGCATGATTCAAATTTTTGGAACAACAAAAAATTTTGACACAAAAAAAGCGCAGATGTGGTTCAAGGAGCGGAGGATTCCTTTTCAGTTTGTGGATTTAAAGGAAAAAGAGATGAGCCGCGGCGAATTTGAAAGCGTAGTGGAATCGGTTTCGCGTGCGGCCGGCTCCAGGGCAGAGGCGATTGAGCTTTTGGCGGATAAAAACTCAAAGGATTACGCATCGTTCGCGTATCTTGATGACTCTGACAAGGAAGAAAAACTTTTTGAAAACCAGCTTCTTCTGAAACTTCCTGTTTGCCGCAACGGAAAAAACGCCGCCACCTGCGGTCTTGAAGTGAAAATCTGGGAAGGGTGGAAGTAGATTTCTTGAAGTGCTGTAAGGCTGCTTTTTGTTCAGGGGGTGATTGAAAAAAAATAATCCGCCGCAGTGTGTTCTTCCTAGGCGGATTCCGATTTTCCAGACCGGTCAGTCTGTTTCTATTTTAAAAGATATTCGACTGTGGTTACCACGCGGATTGTCTTCTTTTCCTGAAGGTCTTCGGCGGCATTTTCTATGCTGAAAAATCCCTGAGTTGCGGTTTTGATTTTTCCGACTTTGCTTCCGGAGTCATGTGCAAACTGCTCTGCTGCTGTGCGTGCGTTTTTTGTCGCCTCCGCAATCATCTGCGGTTTTATGTCATTCAGCTTTGTGAATTCAAATGAAATCTTGCTGTTGTAGTCCTTTGAGACTGCGATTCCGCTGCTCATCAGGTCAAGGGAATCGTCCTGCGCTTTTTTCACTTCAGCGACTTTTGACGAGCGCACGAGGATCACCGTCTGCGCAAGGTAAGTGTAGAGAATTTTGTCCCGGTCCATATACGGATTGATTGTGTTGTCCGTTATGCTTGGCGACTGAACCGTGTAGTCTTCTTCTGAAAGTCCGTGGTCCGCAAGATATTCCTTTACGGTCTGAGTTTTTGCAAGAATGTCTTTCTGGAGCTGCGTAAGGCTGTTTGCTCCAAGCGTGAATGTGAGCGGCCAGAGCGCAAGGTCGGCATCAACTTCTTTTTCCGCAAGTCCGCGCACCGTAACTGTCCTGTCAGGCCTTGCTATTTTTGAAAGCCCCACGGAAACAATCGCCGCCGACACGACAAGCGAAACCGATACCGCCAGAATTAATGCCTTTAGTTCTTTCATTTTTTCCTCCGAATGTTTTTCTAAAAATATAATAAATTGAATCTAAAAAATCACCATGAAACGTAAATATAAAATTTTTTGGATTATGTCTATTGAACAACTTCGCGTGAAAAAGGTTGCGACAGTTTTTTAACAGAATGTTTATGGGCGGTCAGTCAAGAGCCTAAGACTCTTGACTGTCGCTATGTCCGCAACTTGCTGCACGCGGTCCTCACTTTGTTCGGACTGCCTCCGGCATTGCTCCCAGCGCTACCGCATCCGCCTAAAAAAGTTCCTTTAGATTTTCTAGAACTTCCACATCCGCAGGAAGCCATTTTACGCTTTTAAGCTTTTCTTCGGAAAGCCATGCCGCGTTCTCGTGCTCAAGCAGAGTAAGCTTCCCGGAAACAATTGAGCACAAAAAACATTCCATTGTCAGATGAAAAGCGGGGTAGTCGTATTCAACCGTGCAGAGTTTTCGTTCTGCCCGGATTTCCGTCGCAAGCTCCTCGCGTATTTCCCGCACAACCGCCTGTTCCGCGCTTTCTCCATCTTCAATCTTTCCGCCCGGAAACTCCCACCAGTCCTTCCATTCTCCGTAGCCACGCTGCGTCGCAAAAACCAGCTTTTCGCCGCCAGCCACAGTACGGAAAATTACCGCCGCAGAAACGTGGATTTGCTTGAGCGGTGTAGTTTGGGTTTTACAATCGTTTTTTGTTATATTTGCGTTGTTCATTTTTTCAGTCCTTTTTTTGTAAAGTCAATTATCGCTGTTTTTTCCCATTTTGTCGGTGCGTGTTATAAAGTCGTTGAAAAGCTCGTCAGGAACACGGCTATGAAGCGCGAATTTCATTGTGATTGGCTTGTTGCCTTCCGCGCTGCCCGGAAAAGTTGAAACCTGACCAAGATAAATGAACGGCTGGGTTATGTTTTCTACTTTTTCAAATTTGCGTACAAAAAGATGAAGTCGGATTTTTCTTTCGATGTTGCGGATTAAGTTCTGTCCGACTTCAGAATTTTGCGTTGTGCTGTTTGGCGACTGCCACTGAAAATGGTCCGGCGTTATGAATCTGTCAGCATAATTTATTGAATCTTTTATGTCCGCATCCTTGTGCAGGTTCACAAATAGAAAATAATCTGGCTTTGCGGAAGTTATAAGTCCTTGTCCGCGGAACGAAGAATGGATTTTTGTATAGTCGCATAAAAGAGCCGCGTCGCGCATCGTGTATTTTTGGTAAAGCTTTAAAAACGGCAAAGTTCCGTTTTCAGAATAATCATCTGAGCCGAATTCGTTTTGGTAACGCAAAAGATTGTATTGAATCAAGTCTTCTACCCAAAGCTTCTTTTGTGCGGAAAATCTTGAATTTTCAAGGGAATCGACCGTGTTTTTATTGAATGAAACTGAAGTTCCGTCAAAATTAAAAATCGCCTTTTCGTACCGTGTTTTTTCGCTTGTGTCAAAATATGTTCCGCTAAGCGTCTGGCAGGCATGAACGATAGAAGTTTTATTCACAAAAGAAAGGTATTTTCTTGCCTTTTCTGCAATTTCATCAACAGAAGCAAAGTAATTTTCTGAATTAAAAATTGTTTCTGCGATAATCCATTCTTCCGCGCGTCTTGCAGGCGAATAAAAACTTAGAAGCTGCATAATCTGCCTGAAAGATTCGTCTTCGTTAATCAGAGAAAATTCAGGATGCGATTCTTTTTCAATGTATGCGGCAAAATCGAAATACGTCTTGTAGTTCGGGCTGAAAACCGTAAACCGCACAGGATCAGTGCTTCCGTCATGCTTTAAGTAATCAACAAGAAACGGGACTTTTCCGCCGCATACATGCTTAAACGAAAAATATGATTCTTTCATATATTTAAGCGACATGAATTTTTCATTTTCAAGCTGGCGCAGAATCTGTTCCTTTGTGATTTTGTCCATGTGAATGTAAGTTCCGTTCGGCAAGTCCGCAAAATCATTTGCAACTTCAAGCTTCAATGAATCGCGGTCGTAATCCTGCTTTCCGTTCAGGGCAATCGCCATCAAGAAAGACTTTTTGTAGTTTCTGATAAAGTCCAGAACTGTTACGAATTCTTTGCCGCCCAGTTTGCGCAAGCCTCGTCCAAGCTGCTGAATAAAAATTATTGAAGAGTCAGTAGGACGCAGCAGCAAGACTGTGTTTACTGATGGAATATCAATTCCTTCGTTAAAAATATCGACTGAAAAAATGTATTGAAGCGGAGAATTGTCATCTTCCAAAAGACGTGCATATTTTTCGCGGACTTCAACGCTGTCATCTCCTGAAAGAGCAACCGCAACTTGTCCATTATTTTTTGAAAGTCTTTTGTTAAATTCTTCCGCCATGTATTTAGCATGCTTTACAGTCGCGCAGAATCCAAGAGCTTTTGTCTTTTCGCCATCGTGTCCGTAGAAATTCATTCTTTCAATGATGTAATCAACGCGGCGGTTCACCATGAGCATATTTGCAATTTCTTCTATAATATTTGCTTGTTCCTGGCTCGGCCTTAATTTTTGAATAGTCGATTCCTTCCGCATCTGTAAGCCCAAAATAGTGAAAAGGGCAGACTAAATCATGCGAAAGCGCGTCCCTTAGCCGGATATAAAGACTCTTATCTTATGGAATGCATGAAATGCTTTTTAATTTATAAAGCTCTTGTTAAAATTCAAGCGGATTATTTTATTTTTCTTGACACTGTAAAATTTGTATAGTATCCTTTTGTCAGGAGGCGCAAAATGAGTTTTGAAGCAGTTGCTGAAAATGTTGCCACAATGACAGAGACAATCAATACAGAAATCATATTACATCTAAATGGTGGCTTCAAAAGATTATACGGGGGTAAAAAATGAAAACCTTGAAAAAATGTTTTAGCTTGGCTGGCGGCCGCAAGAGCGGGCTGTCTTTTTCAACTTTTGCTATCTGCGCAATTATACTGTTTGCAGTTCCCTTGCAGATTTCATGCTCTGACTCAGAAGACGACAATGGAGATTCAACTGTTGGGGCAACCCTTGAGGGGGGGGCGGATGTTGACAAGAACAATTCCGGTGAAATAAAACCAAATGATGGCAAGGATGATTCAAATTCTGGCGAAACAAAGCCAGAGCCTGTCAAGGCTGCCTTGGCAGAGGGCGTTACGTATGAAAATGTTGACAAGCTTATGATCGCTGTTCCAGGAAAGGAATTTTCTATTCTTGCAACTGAGGTTACACAGGAGCTTAATAAGTCTGTAATGGGTGAGAATCCTAGCAACTTCAAGGAAGAAAAGAATCTTCCAGTGGAACAGGTGAGTTGGTATGACGCAGTTTATTTTTGCAACAAATTAAGTGATATGTTCGGTTTGACTCCAGTCTATGCTGTTGATGGTGAACCTGATGTAGAAAAATGGAGCTATGCTCCTCACAAAGGAAATATAATAACAGGAACCGTAAGCCAAGATGAAAACGCAAACGGCTACCGCCTGCCTACAATGGAAGAATGGCAGTATGCGGCAAAGGGCGGACAGGACTACAAGTATAGCGGAAGCGATAACTTAGACGAAGTGGGCTGGTATAGCGAAAACAGTGGAAAAAAGACACATCCAGTTGCACAGAAAAAGCCTAACGACTACGGTCTGTACGACATGAGCGGTAACGTTTGGGAATGGTGCTGGGATTCCAACCCCAACATCAGCGAGTACCGCTGCAACTGCGGCGGCAGCTGGTGCAGCAACGCCTACGGCTGCGAGGTGGACTACAAGTACTGGCTCAACGCCAATATCACCAGCAACAACTTGGGCTTCCGCATTGTCCGCTCCACAGGCAAGTAATGGCGAGCTACTGCGGTGCAGGGCAGGCGTTAAGCCGTAGCGGAACAGGCAAGTAATACTGGCAGCGAGCAGGCGCTGTTGTAAAAAAAAAGATAGATTCCCGCAACGAGTGCGGGAATGACATACAAACAAGCACGGGAATGACAGCCTTGTTAGCATAGGAATAACTGTTTAGTAGCTGTTTTTATAAAAACTCGACATTCGACCAAATACAGATTTTTTTAGTCTTGTAATCGGTTCAGGCGGAAATCAAGAAACAATGAACTGGTTTAATCATAACTGGTTTTATAACATGAATGATTCTATGGCTGAACGTCATTTGGTTGAGCAGTTGAATATTATAAAAAATAGGCAGGAGTTGATTTAAAAAAATGAAGGGACCGAATAATTCTGCCCCCACAGCTAAGTGTCCGAAGACATCCTAACTCAATTCATTTATAAGATTACAAAAGAAAGTCAGAAAAATCAAGTGTTTTATTTGTACAATAAATGCAGTTTTTCTGCGATATCTTTATCCTGTGTTCCAAAAATCAGGTTTTGGCTTACAGGAAGCCTTTCTGTCATTTTTTGATATTCATTCACAAAACTTTTTGCTCTTTTTGATTCTTTGTTGTATTGAGGTTCTGTCTCATCTTTCAGGGCAAACGCATTATAAATAATTTAAGTAAAGTTTGCGCGAAGGAACGGTTTCTGGGGCAAAAACACGCTGATTGCTGCGACCGCGTGAGCGCTCAATTCTATAGTTACTTTGCAACAATCAGCGTGTGGCGCATTATTGCGCGATTTTGAACCATAAAACCGTGTCTGGGAGCCAGTTTTATGCTGAATACATTTATAATGCGTTTGCCCTGTTCTCATCTTTATCTTTTCATTGCAAACATCAAAAAAAAATATTATAATTTTGCCCTATAAAAAAATTGCACAAGTCTGTGTGTAGATAGAGGTTACGATGAAAGCTATTGAACTTGAAAAATCCTACAATCCAAAAGATTTTGAAGATAGAATTTATGCTGAATGGGTTCAGACAGGATGCTTTAAGCCTGCGTCCGACAAGGATTCTCCGGTGCATGAATGTTACTTGAACAAGTCTAAAAAATCTTCTGTTTCAAAGTATACGGTCGTAATTCCTCCGCCAAATGTTACAGGTGTTCTTCACATGGGACACGGGCTGAACAATACATTGCAGGATATTGTTGTGCGCTACCACAGAATGAAAGGCGACGACACTCTTTGGATTCCTGGAACTGACCATGCAGGAATTGCCACTCAGAATGTTGTTGAAAAGCAGCTTAAAAAAGAGGGAAAGACCCGCAATGACCTTGGACGTGAAAAATTCCTTGAGCGCACTTGGAAGGTAAAGGAAGACCATCATAACACAATTGTTAAGCAGCAGCGCAAGCTTGGAAATTCCGTTGACTGGAACCGCGAGCGTTTTACAATGGACGAAGGTCTTTCTAAGGCTGTTCGCAATGTTTTTGTTACTCTTTATGAGCGCGGCCTTATCTATAAAGGACACTATCTTGTAAACTGGTGTCCTCGCTGCGGAACTGCTCTTGCTGATGATGAAGTTGAGCACACAGACACAGACGGCTTCATGTATCACATTTATTATGAATTTGAAGACGGCTCTGGAAAAATTGAAATTGCCACAACCCGTCCGGAAACTTTGCTTGGCGATACTGCGGTTGCTGTAAATCCAGAAGATGAGCGTTACAAGTCTGTCGTTGGAAAAAAACTTAAGCTTCCGCTTACCGGCCGTGTAATCAGCTTGATTGCAGATTCTTATGTTGACAAGGAATTTGGAACTGGAATGGTAAAAATCACTCCGGCGCACGATCCTAACGACTGGGAAGTTGGAAAAAGAAACAATCTTGAAGTTATAAACATTTTAAATCCAGACGGAACTTTAAACAATAACTGCCCGGAAAAATACCGCGGATTAAAATGCCCAGAAGCACGCAAGCTTATTATAGAAGATTTAAAGGAGCTTGGACTTTACAAGGGCGAGGAAAAAATCAAGCATTCAGTTGGCCATTGCTACAGATGTTCAACTGTCGTAGAGCCGTATTTGAGCGACCAGTGGTTTGTAAAAATGAAGCCGCTTGCAGATAAAGCTCTTGCCGCCTGGAAGAATGAGGAATTTGTTTTTTATCCGCGCAAATGGGAAAACACATTTACTCACTGGATGGAAAATATCCGCGACTGGTGCATAAGCCGTCAGCTTTGGTGGGGACACAGAATTCCTGTATGGTACTGCGAGTGCGGAGAAACAATTGTCAGCCGTGAAGACCCGGTAAAATGTCCTAAGTGCGGCGCGGATGCTTCCCATTTAAAGCAGGATCCTGATGTTCTTGACACTTGGTTCTCTTCATGGCTTTGGCCGTTCAGTACTCTTGGCTGGCCTGAAAAAACTTCCGACCTTGAGCATTTTTATCCAACTACAGCTATTGTTACAGCTTATGATATTATTTTCTTCTGGGTTAGCCGCATGATTATGGCAGGCCTTGAGTTTACAGGAAAATCTCCGTTCCATGACATTTATATTCACGGACTTGTTCGCGACAAGCAGGGCAGAAAAATGTCCAAGTCGCTTGGAAACGGAATCGACCCGCTTGAGATTATCGACCTTTACGGCGCGGATGCCCTTAAATTCACTTTGAGCTATATGTGTGCGCAGGGACAGGATGTTCTTGTAGACAAGGATTCATTCAAGATGGGAAGCCGCTTCTGCAACAAAGTATGGAACGCAAGCCGCTATATTCTTGGCAATCTTGAAGACAGAACACTTATTCCTGTTGCTGACTCAGACCTTAACGAGCTTGACAAGTGGATTTATACTTGCCTTGACAATGCCGTAAAAAATGCAAGGGCTGCTTTTGAAAGCTACCGTTACAACGATGGAGCTTCTGCAATTTATGAATATTTCTGGAACGATTTCTGCGACTGGTATGTTGAAGCTACAAAACTTTCGTTTAAGAATGGCGATGACCACGAAAAAGACCGGGCGGTTTCTGTTCTGCTTAATGTTCTTGAAGAGAGCCTTCGTTTGCTTCATCCGTATATTCCTTTCGTTACAGAAGAAATTTATTCCAAGCTGCCTTTGGCTCAGATTGTAGAAAACCGCAAGAAAGCCGGCGGGCAGAAAATTCTTCCTTGCGAAGAATACACAGGACTTCTTGTTACAGCTCCGTATCCAGAGGAAAAATCAAGCCGCATAAACAAAGAAATCACAGAGCGTTTTGAAACTTTAAAGGAACTTATCAGAACTTTGCGCGGACTTCGTGTTGAATGCGGAATTGATCCTGCAAGCAAGCTCCATATTGCCGTAAAAATTTCCAAAGGCTCAAGCGCGGAAGTAATAAAAGAAAAGACAGACATGGTTTGCCTTTTGGCAGGAATCAGCAAGGTTGACTTTGTGGAGTCGAACCCTGAAAAATCAATCGGCGCTGTAGGAAAAGGATTCGAAGCGTTTCTTTTGGTTGACGAAAGTGTGAACAAAGAGCAGCTAAGGCAGAAGTTTACACGCGACATTGAATACGAAACGGAAAATGTCCGCAGAAGCACAAACAAGCTGAACGGAAAATTTGCCGAGCACGCTCCAGCCGAAGTTGTTCAGGAAGAAAGAAACCGCATGGAAGAAGCCCAGCGCCGCATAGAAAAGCTTAATTCGTACTTGAAGAATTTGTAGCGGAACTTTTTCAAAAGATTTGCCTTCAGGAGGATTCTTATGAAAAGAAAATACGAAATGGCGGTGGAAAAGCCACAGCAGATGGACAACGAGCACATGCTTCAGCTTAAGAACATCTATCTTGCGCCTTATATGCAGATTGCCACGGCTTTGATTGGCAAGGCAAGGTTCGCAGGGGGAAATATGTTCCGCCATCAGCTTGATACAATGAGCATTCTCATTGACTACGGCTACATCGACAATATCCTTTTGAAGGCAAGCTGTGTGCATGATACAATAGAAGACATTCCTGGATTTGATGAGAATCTTATCCGCAATGCGGATTCTGACGGTCCTGAAGTTCTTGAGCTTGTAAAGGAAGTTACAAAGAGGCCGGGGCAGCTAAAGAGCGAATATTTAAAGTCGATTATAGACAATGGTAGCCAGCGCGCAAAAATTCTAAAATGCGCCGACAGAATTTCCAACATGATAAGCCTTGGCTTTGTAACGAGCAATGAATTTATTGAACGCTATTGCGATGAAACTGAATATTTTATTCTTCCTATTGCCGTTGAAGTTGATTTCAATATGTACCAGGAGCTTATAAGTCTTGTTGTAAGCCGCCGCGAGCATCTTGAAAAGTCCGGCTATTTCGACAGGAAAGAAGAAAGGGATGAGTAGTCCTTTTGTTTGCGCTCTCCAAATTCTTATGCTACAATTTTTTAAATAGAAAACGGAGATTTTTGCGCAGTGTCCTCGTATACGATTATTGTTCCAGATTCATCCTATCTTGCCCGTATCTGCGGAACAAATGACAGCAACCTAAAACTCATGGAATCTTTTCTTGGAGTTCCTGTTTTTGCCAGAGGAAACGAGCTTTCTATTGACTGCGGAGATTCTTACATTGAGCAGCAGTTCCGTTTTGCAGTTGACCGCATTCTTGATGAATTTTCTGCGGCAAGCCAAAATGTTTCCGATTCAGAATTGATTCAGTCTGTCTTGAATAATGACGCTGCTTTGGATTTGTCTATTTCTATTCCGGGCGGAACAAAAAAAGTTTTTCCGCGTACAAAAGGCCAGTCTTCATTGATTTTAAAGATGCGTACTTTTGATTTGGTTTTTGCAAGTGGTCCTGCAGGCTCTGGAAAGACTTTTCTTGCAGTTGCGGAAGCTTTGCGTCTTTTGCTTTCCCACAAAGTAAATTCCATAGTTTTGACGCGTCCTGTTGTTGAAGCCGGCGAAAGTCTTGGTTTTCTTCCGGGAGATTTGCAGGATAAAATAAATCCGTATATAAGGCCTCTGTTTGATTCAATAAATGCGGTTTTACCTTCAGATACTATAAAAAGACTTACAGAAAACGGTATAATAGAAATTGCGCCGCTTGCCTATATGCGTGGACGGACTTTAAGCAATAGCGTTATAATTCTTGATGAAGCCCAGAACACAACTTCTGAGCAGATGAAAATGTTTTTAACTAGAATGGGAGAGAATTCTAAAGTTTTTGTAACAGGAGATCCTTCGCAGGTTGACTTGCCCAAAAGGACTCCTTCTGGTTTTCTTCATGCCTTGAATCTTCTTAGAGGCGTGGAAGGAATTTCGGTTGCTGAGCTGACTTCGGAAGACGTTTTAAGAAACGGGTTGGTTAAAAAAATTATACAGGCTTATGAAAATGAAGAAAGATGAAAATACACAGACTTTTTTTTCTGTTTTAACAGGAGCGTTTTCAAAATATCTTAAGAAGAATTATCCGATGGTTGTTTTGACCCTTGTGACTTTTCTTATTACAGTTGCACTTGTCTTTGTAAAGATTTCCACATCCTCGACAGTTTCTTCTTTTAATATAAACGACTATGAAATCGGGCAAATTTCCGATGTTACAATAAAGGCTGTAAAGTCGCTTCCTTCTGACTATGAAAATCCAGTTGAAGTTCTAGCTGGCGAAAAAGTCATAAGAAAAGGATTTCCGATTACTGAAGAAGGCTATGCAAAGCTAAAGAAAATGTCGGAGTCTGCCGTTTACGTTGACTACAGGGCTTTTGCGAATTCTGTAATTTACCATATATTGATGTGCGCATTGTTTTTCGTTTGCTGCAGTAAAATTTATTTTAAAGCCAAGATGATTGAATTCAAGGAGCTTGTTACCGAATGCTGCTTTTATATTATAATTTTTAGCTCCGTGATTTTTGGCTCCAAGTCCATTTACTTTGCATCTCCTTATGCAATCTGCGCTGTTATTCCGTCTTCTGTTTGCGTGTTTCTTGTGGCGATTTTGTTCGGGCAGCTCAATGCGGTTTTCTTTTCGCTGATTATTTCGCTTTCAGTTTTAAATGCGTCTTCTTATCAGATTGTTCCGTTCTTGTTTGTGCTTTCAACTTCTTTTGCTTCCGCGCGTCTTGTAAGAAAAATCAACAGAAGAACAGACATGGTTTTGGTTTCTGTGCTTCAGTCTTTGCTGAATGTTGTTTTCCTGATGATTTTCAAGATTATTTTCAGCGATTCTTTGTATGACGGGCTTGGCGCGATAGTTGGTGTTGCCCTGAACGGATTTTTTTCCGGCATTCTTTGCCTTGGACTTCTTACGCCTTTGGAGCTTTTGCTTAACTCGGCTTCTCTTTTCCGCCTTATGGATTTGAGCGACTTGAATAATCCTACGATGAAAAAAATGCTTGTTACTGCGAGCGGAACTTATAACCATTCGCTTATGGTTGCCAGCCTTGCGGAAGCTGCGTGCAATGAGGTGGGGGCGAACCCTCTTCTTGCCAGAGTCGGCGCATATTACCACGACATTGGAAAACTTGATAACCCTGAGTATTTTGTGGAAAATCAGACTGCCGGAGAAAATATTCATACGGAAATAAATCCGTCGCTTTCTGTAAGTATAATCAGAAGCCATGTTAAGCGCGGTGTTGAAAAGGCACGTGCGTTGCGTCTTCCAAAGCATATAATCGACATAATAAGCGAACACCATGGAAATCAGGTTATTGCGTATTTTTACAATGAAGCAAAAGCGATTGACCCGGATGCAAACCCGGAAGATTATTCTTACACTGGAAATCCGCCTACAACAAGAGAAAGCGCGATTGTCATGCTTGCCGATACTGTTGAAGCCGCCTGCCGCAGTTTGGAAAAACCTTCTGTTCCGCGCCTTGAAAAATTTATAACTACATTGATTTACGGAAAAATCGAGCATAAGCAGCTTGAAAACTGCAATCTTACATTTAGAGATATTACAAAAATTCACGATGCTTTTGTCCAGATTCTTGCAGGCTACTATCACAGCCGCACAAAGTATCCTGACCAGAAAGACCCTGATACAAACGAAGTTCATCAGATTCCGCTTCCTCCTCAGACGCAAGTTCAGCATCAGGGGAATTCAGATTCCGCAGAAAAAGATAAAAGCGTGAAGGAAGAAAAAAATTCCAAGAAGTCTTTAAAAGACAAGGCTGAAAAAATCATAAAGGAAAAAAAGTAATGGGAAACCAGATTTTTGTGGGCATGGAAGACGGAAAAAATTCTCCTGTCTGGATAGACAAAATTGAGCCTTTTGCGCAAAAAGTCATGCAGAAATGCGGGTGGGACTGCGAGGAGTTTTCTATTCTTTTTTGTTCCGATGAATATATTCAGTATTTAAATAAAACTTACCGAAATATAGATAACCCTACTGATGTCTTGAGCTTTGAAAACGGCGAAAAATATACTGACGAAGACAATGTTGTTTGGCTTCAGGCTGGCGATATTGCGATAAGCGTTGATACTTTGCCCAAAAATTCAGAGTATTTTGCAGTGAGCCAGAATGAGGAATTAAAGCGGCTTATAATCCACGGAATTCTTCATTTGAACGGATATGACCACGGAGAAGAACACGTTGAAAAAAACGTGGAGCCAAAATGCGAAATGCTTGTTTTTCAAAAAAAACTGATGAAAGACTTTGAGCAGGAAATTTTAATAGAAGAAACTGAAAAATAGGAAATTGTATGTTTGGACTTAAAAAAGAAAATTCAAAGAAAAACGAACAGAAAATCTCTGCCGCAGAAGAAGCCCAGCAGGAAATTTTAGCTGAAGAAAAAAACGATATGATTCAGGGAGTTGAAGAGCTTGCGGTAACGACTGTAAAGGAAGTAATGGTTCCTAGAATCGATGTTGATTTTATTTCAATGGAAACTCCAGAAGAAGAGCTTTTAAAGAAAGTTACAGAAAGCGGGCATTCACGCATTCCGGTTTATTCCGGCTCAATAGATAATGTTGTTGGAATTCTCTATGTAAAGGACTTGATAAAAACTCTTGCGGAAAAACTTCCAATTGACTTGGAAAAAATAATCCGCAAGCCTTATTTTGTTCCAGAAAGCAAGCACATCGACAGCCTTTTGCGTGAATTTAAAAGACGGCACGTTCATATTGCTGTTAGTATTGACGAGTACGGCGGAGTTTCTGGGATTGTCTGCATGGAAGACATTATAGAAGAAATTGTTGGTGACATTCAGGACGAATTTGATAATGAGCATGAGGACATAATTTCGCTTTCTGAAAATGCCTGGATTTGCGATGCGCGTGTTGACCTTGACACTTTAAACGAAGAAATCGGCTCGGACTTTCCTACAGAGGACTTTGATACTTTAGGCGGATTT
Organism: Treponema succinifaciens DSM 2489; assembly: GCF_000195275.1. Taxonomy (NCBI): domain Bacteria; kingdom Pseudomonadati; phylum Spirochaetota; class Spirochaetia; order Treponematales; family Treponemataceae; genus Treponema; species Treponema succinifaciens. Next base: position 1,799,215 of record NC_015385.1, on the reverse strand, counting down.
GTGTTCGATTTATTCGGAAAAATTCCTGTAAAGTTTGAAAAAATTTCATGGAACCAGTGGGATTTTATTATTCAGGAAATGGAAGGACACAAGGTTGACACAATAAAAATAATGCGGAAAAAAGAAGACTAAATTATTTTTAAGAGTTTCCACGGAGTTAAAATGAAAAGAAATATTTTTCATAGTTTTACGCTTGCTTTTCTGCTTTTGATTTTTGCATATCCTCTATGCGCCCAAAAGAAATCTGCCCTGGAGCTTTTTAATCAGGCGCAGGAACTTCAGCAGCAGAGCAGGTGGTTTGACGCAGTTGACCTTTATCAGGAAGCTCTTTTGCTGAATCCACAGTACGGAGACGCTCTTTACAATCTTGCGCTTTGCCATTATGCGCTTGGAAGCTATGATCTTTCCGTTCAGTATGCGGATGAGGCTTCTAAATATGCGCGCAACTTCAGCGATATTCAGAATTTAAAAGGCTTGTCTTTGATTTCGCTTGGAAGAGTGAACGAGGCAAAAGATGTTTTCAGTCAGATTTTAAAAAAATATCCAAACGATGTGAACGCGAGATTCGGTCTTGCCGAGCTAGATTTGCTTGACGGTCGTCTTACTGTTGCGGAAAGCCGTTATCAGGATGCTTTAAAACGCGACGCTTCGAATAGAAAAGCTCTTTTAAGTCTTGCTCTTGTAAGCGCGGAAATGGGAAAGCCAGAAGTTTCTGAAAACTATATAAGGCAGGCGCTTTCTTTTTACAGCGGAGAGCCGGAAGTTCATTACATGGCGGCTTACCTTTCTGCAAAAAACGGCGACTACAAAACAGCAGAGCAACGTGCAAGAAGCGCAGTTCTTATAAACGGAAACTTTGACAAGGCATATTCTATTTTGGCTGGAATTCTTTATGCGCAGAAACGATACAATGAAGTAATTGATATTTGTGATTTTAGAATCGGACGGAACAGAGATTCTGTTGACGCTTGGTATTTAAAGGGTCTTTCACTTCAAAAACTTGGCAAAAACGAAGATGCGATTGAAACTTACGAAACTGGACTTTCAATTGCGCCGCAAGATGAAGTTATGCGGAATGCTCTTGAGCAGCTTGCAGGAAGCTATCTTTCAATTGAAGATTCAAGGCGGAACATCTGGGCTGTTTTTCATTCGGCAAAGGCAGAAGAATATGGTCGCAACTTTGATGGAATTGCAGAACGCTACGAGTATCAAAAGGCGCTTTCAGTTGCTCCGCTTAACAATAAAATCAGGCAGTCGTTTGCCGATATGCTTGAGCGCGACGGACACTACGAGCTTTATCTTCAGCAGCTGAAATTCATAAGAGAAAATGAAACTTCCGCAGAATCAGAAATTCAGACAAACGAAAATTCACCTGCGGCAAAAAGAACGCGTGAGCAGATAAAGAATGATGATGCGATTGAAGTTTATGAAAGTCTTTTGCGGAATAACATTGCTTCCCGCTGGAATGTGGATCCGTTTTATTTGGATAAGACAAGATGGAACATAGGAATTTATTATACAAAAAAGCCAGTCCAGCTGTTCCATACTGACTTAGAGGAAATTTCCGCGCTAGCTGCAAAAGATGTTTTTAACGGAGTTCCTTCCGCTTATGTTGATGTTCAATCTGAGCCAGTTAGCGGTTACGGCGAGGCGTTCCGGCTTGCAAGAAATTCCGGGCGCGACTATTTTGTTATTTTTACTGCTTCTGAAACTGAACGTACATATTCGCTTGATGCCGTTATTTATTCGGCTAGAACAGGAACGAAGACTTCCGAAGTTCACGTTTACAGAACTGGGAACGACTGCATGGCGCGCGCTTTGCAAAGATTCCGGCAGGGTGTTTTGGATATTCTTCCAATCCGAGGAAAAGTTTTGCGAAATGTTCATGGTCAGCTTCTTGTTGATCTTGGAAAAAATGACGGAGTTTCAAAGGATTCAGAGTTCGATATTGTCCGCAAGGGATGTGTTATTACAAAAGATTCAGGATCTGGAGTTTCATATAACAAAAAAGATTTTCTTGGAACATTCAAGGTTGAAAATTCGGATGAGGAAATTTCAGAAGGTGTTTATAAGAAAAACGGATTTTATGACACGCTGAATGTTGGTGATGAGATTGTTCTTACAAAGAATCCTGAAAAAAAAGAAACTTCTGCGTTGGATAACCGGCCGGCTGCAAATGTAAGCGGAGAGCCTGCCACAGAAGAAGCAAGAAAAGCTGAACTTGAATCTTTAAAAGAATCGCTTCGTCCGGCTTCAAGAGAGAGCGATTTGATTCACTTGATAAGAACGATTATTTAGCATGAGTTTCTTCATATTGAAAAGTTGAAACAATTGCGGATTTGTTATATTATTTTTGCAACCTAAGTACAAAATTCCATGGAGGATATTTTATATGATTAAGACAGTAAAAGATGTTGATCTTAAAGGCAAACGCATCATCATGCGCGTTGATTTCAACGTTCCTATGAAGGACGGAGTTGTTCAGGACGATACACGTATCATGGCGGCTCTTCCTACAATCAAATATATTCTTGAGCAGAATCCGCGCTCGCTTGTTCTTATGAGCCACCTCGGAGATCCTAAAAAGGATGTCAAGAAGGCTCAGGAAAAGGCAGAGAAAGCCGGAAAGACTTGGACTGACGCTGACTCGGAAAAATTCATCAACGGCAAGAACCGCATGGCTCCAGTCGTAAAATATTTTTCTGAAAAGCTCGGAAAAGAAGTTGCATTCCTTCCTGACGCACTCGGACAGAAGGCTGCAATCGACGCGCTTCCAGAAGGAGCTGTCGCAATGCTTGAGAACGTGCGCTTCCACAAGGAAGAGACTTCCAAGGATGCGGCTGAACGCGAGACAATGGCAAAAGAACTTGCGACTTACGGCGATATTTTCGTAAACGACGCTTTCGGAACAGCACACCGCGATCAGGCTTCCACAGCTACAATCGCAAAATTCATGAAAGAGCAGCCTGTCGGCGGATTCCTCATGGAAAAAGAAGTTAAGTATCTTGAGCCGATGGTTACAAATCCTCCAAAGCCAATGGTTGCCATTATCGGCGGCGCAAAGGTTTCCTCAAAAATCGCCGTTCTGGAATCACTCCTCAAAAACGCAAAGTATCTTGTTATCGGCGGCGGAATGGCATACACCTTCCTCAAGGCACAGGGACACAATGTCGGAAAATCTCTTGTTGAGGACGACTTTATCGACACGGCAAAGAAGCTTCTTGCAGACGCTGACGCAAAGGGCGTGAAGATTCTTCTTCCTGTTGACCACGTGGGAGCAACTGAATTCAGCGCGGATGCAAAACCTGTCGCAGTTGACGGAGTTGACATTCCGTCTGACCTCATGGCGATGGATGTCGGACCTAAGACTGTCGAGGAATACAAGAAGGCAATCGGCGAGGCAAAGTCAATCGTTTGGAACGGACCTGTCGGAGTATTTGAATTCGACGCGTTCGCAAAGGGAACTGAAGCAGTCGCACATCTTGTTGCGGAAGCCACAGGACGCGGCGCGATGACAGTTGTAGGCGGCGGAGATTCTGTTGCCGCTGTAAACAAGTTCCACCTTGCGGACAAGATGAGCCACGTCTCAACAGGCGGCGGCGCTTCACTCGAACTTCTCGAAGGAAAGACATTGCCAGGTATAGCTATTTTGGCTACAAAGTAATTGCGGAATTCCGTTTAAAAACATAATGTCATTCTCCTTCATGACAGGGGAATCCGGCAGAAAAAGTAAAGCTCTGCGCAAGCCGCAGGGCTTTTTTTTAAGGGATATAAAAAATGAATAAAATTGTAAGAATTATGTTAAAGCCTAAAGAAGACCGTGAGATTTCTCAGGGATTTCCATGGGTTTACGATAATGAAATTTCAACTGTAAAGTTTCCGCTTGAAGAAGGCATGAAAACTTCGTCTCTTGAAGAATGCGCTGTAGAGGACGGAACTATTGTTGAAGTCTATTCTAATGCCGGTGGATTTCTTGGCAGCGGAGTAATAAACAAAAAGTCAAAAATTACTGTGCGCATGATTTCTTCATTGCATGCGGATAAAATTTTGGAAAACATGAAAAGCTTTTGGGCAAAGAAAATCCGGGATGCTGTTAATATCAGAAATCTTAGCTTTAAAAGCGATGACAGCTGCCGTCTTGTTTTTGGCGAGGCTGATTTTATTCCTGGGCTTATCGTGGAAAAGTATGTTTCAAAAGGCAAACTGTATCTTGTTGTCCAGTTTTTGGCTCTTGCGTGTGAAAAGTTCAGAAATGAAATTCTTAGCTCGCTCAAAGATTTTGTAAAGCCTGATTTTATTTATGAAAGAAGCGATGCCGCTGTTAGGGAAAAAGAAGGGCTTGCAGAAAAAGCAGGCTGGATTGGCAAGACAGGACAGGAAGTAATTGAAATAGAAGAAAACGGTGTGCTTTTGCTTGTTGACATTGCCCATGGACAAAAAACCGGCTACTTCCTTGATCAGAAATTCAACCGGGAAAAAATTAAAAAGTTCTGCCACGGAAAAAAAGTTCTGGACACTTTTACGCATACAGGAGCGTTTGGTCTTAATGCTGTAAAGGCTGGCGCGCGCGAAGTTGTAAGCGTGGATATTTCGCAGGAAGCCGTGGACATGGTTGAAAAAAACATTTCGCTTAATGGTGCTGAAGAAAAGATGAAGGCTGTTTGCGCTGATGTGTTTGATCTTCTTAAGCAGTATGAAGCTAGCGGCGAAAAGTTCGATGTGATTATTCTTGATCCTCCGGCATTTACCAAGAAAGCTGGAAAAATTGAAAAGGCTTACGGCGGATATAAAGAAATAAATTTGCGTGCCATGAGAATTCTTAATGAAGGTGGAATTCTTGTTTCTTGCTCTTGCTCTCATTATTTTGATGAAAATACATTTTATTCAATGCTAATGCATTCAGCGATGGATAGTCATAAACGTGTTCAGGTTTTGGAAAAACTTGGAGCGGCTCCTGACCATCCAATTCTTCTTGGCTATTCTAAGAGCGAATATCTTAAATGCGCTGTGTGCCGGGTGATTTAATTTGATGCAGGAAAAAAATGTAAACTGCGTAGTTCTGCTTGGACCTACCGCCGTGGGAAAAACTGCCATTGCGGTGCGCCTTGCAGACAAATTCGGCTGGGATGTAATTTCCGCGGATTCAAGGCAAGTGTATAAAGGTCTTGATCTTGGAAGTGGAAAAGATTTGTCTGAATATTTCGTGAATGGAAGGCAGATTCCGTATCATCTTATAGACATTGTGACTTTGGACTCTGAATACAATGTCTTTTGTTTTCAGCAGGATTTTTATAGGACTTTCAATTCTCTTAAGGCTCAGGGAAAATTTGCGTTTGTTGCAGGCGGAACTGGAATGTATCTTGATTCCGTTGTGCGTGGCTACAATCTTCTTACCGTTCCAGAAAACTTTGAGCAAAAAAAGGAACTTGAAGAAAAATCTCTTGAAGAGCTTGGAGCTATGCTTTTGTCTCTTAAGCCTGAACTGCACAATAAAAGCGATCTTGCTATAAAGGAACGTGTGGTAAAGGCTTTGCAGATTGAACTTTTCAAAACAAGTCCAGAAGGAATAAAGGCAAGAAGTGAGCTTTTGAGCCGCCCTAAAATTGAGCCTCTTGTAATCGGCACAACTTTAAACAGGGATGAGCTTTATAAAAATATTGAAATCCGCCTGCGCCAGAGAATTCAAGAAGGCATGATAGATGAAGTTGAAAATCTTCACAAGCAATATTCATGGGAACGCCTTGAAAAACTCGGGCTTGAGTACAGATTGGTAAGTTTCTATCTGGAGGGAAAAATCAGTTCAAAAGAAGAAATGGAAAGCCAGCTGTGCGCTTCTATACGTCATTTTGCGAAACGGCAGGAAACTTGGTTCCGCGGAATGGAGCGTAAAGGCGTAAAAATACATTGGCTTCCCCGCGAAACAAGCAAGGAAGCTAGGTATTTTTCAGCTGTTGAATTAATTGAAAAGTATGTGCCTGAATTTTAGGCGTTTACTGCCATCTTTGCAACAGGCTCTTCAATTTTTGTAAGATAACCGGTTCTAAGGCAAGATTCGAACAATGTGCGGGAGATGAAGTCTGTTGTTATTTCATCGTATCCGTCTTTATCTCTTACAATGCGCACAACGTATCCATCTTCTGTTTCTCTTAGGACTGCCATGTAATCATTTGTCTTTGCTATGGTTTTAAGTGTGTAGTATGCCATAAATTGCACCTCGCTTTGGTATTATAAGCAATGCTGCTTGAATACGGAAAAATTCCTTAGCTTTATTATATTTTCGGTTTTTTAATGAATGTGTTTAGCTTTTTATTTATTTGGAGGCTTTAATGTTTTGCGATTCCCATTTGCACATCGCTGAATGTGAAGATTTTGTTCCGGCGCATTTTTGCTGTTCATGCGCTCATTCAAAAGAAGAATTTTTTATTCAGGAAGAAATTGCTTTAAAAAGCGGTGGAAAAGTTTTATGTGCATTTGGTCTTCATCCGCAGAAAACTTTGCTTGAAAATATTGATTTTTTGGAAAGCCTTCTGGTTCAAAAAAGAATTCTTGCAGTTGGAGAAACTGGTTTTGACTTTTTTACGCCGGAATTAAAATCTTGCGAAGTTCAGCAGAAAAAGGCATTTGAAATGTGCCTTGAACTTGCCACGGAGCATAAAGTTTCTCTTGTAATCCATGACAGAAAGGCGCTGGATCTTGTGTTCTTTTATTCTTCCGCTCTGAAAAAATGCACTTCAGTTGTTTTTCATTCATTCGCTTTTACTGCAAGAGATGCTGTTTCAATTTTGAACCATGGAATAAACGCATACTTTTCTTTTGGAAAGCCTTTGATGAACGGAAATAAAAAATCAATTGGGTGTGTAAAAGAACTTCCGCTAGAAAGAATTCTTTTAGAAACAGACGCTCCATACCAGACTTCAAAAGGAGAAGAAAAAACTTCCCCGCTTCAAATCAAGCAGGTTTATGAAAAGACTTGCGAAATCCGCGGCATGAATATGGAAGAACTTGAAAATTGCGTGCTGAAGAATTTTTTTAATGCGTTTGGCATTGCGGGTAATATTTTCTAGCAATACATAGCTTTATTTATCAGGAGTATTTGTAATGTATAAAAGTTTGCAAGGACTTAAAAAATTTCATTGACCAATAAAGTAACTAAGTTCCCCGAACAAAGTAACTATATTTCCAAATTTAGTTACTTTATTTTAAAACATAGTTACTATATTTACTCAACGGATTGGGGCAGGGCAAACGCATTATAAATAATTTAAGTAAAGTTTGCGCGAAGGAACGGTTGAGCCGGCAGAATATAAGCATGTGGTTCTTATTTTCATGCCTGGCTGCAAATAGATAAAGACAAAACTTATAAAAATGTGCCGGAATTCTGCTACAGCGCAACAAAAAAAAATCGCAGAAAAAGGCTACAACCTTGTTCCAAGTCGATACATTGAATTTGAAGACCGAGATGAAACTCTGGATTTTGACACAACAATGAAAAATCTCCAATCAGAACTTGCAGATTTGCTCAATCAAGAAAAAAAAACTTGCCTTGCTCAGTGTGTTCAAGAATTTGGGCTACGAGATTAATCTGTAGGGGATGATTATGGAAAATGAGAACAAGGGCGGTATTGTAATTTACCAGACAAAATAATTCGCATTATTTTCCAATACCACAAAGTGTGTTATAATTTTTCTGTAGGAATCTGCTTATGTCAAATCAAGAACAAAACCAAATCCGATATACAGTTGCATGTGTGAATGAATTTGCGCGTGCTAAGTCGCTTTCCAAAACTCAGGCATTTTTGTATCTGCTGGAGCACAAGGCATTGGATTTTCTTACGGAATTTTATGATGTTGAGCATACGCTTTCTTTTGATGACGCGGTTTCTGATATGACAATGATTTGCCAGAAAAACGGAGGCAAAATTCAATGAGGCTTTATCACGGTTCAAATGTTGATATTCAGAAAATCGAGCTTTCAAAATGCAGACCGAACAAGGACTTTGGAAAAGGATTTTATCTTACGAGTATAAAAGAGCAGGCTGAACGCATGGCTTTGCGTGTCTCCAAAATGTACGGCAGGACTCCTTTTGTAAATATTTATTCTTTTAATGAAAAAGTTCTTTTCGGAGGAAACTTGAATGTCAGGATTTTTGAAAAGCCATCTGAAGAATGGGCGAAGTTTGTAATCACAAACCGGAATTACAAGAGAATTGAAACAGTTGAAGGCGATAATAATTTTGATAGCCGCTATGATATTGTCTGCGGACCGATTGCAAATGATGATTTGGCTCTGCTTTTCAGGCAGTTTTCTGACGGGCTTATTTCTGTTGAAACTTTGGTAAATGAAATGGAATTCAAGAAATTGACAGACCAGTATTCGTTTTATACTGAAAAAGCGTTGTCCTATCTTTTAAAAACTGGAGTTGAAAATGTCTAGGCAGGAACAACTGATTGAATATATCACGGATGACATCGTTTCTTTTATAATGGAAGATTTCAAAGTTCCGGTTCTTGAGGCAATGCAACGGCTTTACACATCAGAAACTTTTTCAAAGCTGAACAATGTTGAAACAGGCTTGTATCTTGAAAGTTCCGCTTATGTTTATGATATTTATAAATCCGAAAAAGAAAACGGCCGGATCATTCAGCAGGAAATTTAAATAAACCTGAGACAGTCAAATGCAATCCGGCTTAAATCTTTGGTTCAAAAAACTCTTGTTTCATTTATAGCCAGATATTATTCTGTCGCTCTCTATCATTTAGCTTTGAATATATAAATGTGTCTTTCCAAATCGGGTTTCCGTTTTTGCCTTTTCTAAAGTAGATGTCTTTGCGCAGATGACCTTCCCGAACGAAGCCGAGCCGTTCAAGGAGCTTCCACGAGGCGGCATTATTTGGGTCGCAGTTCGCTTCTAGGCGGTGAATGCCTTTTGAAAAAACGTTGCCGCACATTGCGCTGCACGCTTCAAATGCGTAGCCATTGCCCCAGAAATTACTGTTCAGCACGTAGCCAAGTTCCAGAGTCTCACATTCTCTTTTTCCAAGAAAAATATTGCCAATCATTTTTTGTTTTCTTTTAGCTCAAGCGCGAATATTTCATCGGAAGAAATTCGCCATTCAAGGTTTTTCTTTACATCGTCAAGATTCATTGCTGTGTAAGGTTCAAAGCGCACGACCTCTTCATCTGAATGGTATTCATAAAGGTCGTTAAGGTCTTTTTCTTCGTAATTGCGGATTATAAGGCGTTCGGTAAGGATTTTTGTTTTTTCCATTTATGCTCATATTAATAAAGTTTAGAGATGCCTGTCAATTTTTTTAGCCAAAATCCCGATTTTTTGCTATAATGTCCGCATGATTCAGATTTTTGGAACAACGAAAAATTTTGACACAAAAAAAGCGCAGATGTGGTTCAAGGAGCGGAGGATTCCTTTTCAGTTTGTGGATTTAAAGGAAAAAGAGATGAGCCGCGGCGAATTTGAAAGCGTAGTGGAATCGGTTTCGCGTGCGGCCGGCTCCAGGGCAGAGGCGGTTGAACTTTTGGCGGACAAAAACTCAAAGGATTACGCATCGTTCGCGTATCTTGATGACTATGACAAGGAAGAAAAACTTTTTGAAAGCCAGCTTCTTCTGAAACTTCCTGTTTGCCGCAACGGAAAAAATGCCGCCACCTGCGGTCTTGAAGTGAAAATCTGGGAAGGGTGGAAATGACGCCCGGAAACTTCGGACCGGAAAAAGTTTTTGACAAGAATCTTCCGCGCTGCAACTGGTGCAACCTGAAAAATCCAGAATATGTCGCCTACCACGACAATGAATGGGGAAAATTTTCTGAAAAGAGCACGGACGACAAATATCTTTTTGAAATGCTGACGCTCGAAAGTTTTCAGGCCGGGCTTTCCTGGGAATGTGTCTTGAACAAGCGTAACTATTTCCGTTCTGCATACGATGGGTTCGACCTTGAAAAAGTCTGCGACTACGGTGAAGAAAAAATCGCTGAGCTTTTGGCGAATCCCAAAATCGTTAGAAACCGCTTGAAAATAAAGGCAAGCATTTCAAACGCAAGAATTTTCAGGGCGGTTTGCCTTGAGTACGGAAGTTTCTTTAATTTTATAAGAAAGTTTCTGGACGAATATTTGTGTAAAAACGCCTGTGCAGAAAGCCGCGGCATGGAAAATGCAGGGAACATTGCGGAAAAAAACGCTCTTTCCGGCATAAAAATAATTCACGAAACAGGCAGGTCAACGAACGGCCTTTCAGACGCAATCTCCGCGGAACTAAAAAAACGCGGAATGAAATTCATGGGCAGCACGATTGTCTACTCATTCTTGCAGGCAATCGGCGTGATTTTTTCGCATGAGGAAGGCTGCTTTTTGTTTGGAATTGAAAGATAAAAGCTTTCTAGGAAAAGTTTTTTGCAGATAACATTGAACCATTTTTCATTTTTGTGGCCGGTGCGGACATCTTCGGTTACCCAGTTTTCCAAAACTTCTAAAAAGCGGATTTTTTTTAGCAATTCTGAAAATTTGGTTTGGGTCATATCATTAAAAAATCTTCCGTTGCGTTCACCTTCAAAAGTTCCATATTTAAATGATGTGTAGAAGATTCCGTCCGGTTTTAGCGCTGCAGAAATATTTTTTAGTACGCGTAAAAGTTCTTTTGAATTCAAATGCAAAATTGAAGAGCATGCCCAAATCCCGTTGTAACGCTCTTTTTCGTAAAAATCTAAAAAATCAAGTTGAGTTATATTTATTCCTGTAAACTGGCTTGCAAATTCGCACATTTTCTTAGAGCCGTCAATTGCACTCACTTCAAATCCTTTTTCTAAAAAATATTTTGTGTCACGTCCGGAGCCGCAGCCGAAGTCTAAAATCTTGTCGCCGGGTTTTAAGAATGAAAGAAATTTATCCTGTGTTTCAGAAAAATCCACATTCAAGGTTCCGTCTATAAAAACTTTATTATTCTGGTTGTAATATTCAAGAGTTTTTTCTTTGTAGTCTTTTTTATGCTTCATTTTAGTTTTCTCCAGAATTGAGATTCGTGCTGTCCGCGACAAGAAGTTCTGGTTCTTTTTGAACAACCTTTGTTGCATAAATATAACCCTTTGCAAAGTTTACAAGTTGATTTTCTTCTATTATGTTTCCTAGATTTTTGTAGTAATTTCTTAAATCTTCAAGAAGCTGTGTTTTTATTTTTAGAATATCATTTTTTGAAAATGAATCCCACAGTGCAGAGTTTATCGCGATAATTCCCAGGTCTTTTGAAATGAACATAAACCGTTTCCGCTCAAATTTTTCAAAAGGATTTGTAATCATATTTTCTTTGCAGAGTTTTTCGTTTTTCAAAAATTCGCTTGTGTACGGACAAGATTTTTTATCAACTGGAAGATTTAGATTTAACCTGTCCTTATAAAACTGAATGTAATCTTTCAGTACATAATCAATTTTTGCTTCGCCGATTGAATTTGCGTTTTTTAGAAGTGAAAGCAGAAACGGCATTTTGTAGGAAAGTGTATAGTCTCGCTGGTCAAGGAAATCAAAAAAATCCTTGTGGAGAGTTTTTTCATTGTGTTCAGGAATATTCAATTTTTTTCTGATGTTTTCCATATTTTGCGGACTGAACATAAATATTTTTTTCGTTCCGAACGGAAAAACTGCGTCTGGAATGATTTTCTTTGCTTTTATCCAGAAAGTTATTGTTCCTGTGCTTACAAAAAATTCTCTTGCAAGCTGCTCAATGCTTAAAAAATCTTTGTATTTTTCGGAAAAATCGTCAATGTCAACTTTTACAATACGCTCAATCCTTTCTGAAAGTCCGTCAACTGTTAGCATTTCGCCTTGCTTGTAATCGTTTTTTGTTATAAGTCCGAACGGAACATAATAAGGATTTGCGAAAATTGAATGCATTGTGCAAGGCTGAACCATCGCGCCGTATTCGTCTACTACATCGATGATAAAAACGTTTTCTTTTGTGGAAGTTTTTCTAAGTCCGCGACCGATTTGCTGCAAGTACATGACTTTTGAAAGTGTCGGACGGGCCATCACAATAATTTTTAAGGACGGATAATCCCAGCCTTCGCTAATCATATTACAGGTGCATAAAAAGCGGATTTTTTCATCTGAAAAATCTTTCATCGTCTTTTCGGCGTCTAGGTCTCTGCTTGTGTAGGAAGCAGCGGAAATTCCATAGGAATTTAAGATTTTTGCCATTTCTTTTGAATGGTTTGTGTTCACACAAAAAATCAGGCCTTGCTCATTTTGAAATTTACCCGAGGAAAAATATTTTTTTAAGATTTCCGCAATCAATTTGTTTCGGGAAGTTACACGGATTGATTTTTCCAAGTCCGCATTAACATAATCTTTTCCATTGAACCTGATTTTGCTTAAATCAACATTTGTTTCTATTCTGTAGACATTCGCCTGGGCGACAATTCCTCTTCTCATCGCCTCGGAAAGAGAAAGCTGAGTTTTATAGGCTCCAAAAATTGATTCTAGCTTTTTTTTGTCTGGCCTCTGGTCGGTCGCGGTAAGTCCGATTAGAAAGTCCGGCAAAAAATATTGAATCACGCGTTTGTAGGTCGGTGCAACTGCATGGTGTGCCTCATCTGCAACGATGTATGAATATTCGTTCGCGGAAAATTTTCTGTAGTTTCTTGCAAGAAAGGAATATGTTTTTATGTCGATTTTTTGTGTGAGAGCAGGGAGATTTTTTGATATGCGTTTTTTCCAGTCTTCAATTATGTCTTTGTTAGGCGCAAGAATCAGAGCTTTGAAATCTTTTGTTTGTTTTGAAAAATGCTTTAAATCTTCTTCGATTATTTTTGATTTTCCTGCGGCTGTCGGAAGAACGACTAAAAATGTGCTGACTCCGTTTTTCCGTGATTTTTGAATGTCTTCAAGCGTCAGTTTCTGATGCTCGTAAAGTTTTATCGCCCGGCTTGCAATAATTCCAGATTGATTGAATTTTTTTGTATCTGAGCCAAAAAAGCGTTTTATGTCGTCCTGAATTTTTTCCTCAAATTTGCAATCTTCTGTTGAAAACCTGTAAAGTTTTATTCCCCATTTTGTGCATTCGTTTTGTTTTGCAAGCTGCTTTCTGTATTTTTCTGTTCCGATAATCTGCGGATGATGATAATTTATGCCGTTTTCCTCAACTGCGATGTCGCCGTCGTCTGTGTGTACTAAATAATCAAGAAAAAACGTGTCTCCGTTTTCATCTGTGATGGAATATTCTTTGTTAAGAAAACTTAAACTGGATTCGCCGTAGACTTTTGAGAATTCTTCTTCAAAATAAAATTCCAGAGGAGAACTTTCTGCAAAATCTTCGCGGCTTGCTGCCGTTTTTTGTCTTTCGTTTTTTATTTCCGGATTTTCACTGTGTTTGTTTTTGTCGGAAAATAAAAAGTCTCTTGCGGATTCCTCATCTTCTTTCAAAAATCTATAGACTTCTGAAAATTCTTTCATGTATGAATTTTGTTTGTCCGTCAAAAGCGAATAATTTATGTCGATAAGATTTTTTGAATTTGTCCGGCAGATTCCGCTGTCAATTATGACAACTTTGTTATTTAAGACATAAAAATCACTTTTGCCGCCGTTTGAATACCACACAGTTTCTTTTGGCATTAAGTGATTAAAAAATGAAGATTCTACCATAATTTTTGCTACTAATAACGGTCGTTTTTTGTGACAGAATTTTTTGTTTACAGTAACTTCTTTTCAGTATATACTTTTCCTATGAATGTCGAATGGGATGAAAATAAAAATCAGCAAAACAAGCAGAAACATCACATAAGTTTTGAGACAGCAAGCTATGTTTTTGCAGACCCATTCAGACTTGAACGCTACGATCACTCGGAAAACAATGTCCGTGAGGAAGACTCTTTCCAGACAATCGGAAAAGTCGAAGATGTTTTATTCGTTGTTTATACAGAAAGATTTGAATCATATCGAATTATTTCGGCACGGTTAGCAGATGCAGAAGAAAGGAGGCTTTATTATGGAAATAGTAAAAAAAGAAATCAAGATTGGCGACCAGCCAACATTTGATGCAATTAAGGAAATTGAAGCCGCAAAAAATCACGAAATAAACTATGAAGATGCTCCAAAATTGTCAAAAAAGGAACTTTCAGAGTTCGTTCCGGCAAATCCTGCATACTATAAGCCTAAAAAACAGCAGATTACACTGAAACTTGACGCAGATGTCATCGAGGCATTCAAAAGACTGGGAAAAGGCTATCAGACAAAAATAAACGCAGCTTTAAGAAAGGCGATTTTCAACTGAAAATTAACAGAATTTAAAAAATGTGATATAATTCTAAAGATTATTTCGGCTCAAAATCGAGGTGTTTATGTTTACAGCAGTTGAATATGTCAAAGAAAATCTTGTTTTTGCACTAGATGATGAAGTGCATAAAATTTCAGATGCCCTTATAAAACAAAATCTTGAAGCATACAGAGAACTTGCAAAATGACTGAGCCTGTCACAAAAAACGACCGTTTTTCTGCGCAGCTTAATTGGTGCGCTTCGTGCAGAATTCCTGTTTTTGATGAGAATAATTCTGTCGGTGCGGTTTGCAAGTGTCCGCTTTGCCATGGAAAAACTGAATATCTTTCCAGCGATTTGCGGCCTGTTTTTCCGGAGGAGCGGCTTTTGCTTGAGCTGCTGCTTGAAAAAGAGCCGTTCAGTTTGGCTTCGTCTTCGGTGTGGAACTCTGCGAACCGTTACTATATTGACGGAAAATCTGTTGCAATTTCGTCTTCAGTTTTTAGAAATGCCGACTGCAATTTCCTCCGCGAAAAATTGAACGAATATTCAGCAGAAAATCTTGAAGTTTCAAAAAAATATTTCGATTCAACAGTACAGAAATTTATTCAGGCGAATAAAAGCAGGTTTGATTCCATAAAGGACGATGCTTTTGACTTTGTTCAAGACGAGGCGGAGAAGTTTGTCCAGAAAAACGGAGCAGGCTCAGAAAACCGCATGATTGTTTCGTTCAGTGGAGGAAAGGATTCCACTGCGACTGCGGATGTTGTTATAAAAGCGCTTGCAAATCCGAAAATAACGCATCTTTTTGGAAATACCACGCTAGAATTTCCTATGACGATAGAGTATGCAGAACGCTACAGAAAAAATCATCCGTTGGCGGAATTCAGAATTGCGAAGAACACTGACCAGAATTTTTATGAAGTCTGCAAGGAAATCGGACCGCCTGCAAGAATGATGAGATGGTGCTGCTCGATGTTCAAGACAGGACCGATTACGCGTGTCCTGAACCGAAAATTCGGCGACAAGCAGATTCTTACGTTCTACGGAATCCGAAAAAACGAGTCTGTGAGCCGCTCAAAATATAGCCGCGTTACAGAAAACACCGAGACTGTAAAAATCCAGAAACAGACCGTCGCTTCTCCGATTTTTGAATGGAAAGATTTGGACGTGTGGCTTTATCTTCTTTCTGAAAAAGTTGACTTCAACGACGCTTACCGGCTTGGCTACGACCGCGTCGGCTGCTGGTGCTGCCCGAACAACAATCTGCGCGCCCAGTTTCTTTCACGCATTTACATGAGCGAACGGAGCGAAAATTGGCGAAGTTTTCTTGTTGGTTTTGCCCGGCAGATTGGAAAGCCCGACGCGGAAGAATATGTGGATTCAGGCAAATGGAAGGCGCGTCAGGGGGGAAATGGAGTTGCTGCTGCCGGAGACGTAAAACTCAAATTTACGAACTGCACGAGCGAAGAGCACTCAAAAATCTACCAGCTTACACGCGCTTTTGACGACAGTTTTTTGAATATGCTTGTTCCGTTTGGAATCCTTGCTCCCGAGCTTGGCCGAAAGTTGATTCACGAAACGCTGATTCTGGACGTAAAGACAAAAGTTCCAATAATTTCCGTTCAGCCGTTCAACCAGAGCGGTTTTGAGCACGCCGTAAAAGTGCGAACAATGAATGTGGAAAAGCACGACGACCTTCAGCGCATGATTGGCTATCAGGTTAGGAAATTTAACGCATGCCGAAAGTGCCTGAAATGTGAGTCCGTCTGCCGCTCTGGAGCGATTTCTCTTGCTGGAAATAAGTATTACATAAATCCGGAAAAATGCGTTCATTGCAAAAAATGCGTCACAGAAAAATATCTGACCGGCGGCTGCATGATGGAAAAATATTTAAGGACAAAGGATTTATAAGTGCGTTAGGGATTGGAGGGGCGCGAAGCGTTGTTTTGTGGCGGTTGAGCTTGTCGAAACCAGAACAAAGCAATGAAGCGAAAGCGGAACCCCGCAAAGCCTGGCCCGGAGCGAAAGCGAAGGGAAACGCCCGAATAAAAAGGAATATAAAATGAAATACAGAGGACACGAGACATTTTCAATCCGCAAAGACTGGCTTGCGAAAGGGATTGAGGCGGTTCAAAAAAATCCGGGAATTTTTACGGACAAAACACTGGAGCCTATGGAAGAACTGGGGATTGGACGGAATATGGTTGTTTCGCTGCGATACTGGATGAAGGCGGTTGGTCTTACGGAAGAAAAAAAAGGAGAGAAGACAAGAAAAACTGAAACTGTATTTTCGACTCTTGGAAAAATTATATACAAGCACGACCCTTATGTTGAGGAAACTGGATCGCTCTGGCTTTTGCAGGCGGAACTTGCCTCAAACAAGGATTTTGCGACTTCCTGGTATTTTTTCTTTAATGAATTCAATATGACGGAATTTAGCAAGGATGATTTTGTGTCCGAGCTTTTTAAATTTGACAAAAGCAGCGGTGGTTCAACTGCGCGCAGTTCATTTGAAAGCGACTTTGAATGTATTGTGGGTACTTATGTTTCCCGCTTTAAAAATGCGTCGGAAATTGATCCGGAAGACAATATTGAGTCTCCGTTTGCAGAGCTTGGACTTGTTGATTTTATGGGCGGCGAACGGAAAATGTACCGGAAGGTTATCCCTCCTAAGCAGAATATTCCGTCGCTTGTTTTTCTTGCAGTGCTTTATCGTATGTGCGAAAAAAGCACAAATGACGGATATGCGTACAAAAATCTTGAAATTCCGCTTTCAGACATTCAGAACAGGAAAAATGGGGCCGGCAAACTTTTTAATCTTGATGTGATTACGCTTATGGATATTCTGAGCGAGCTTGAAAGCCGTGATTTTGTGAAAGTTGTTCGTACGGCAGGACTTGATGTTGTCCGGCTTTTTGCCTGGAAAGATTTGGACGAAAGCGAATCTTACAAGAAATGCGTTGAAGAATATTACAAGGAACTGAAAATATGAGTTTGCAAAAAAACAGGATGATAGCCGCTTCAAAGAATTTTCAAACTTCAGTGAATATTGCGTTTGATTTTGACAATGCGCAGAAACTTGCGGATTTTATTCCGACTTCTGAAGCTATAAAGTTTATAGACGAGGCTGTTCTAAGCGCAAGAAACATAAATCAGACGGAAGAAAAAACTTCTGAAAAAAACGATTCCTTAAACCGTGCAGGAATTTTAATCGGTCCTTACGGAAAAGGAAAGTCGTACATTGTGCTGGAAACACTTTCTCTTCTATATAATAATCCAGATTTGAAGAATGTCTTTGAGTCGCTTGCGAAAAAAATCGCGGAAAAAAATCCTGATACGGCGGAAAATGTGCGCCAGTATGTAAAAAGCGGTACACGGCTTCTTCCTGTTGTGATAAACGGAAATTCTCAGAGCCTTGCCCAGTCGTTTTTGTATGCGCTTCATCTGACTTTAAAAAATAAGGAATTTGAAAATCTTATGCCGGAAACCCATTTTGAGTCTGCGGTAAAAATGATTGAAAAATGGGAAAACGAATATCCTGAAACTCTTGAAAAATTCAATAA
The DNA here is from genome assembly GCF_000195275.1 of Treponema succinifaciens DSM 2489. Taxonomy (NCBI): domain Bacteria; kingdom Pseudomonadati; phylum Spirochaetota; class Spirochaetia; order Treponematales; family Treponemataceae; genus Treponema; species Treponema succinifaciens. The sequence continues at coordinate 1,781,396 of NC_015385.1, read as the reverse complement.
TCTGGCTTCCGTAAAATCCGGGGAATTCAAGCGGCAGCTTTTAACATATAATTCGGATTTTTTTGCGGAATTTGAAAAACTTTATCCGTCGCTTACTTCGGGCAGCGAATTTAATCCGTTCAGCGGTCTTGATGTTGTTGAAGTCTACGAAAAAGTTTGCAAAAAACTTTGCGAGACCGGAAATTACGATGGCATTTTTGTAGTTTATGATGAATTCGGGAAATATCTTGAATCAAGCATTGCGCAGGCGACAGTAAAAGATACAAAACTTCTTCAGGACTTTGCCGAGCGTTGCGACCGCAGCGGAAAAAATCAGCTTCACTTGCTTTTGATTTGCCACAAGGAAATTGAAAACTACATAGATATTCTTCCTAAGCAGAAAGTTGACGGCTGGAAAGGCGTTTCTGAGCGGTTCAGGCATATTCACCTTTACAATAATTATTCGGAAGTCTACAGCCTGATTCGTGCGGCGATTATAAAAAATCCTGATGAATGGGAAAAATTCTGTTCAAATAACAAAGCTCAGTTTGAAAATTTGAAGAATATTTGGTTTGGAAGCAGCTTCCGGCTTTTTTCAAATCTTGATTGCGATGCGGGACAGACGATTCTTTTTGGCTGTTATCCGCTGCATCCGGTCACAAGCTACATTTTGCCGCGGCTTTCTGAAAAAGTTGCGCAGAACGAGAGGACTCTTTTTACTTTTCTTTCCGGAAATGACAAGAACGGATTTGCTTCTCTGATTAAAAAGACGGAGGATGAATTTCTTTCGGATGGAAAAATAATTCTTTTTACGCCGGACGTTCTTTTTGACTATTTTGAAAACCAAATGCAGAACGAGCCTTACACAAGCGAAATTAAAAAGCATTATTTTATGGCGCTTTCGATTCTGCGGCAGCTTGATAAAAAATCGCTTGAATCAAAAATCATAAAAACTCTTTCGCTGATTTACTGCCTTAACCAGTTTGAGCGTCTTTCTCCGGATTTGAATTTTCTTTTTGAGCTTTATGATGACGCAGGTTATTCCCGTGAAGAAATCCGTGGCGCAGTGAAGACTCTTTCTGAAAAAGGTTTCGTTTATCTGAACATTCACAACAATTATATTCAACTCAAGGCTAATTCCGGCGCAAATATTCCAGCTTTGATTTCTGACTGCGTTGAAAAACGGCGGAGGTCGGTTCGCATTGTCGATATTCTGAACAATTTCAACACGGAAAAATTTATTTATCCAACTTCGTACAACGTTAAAAATAAGATGACGCGTTACTTTCGTTTTGCGTTTATTTCTGAAAACGATTTTATGGAACGCGGGGATTGGAAAAATGCCGCTGAAAATTTCAATTCCGACGGCTGTGTTTTTGCAGTTTTTAACGATTCTGAAAGCGCGGAAAAAAATCAGGACGATAAAAAAAATCTTGTAGAAAAGGCGTGCAAAATCTCTTCCGAAACAAAAAATCTTGTCTTTATATTTTCAAAGTCGGTTGAAAAATTCTCTGAAAGGCTCCGCCGGTTTGATTCTGTCGCCTTTTTGAGAAACGAGCTTCTTTCTTCTTTTGATGATACTTCTGATTCTTTTCTCTTTGACGAGTACGACATAATTTATCAGGATTTGTACGAGGTTGTAAAACAGATTGTCCATTCGTATATTCAGCCGGAGCGGAAACTGGCTCTTTACGTCTCGCTTGGAGCGGAAAAGAAACTTTACAGAAAATCCGATCTTACAAATCTGGTTTCCCAAATCTGTGGAGAGATTTTTTACAGAACGCCGGTCATAAACAATGAGATGCTGAACAAAAATTGCCTTACCGGAGCGGCCACAAAAAGCCGTGCAAAACTTATGGATGCGATGCTGAATTTTCCGCTCAACAACCTGGGATTTTCCGGAAGCGGACAGGAAGTTTCGTTTATGCAAAGCGCGCTTGTCCACACGGGAATTCTTGAAAAAAATTCCGAAAAGAAATTCGTCAATCTGTCGCCAAAGACCGGAGACACAAAAAATGACGAAAACTTTAAGAATCTTTTTTGCATGATGAACGGTTTTCTTTCCAATGCGGAAAAAACAGAAGCCAGTTTTGAAAAGCTTTTTGACCTTCTTGTAAAACCTGAGAATGGAATTGGACTTAGGCGTGGTGTGATTCCTGTTTACATTGTGGCCGCGGTTTGTGAGCGTGTAAAGAATATCGTCCTAAAAAAACGCGGAATTGAAGTTCCTGTGAATGCTCAGAACTTGGCGGAAATTGCGGAAACTCCTTCTGACTTTACAATTCGGATTCAAAAATGGAACGACGAAAAAGAAAATTATATTCTTGCATTGGAAAAACTTTTTTCTGACTTTGTAATTGATGAGGAAAAAAAAGCGAACGGATATTCGTACCTGATAAATGCGATGCTCCGCTGGTACCGCTCGCTTCCAAAATACACAAAGCAGATGAAAAAGGTTTATTGCGGTGGCTCAGGGCTTGCTGAAATAAAATTTGCCGCCATTCAGAAAGAATATTCCGCGTTCCTGAACATTTTGCGCTCAGGAGGATTTGGGGCAAATGAAATTCTTTTTGAAAAGCTGCCTTTTGCGTTCGGCAACGGGCAGAGTGCGGAAGATTTTGATTTTTTTGAAAATGTGGCAAATGCAAAAATTTTTTTTGATTCTGTGCTGGATAATTTTGAATCAAAAATAGTTGAAGAAATAAAAAATGTTTTTGATACGAACGCAGAAAGGTCGCTTAAAAATCTTATTGCGGATTTTTGCCAGAAATTGAACCTTCAGACGGAAAATCACGTTTTTGAAAACGGAGCACATTCGCTTTTGAGGATTTACAAGTCCGCCGGAAACGATGAGAAAAAAATCGTGATGGAAATGTCAAAAGTTCTTACAGGCCTTTCTATTGACGACTGGAACGATGAGAGCGTGACTATGTTTTTTGAACGGCTTTCAGAACTGAACGGAACGCTTCTTGATTTTGATAACCGTTCAGTGGATAAAAGAAATATGTCGGCGCTTCGGCAGGCTCAGTACCTGGCTGATAATACTGAAAACCCAGCGGCTGCAAACGTTGACGGAGCGGCTGGTGAATACAATTCCGCTGCCAATTACGAGATCCGATTTGCCCAGAGCGGAACAGAAAACGCAAAATCAAAGTCCTTCAAGAAGATCGAATGTTCCCGCCGGGCGGTGTTACTCGAAGAGGAAATCTGGCGGACAATCGAGGAAATGGGGCAGTCCGTAACGGACGCAGAAAAGCGGCAGGTTCTGGTGAGCCTGCTGGAGAAACTGTGCTAGGGGAGAATAAATGAGTTTTTATTTTGACAATGCGGCAACAACCTTTCCGAAGCCTGAATGTGTTTACTCTTCTATGGATTCTTTTTACAGAAAGCACGGAGGAAATGCGGGGCGCGGCCAGTACAAATTGGCGGCAGAATCATCGAAGATAATTTTTGAAACACGTGGTTTTATCCAGAAGATTCTTTGCTCTCCGAACAAGGACGTGATTTTTGCTCCGAGCGCGACTGTTGCGCTGAACATGGTGATTCAGGGGCTGCTTGCGGATGAAAAGAAGAAAACCGTTTACATTTCGCCGTTTGAGCACAATTCGGTAACGCGCGTTCTGCATCATTTTGAAAAGGTCGGAAAGATTTGTGTAAGGCAACTTTTTGTCTCTCCTGATTTTGAATACGACATTGAAAAAATCAACGCACAGTTTGCAGAAATTCCGCCGGACATTGTGATTGTAAGCCATGCAAGCAACGTGATAGGGCTTGTCGCACCGGTTCTTGAAATTTTTGCCGCTGCGAAAAAGTATGGCGCGCTTACCGTGACCGACATAGCGCAGACGGCAGGGCTTGTCCCTTTGGATGTGGCGAACGACCTGGTTGACTTTGCGGTTTTTGCCGGGCACAAGACGTTGTACGGACCGTTCGGAATCGGCGGATTTGCAAAAAACCGTAATGTTGCGCTGGAGCCGGTCCTTTTTGGCGGAACAGGCGTTGATTCGGCGAACCAGGAAATGCCCGAAAATATTCCGGGCCGCTACGAGATGGGAAGCCAGAACATCTGCGCGGTGGCAGGACTTCATGCGGCGGCACAATGGTTCTTGCAGAATCAGGACGAAATCCGCGCTGCCGAAGAAAAAAATCACCGCAGGCTTTTAGAGATTCTGCGGCAGTATGACTTTGTGAAGATAGCAGGTCCGGCGGACAGATTTTCAGAAAAAACAAAATGCATCGGCGTTGTCTCCACCGTTTTTGACGGCTATGCGGCGGAAGACATCGGAAACGTTTTTGATGAAATGGAAATCGCCGTGCGCACAGGACTTCAATGCTCTCCGCTCGCACACAAATTCTTGGGAACATTTCCGGCAGGCACAGTGCGCTTCAGCGTGGGATATTTTACAGGCGAAGAAGACTTTTGCGCTCTGGAAAAGGCGATGGGGTATATAGAGGAAAATAGGTGAGGAAGAAATCAATGTTACAGAAATTCAAAAATCCTTTAATTGATAATTCTCAAAATTACAAGCTTAGCTCATATATAAAAACTTTGTTGCTAGATGAAAATTATAATGAGTTTTATATAGCGACCGGTTATTGGGATATTCCATCTGTTGCACTTATTTTTGAGGAACTCAATAATTTTCTTGAACGGCCAGATACAAAAATAAAACTTCTGCTTGGTAAAGACCCAGAAGTTCAGAATTATCAATTGAGCCATGCTGATGAAATTGACTTAAATGATTATCCGGCTAGTTACATCAAGTATCATTTGGACAATATTCCTGTTGTTGCTGATTATGAGGATGCGATTTCTTTACTTTTAAACTATTGTATCGGAGAAAATCCAAAGTTTGAAATTCATACTTATCAAGATTCTAATCACTCTAGCTTTCTTCATGCAAAGTGCTACATATTCAAGGGCAAAAATGATTCCTGCGCGATTGTAGGAAGTTCCAATTTTACAAAGAAAGGACTTGAAGATAATTCAGAGTTGAATTACTTAGAAATGAATTCTTCTAATGTCGTCGTGCGTCCTGAAAACGGAACTTCTGTAAAAGGTCATATCTTCTGGTTTGATGAAAAATGGAAGAACAGTAAGTCTTGGGGAAAAATCTTTATTTATACAGTTTTAAAGACAAATATAGGCTGTCGTTCGTTCTCAAAAGGGATCGAAAACAAGTTCATTTCAGAAAATAAAAAATTACAGATTGAAAAAATAAAGAATGGGGAAATTGAAAACAAAATGAATATTCCAAGGATTCCTTTAGATATAACTCTTTTTGATTATCAAAACGAGGCGATTTCAGAATGGGAAAAACAAAATTACAAAGGCATCTTTGATATGGCAACAGGAACTGGCAAAACGCTCACAGGTTTAGGTGCGGTTTCAAAGTTGAGCGAAGTTTTAAATGACAGGCTTGCAGTTTTCATAGTTTGTCCTTATCAGCATTTAGTTGAACAATGGGTTGAAGATATTGAAAAATTCGGAATGAAACCAATTATCGGCTATAGTTCTTCAGAACAGAAAAACTGGAAATCATTGCTAAAATATGCTGTTGAAGATTTTAATCTAGAGATAAAAAATAAAACGTTTTTTTGCTTTATTTCTACAAACGCTACATTTTCTTCCGAATTTGTTCAAAACCAAATCTCTAAACTGCATGGAAACGCATTGCTTGTTGTTGATGAAGCTCATAATTTCGGTGCGGAATATTTGAGAAAACTTTTGAGCAATAAATTTTCTTATCGTCTTGCACTTTCCGCTACATTGGAACGGCATGGCGATAAAGAAGGGACTCAATCACTTTATGATTATTTTGGAAAAAAGTGCATTGAATATGGTCTTGAGCGAGCCATCAAAGAGAAAAAGCTCACAAGATATAAATACTATCCGGTTGTTGTTTCACTAACAGATGATGAATTTGTTTATTATGAACAATATTCCCGTGAAATTTCAAAGTGCGTTGTAAAAGGAAAAAATGGAAAATTAAAGCTGAATGAAAAAGGCAAGCGAATTGCATTGCAACGGGCAAGACTTGTCGCAGGAGCGGCAAATAAAATTGGCGCTTTAAAAGAACAGATAATGCCTTATATAAATGATAATCACATTCTTGTTTACTGCGGAGCTACAAAAGTTTTCGATGAAAATTCTGGACTTGATGATTCTAACGATGATGAAATTTCAGAAGGAAAAAGGCAAATAGAAGTTGTTACAGATTTGCTTGGAAATCTTCTTGGAATGAAAGTAGCTCAGTTTACTTCAAAAGAAAATATGCAGGAACGCGCAGTTATAAAACAAGAATTTTCAGAAGGAAAAAATCTACAGGCGCTTATAGCAATAAAATGTCTCGACGAAGGAGTGAATATTCCTGCTATAAAAACAGCTTTCATTCTAGCAAGCACAACAAATCCGAAAGAGTACATTCAGCGGCGTGGACGTGTGTTAAGAAAATCAGACGGAAAAGATTTTGCAGAAATTTATGACTTTATAACGCTTCCTCGTCCTTTAACAGAAGTTATTTACGAAACAGAAGAACAGAAAAAGAAAGGAAGGACTTTGGTTATAAATGAACTGGTTAGGGCAATAGAATTTGCACGTCTTTCCATGACAGAGATTTCAGCAATGAAAAGAATTGAAGAAATAAAAAAACTGTATGAACTTACAGATAAGGATTTAATATTTAAGGAGGATTTTGAAAATGAGCAGTGATAAAGTTGTAGAGGACGGAATTGAAATTGATGTTAAGAAGGCAAGAAACATTCTTACATCCATTTTGGTTGCAGAAAAGAAGAATATTTCCACAAAAGAAAAAGGCGATTTAGAAATGATTAAGGATATAAAAAAGAAAATTGCGGAGGAAGTGGCATGCTTATAAAAAAAATCACGCTCGAAAATTTTAGACAGTTTAAAGGCCTTCAGTCTGTAGAATTTTCAGAAGACAATGTGAAAAATATCACGATTATTCTTGGTGAAAATGGCGCCGGAAAAACAACTTTTGCTCAAGCATTCAGATGGTGTTTGTATGGAAAAACAACTTTTACAGATTCTATTTTGCTGAATAAGGAAATTTCTCAAAATCTAGGCCCAAACAAAGAATCTTTTGTAAGAGTTTCACTACAGCTTATACATAACAATACGCAATATGAAATAACTCGGGAACAAAAATACACAACGAATGCGACAGGAGAACTGAATACGCCGAACAGTTCTGAATTGAAAATCAAGTATAGAAATCCACAGGGAAATACTAAATTTGTTGAACAAAGAGAAGTTGATTTAAGAATAAAGGAAATACTTCCTTCCGAGCTTTCTAATTATTTTTTCTTTGACGGTGAACGAATACAAAATATGAGCAAAGAAATAAATGATGGAAAGAGTGCTGAATTCAAAGATGCTGTAGAACGATTATTGGGGCTTTCCGCCTTTACAATCACTCTCGACCATTTAAATGGACGTTCAAGTTCTTCTGTGATAAAAAGTTACAACAGAGACTTTGATTCAAAAGCAAATTCCCAGATTGCAGATTTACAAGATAAGATTGATTTTTTGAATAAAGAACTTGATAGAATTGATGAAAGAAGCAGAGAAATCGATGCTGATGTATCAAATCTTGAAAAACAGCAGGAAGAACTTTCTAAAGAAATGGAAGCAAACAAAGATTCTGAAAACCTTATAAAAGAGAAAAATTGTTATGAAGTTTCTATTGAAAAATTAAAAAAAGAAAAAAGTGATACGATTTCTAGTTTTGTTGACATTTTCAATAGCAAAGGTTTATCTTGGTTTTCAAGGAAAATTATCAGAGATGTTTTAACAGAACTTGCTGAGACGGATAGTCTTGATAAAGGAATTCCTGACATTACTGCGAAAACAATAGATTATCTAAAGCAAAGAGGCTTTTGTATCTGCGGAACTTGCTTAAAAGAAAACTCAAAAGAACTTGAAGCATTTGATGAATTATTGAAATTTATTCCGCCTAAAAGTCTTGGAAATTTTATTTCAGATTTTAGCGGAAGCGCAAAGCAGCGCCTTGCTGACTCTGAAAATTTTTATGAAGATTCCATTGTTAAAAAGTACAGAGAAATCAGAGAAAAAGATTCTGGACTAGAAGAATTGAATTCGGAAATTTCAGAAATTGAAAAACGGCTTAAAAATATTAAGTCTTCGGCAGATTTGCAACTAAAATTTGAAGAAAACAAAAGAAAGATTGTAGAGCTTAATGGGGAAAAGTCTTCTTTGCTTGAAGAAAAAGGCGCAAAAACAGAACAGCAAAGCAGAGCTCAATCTTCTCTTGATGAGCAGGCTTTAAAAAGTGACAGCAATAAGAAAATTGCAGTGTATAAAGCCTATGCAATATATATGTATCAGTTGTTAAAAGATGACTATTCAAAACGGGAAAAGGAAGTAAGGGAACGGCTTCAGGAAAATATCAATGAGATATTCAAGAATATCTACAACGGAAAACTTTCATTGCAAGTAGATGAAAAATACAATATAAAAGTTGGACTTGATGAATTTGCAAGTTACAACGGCATGATTGAAACTTCAACGGCGCAAAGTATGTCTGTCATTTTTGCTTTTATTGCAGGTGTTATAAAAATGGCTCGTGAAAATGCAAAAAATAGAAATTCTGATATGTCTTTACAATCAGAACCATATCCACTTGTAATGGATGCCCCCCTTTCAAATTTTGACAAGAAACGTGTAAAAAACGTTTGCGAAACTCTTCCTAAAATTGCAGAGCAAGTTATTTTCTTTTCCTATGACAAAGATGCAGAAGTCGCAGAAGAAAATATGAGTGCAAAAATTGGAAAAAGATACGAGTTCATAAAAATAAATGAACTGGAAACTAGAATTGAAGCGAGGTAGATATGTTTGATAATGAATATTCATTCAAGGGAGCTCATGCAGTAAAAGTTAATAAACTTACAGCAAAATTTCCTCAGTCTGGAAACAGCCTGTTTAAACGCAACATCGATGTTTTTGTTTTGGCTCCAATTGTAGGAATACTTTACAACAGAATGTCAAATAGTGACTCTGGAAATGAAACTACGAAAATATTTCCTGGTCAATTTACAAATCACCATAATGATGTGTATTTTACATACAGACTTGTAATGCTCGCAGCACAAAAGGAAAAATATTCTCTAAATGAACGAGTTAATAAAGCCTTCAA